>NZ_JASODH010000006.1:0-184043 GCF_030212035.1 Pauljensenia sp. UMB10120 | reverse complement strand
CCTGGTTCTTCCAGCACTGGTTTTGCCGTTCTTGACAAGCTTGTGGCCGCATACACCACAACGCGGCCGATTTCTAGACCATGGACCATACATGCTTTCAAAGCATGTACACAGCGCTCAAATCCCTGACACACCGAACAAAAACCAACACCACGTACACACAATCCGGGCATTAACCCCTAAAATCGAACTGCGCGAATAAAAAAGTAGCGGACGGGTTCAATCCCCGCCTGTTCGACAATGTCTAGCCACCTCAGAGAGGGGGCGGGGCCGGGGAACCCGTCCTGCTATCAGGTTAGCGTTTTTCGAGCCTATAAGCAATGCAAGTTTGCCCCGCATTGGTCTTGGCCATGCGGGGTTTTGTTATGCCCCCTTGTGGCACTCCGTAAACAGCCCGGAGAACATTGGCTGGACCAACAAGGCTGACGAGCCATAAACGGGAAGAAAGGAACAGACCATGTCTGATTCGACAGCGCCCAGCGAGGGCAACACCGATGTTTCGGGAGAAAACACAGGCGGATTCAAACCGGTCACCAGTCAAGAAGACCTCGACCGGATCATTGAAAACCGCTTGGTGAGAGAACGCAAAAAATTGGCTGGTTAACTTAGGCTCAGATATTTGTGGCGCGACCGAATGCCTGTCGTTACAACAGAACTTGCAGCGAACCCAGAGCGTGGAACGTGGCTTTCAAAGATCGCATTTCGTCATACATACAAAAGCCATCGCGGTGATGAGCGTGCCAACGTCGCTGAATCTTGGGGAGAGTTCTCGCTCCGTGCGCGGTATCAGTGTTTGCCGAAGGTTGCTACCTTATTGGTTTGTCATCTCGAAGAGTTGTTTCCCGTATGTCGCGTGATACGGGAGCTGTTGGATGTTCGATGCTGCATGTGATCTGCACAACGGAGGGAGGCAGGTCAAAGTCGATTAACTCTCGTGAGTTTCAGTTGAGGAGGTCGAGCAATTTACGTTCGCTTGACTCCATCGAGGTTCACTACCGGATGATTGATTGTCTCTGAGGCAAAAGTCCGTGGGAGTCTGTCCCAATGTGCGAGTAACAATCTCTTGCGGATCTAGTTCAGCGCATGAAAACAAGTGAGGAGAGGTGCGGCAGATGGTCGAAGCATGGTTCTCCGATCGAGTGTGCCATCAACGGGTCAAGGTCGATGAGGGGCTTTTGAGTCAACGGGTCAAGGTAAGAGCGCTGAATGCACGTCTCATGTAGAAGGAAGACCCCAACTTTTTAGCTCTATCGTGCGGTTTTCACATGATGAGACTCTTAGCGAGGTCTCTCATACCTTGACCGGTTGATCGCAAACCATCAGGCTACCTTGAGTGGCTGATCGGGAGCCCTCCGGCTGTCTCGACCAGCGGCTCCAACCTCGACTGCAAGCTTCAGCCTGTGACTACTGTGTGTCTAAAAAAGCCTTCAAGGTGGCCCGAAACCGGGCGTAATTTGCAGTCACACGCGTAGGCACGAGTTACAGCGAAACCCTGTCATGCCAACGAAAAACCCCGCCGTTCCAACGAAACAGCGGGGCAACAGCGGAGACGGCGGGATTTGAACCCGCGAGGGGCGTGAACCCCTACCTCCTTAGCAGGGAGGCGCACTCGACCGGACTATGCGACGTCTCCAAGTACCGCTTGAGTCTACCGGGCTTGCGCCCGCGCCACAAATACGCAGACTCACGATCCGGGCAAACTTCCCGGCGCGGCGGCACGTAGCTGGAAAAAATCCCGAAAACAGTGATCACCGAGGTGAAGCGCCATTTTCGGGAAATCCCGCGGAGGGCAAGGGATTCGAACCCCTGGTGCCATTGCTGACACAACGGTTTTCAAGACCGTCACCTTCGGCCGCTCGGTCAGCCCTCCCAGCCCGCCCAGTGTACCTGCTCAGGCGCGCAGATGAAAATCTGAAACAGCAGTGAAACACGTAACGATGTCAACACCACGGCACCATCAACGCGCTGGTCCCCTCGTCAATGATGATGACGAACGAGGGTGACCCACCCGCATCACGCGCCGCGCGCGATAGTCGAACCGGCCTACCAGCGATGCTTGAAAATGTTCCACGAACGCCGATCCGTAGGTGCTTCCTCCGGATGATCCAGCAGGTCGCGCGAAATTGCCGAGGCAAACGGCGGCCACAGCGGCACGCGTGACATCAACAATGTCTGGATTGCGTGGTACACATCCAGGCGCGAGGCGATCGGCTCGGAAGCCGGTTCGTTGTTCTCATCCAGCGCGCGAATCCACCTGCCAGGAGACAAGATCAGGTAGTCGTTGATGAAGTCGAGCCAGGAACGGTGACAGTGCTCGTAGTTCTCCACCTCTGCAGGGTTGACACCGTCATCGAGCATTGCGCGGCGAATCGCCAGTGCAGCGCACACACCTTCGCATGCGACCCACTGCAGGTGGTGCGTATCCACAGGTTCACCATCTGCGGACACGGTCAGTGCGAAACCTGGCTTTCCGTTGCGGCGCCACCCATCAACGCGGGCGCGGTGGAAAAGCTCCTGCGCCATTTCGAACAGATAATCCGGCTGCTGGCGGCCCATCGAGCGCAATGCGGCGCGAATATGGACAGCCAGGCGCGCCCACTGCATTGAGTGGCCAATGACGTAGCCGGTGTACACGCGCCGACCGTCGTCAAAACCGGAGGGGACATGATCCAGCGGTTTCCATTGCGCGTCGTAGTATTCGGGCAGGCGCCAGTTGTGGGATGACGCCTGCTCGTTGACGAACTGCGCGATCACTTCGGCACGTTCAATCCACAGTGGATCGGTTGTCGCCTCGGCGGCCGATAGGTAAGCCTCGGCGGTGTGCAGCAGGCAATCCATCGCATGCAGACGGTCGGTCGGCTTGTGGTCAGCGGTCAGTGAATCGTGCACCAACCCGTTCTTGTCCAGCCAGAACCGCTCCTGATCGTGCAGTGCAGCGTTGAGCAGTTCAAGCGCGCCGGGCCTGTTGGCGACTGTAGCCGCGGAAGCCGCCAGAATCAGGAACGCGTGATGGAACTGCGACTTCATGTCGGCGTAGGGGCCTTCCCACGGGACCGCGTTGCCCTCAGCATCCAGGTCGTGTGTGAGGCCGGTGAACCAGCCGCCCTGAGTCTCATCCACAAAATGTGTCGACAGGCAGTGGATCCCGTGGTCTGCGAAGCGACGGCAACCGGGGATTCCCATCAGGATACCCAACGAGTACACGTAGGTCATGCGCGAGGTGACCGCGAGCTCCACTGGTCGGGTCGTGTCAGCGTCCCCCTCCGTGGTCAGGTGAGCAAACCCGGTGGATGCCATCGTGCATTTCGCCTCTTCCAGGAGGGCGCGCATTTGTGCCGATAGCCAGTTATTGTGTTCAACTGAACCAATCCAACCCATTGTCTTCGTTAACCTCCAATGGCACTGATGAGCCTCTATCGCGTCATTGCCTTTTCGTCGTAGAGTGGTTGTATCAGTACTCAGCCTACCGTCTCAGTGGAGTTCAGATGCCTACTGTCATCAATACGTTCAACGCGTCGTCACCTTTGGCCAACACCGGCGCAACTGTACTGCCGTACGTTCTGATTGGCCTCCTGCTGGTTGTCCTCGCCATCGCCGCGTTGCTGTGGGCACGCCATTCGCGTCGCCAGCAGGCTGAGCAGGCTGCCGCAGCCAAGCCGGTCGTTCCGCCGGCACACACTGACGAGGCAGACTCCACCGCCGCTGATGCAACCGATGCTGCAGGCGGAGCAGTTGCTGCTGATGAGAACCTTGATTCAGGTGAATCCTCCCTGGAAACGCCTATTAATCCCACTGATGGAGATGATCCGGCAACCAAGTAGGCACGTGCCGAAAGCTGGAATAGGGCGACAGGTGCCACCGATCAGTGACACACTGGAGTCATGCATGAAAGAGCTGGCACAGTTGCCCTACCAGAAGACCTGATCGACGTTCAAGAACTTCTTTCCGCGTATTACGACATTGAGCCGGATGTCAGCAATCCGGACCAACGCGTCGTGTTCGGAACTTCCGGGCACCGTGGATCCTCACTCGATGGCGCATTCAATGAGGCGCACATCGTCGCGATCACCGCAGCCATCGTGGAGTATCGCGAAAGCCAGGGATATAACGGCCCGCTGTTCATTGCGCGCGATACTCACGCGCTGTCCGAGCCTGCATGGAAAACTGCCGTTGAGGTGCTTGCCGCTGCAGGCGTGCAGATCAAGGTTGACGAGCGTCATTCCTACACGCCGACCCCCGCGTTGTCCCTGGCCGTGCTCAATGCGAACGGTGCGCCCGAAAATCTACGCACCAGTGGTGACGGACTGGCTGACGGCATCGTCATCACCCCATCCCACAATCCGCCGCGCGACGGTGGCTTCAAGTACAACCCGCCTCACGGTGGCCCGGCTGACACGGATGCCACCTCGTGGATCGCGCAGCGAGCCAACGAGCTCCTTGAAAAAGGATGGCGCTCCATCCCGCGCGTCCTCGACACTGACCTGTACAGCCACGAATGTGTGGGCACATTCGACTTCCTGGCGAACTACGTGCGCCAGCTCGACACGATCATCGACATGGATGCAATCCGCGAAGCGAAGATCCGCATCGGAGCAGACCCGCTGGGTGGCGCCTCGGTGGACTACTGGGCGGCAATCGCTGAACAGTACGATCTGGACCTGACGGTGGTCAACCCGAAAGTCGACCCGGCCTGGTCGTTCATGACGCTGGACTGGGACGGCAAGATCCGCATGGACTGTTCATCTCCCTACGCGATGGCTTCCCTGCGTGATCAGATGACGCCCGATGCCAACGGGCACACCCCCTACGACATCGCCACCGGCAATGATGCAGATTCAGACCGTCACGGCATTGTGACCGCTGACGGCCTGATGAACCCGAACCACTACCTGGCGGTCGCCATCGAATACCTGCTGACGCACCGCCCAGGATGGTCAGAGTCCACAGCGATCGGTAAGACCCTGGTGTCCTCCTCCCTTATTGACCGTGTCGTCCAATCACTGGATCGCACGCTGATCGAGGTGCCCGTGGGCTTCAAGTACTTCGTGCCCGGACTGTTGGACGGGTCAGTGGGCTTCGGCGGTGAAGAATCGGCCGGAGCTTCGTTCCTGCGTAAAGACGGCACCGTGTGGACCACCGACAAGGATGGCATCATCCTGGCGTTGCTCGCCTCGGAAATCATGGCGGTGACAGGCAAGTCGCCCTCGCACATTCACGTTGAGCAGGTGGAACGCTTCGGAGCCTCGTCGTACGCGCGTGTCGATGCGCCCGCGAACCGGGAGCAGAAAGACAAGCTGAAGAACCTGGCTGCTGACGATGTGAGCGCAACGGAGCTGGCGGGCGACCCGATTACCGCGAAACTGGTGCGCGCACCGGGCAACGATGCGGCAATCGGCGGCCTGAAGGTGACCACTGACTACGCGTGGTTTGCTGCCCGCCCGTCAGGAACCGAGGATGTCTACAAGATTTACGCCGAATCGTTCAAGGGCGATGACCACCTTGCGAAGGTTCAGGACGCTGCGCGTGACGTGGTGAGCGAAGCACTCACGTAAGGCTTGATGCGGCGCTGCTGCACGCTGCCGGAAGATTGGAATGAAGGTGAGGCGGGCCCGGCATGCAAACTTGCCGGCAGAGCAGTGATTCTATACCCGTCTGGGTGACGAATCTGGCCAAAAATGGTGGTGCTGACCCGCCTGCAGACGGTTAGGATAGTGAATCGTGCTCTCGAATTACGCTGATTTGCTGCGCATCCGAGGGGCATGGAAATTCTCACTGGCTGGTATGGTGCTGCGCGCACCCATGTCATTGATGGGAATCTCGACGATTCTGCTGGTCAAAGGCATGTATGGCAACTACACGCTTGCGGGCGCGGTCAGTGCAATCTCCGTCGTCTCCTTGTCGATCTGCGCCCCGATACTTGCCCGCCTGGTCGATCAACGCGGCCAGGCTGTCATTATGGTGCCGTCCCTGGTGGTGTCGGCACTTGCGACCATCGGACTGTTTGGTGCCGCCGTCCTGCACGCCCCTTCGTGGGTGTTGTTCATCTTCGCCGGGCTGTCCGGCGCAACGTGGGGTTCACCCGGTGCACTGGTACGTGCCCGCTGGGCAAAAGTGGTGCGCACGCCGAAACAGCTCACCACCGCGTACGCATTTGAAGCTGCAGTTGACGAGGTTGTCTTTGTCATCGGACCGATCGTTGCCACGCTGCTGGGAACAGCGCTCCATCCGGGGACGGGTCTGATTTTGTCGGTGTTCTTCATCATCGTCGGCTCAATCGGGTTCTTTCCGCAGCGCGCCAGCGAGCCGACCCCGACTCCGAAAATCAAGGGCGTGCGCCAGCCGACCGTCCTGCTCAACCCTGTCATCATCATCCTGGTGCTCACCTTCATCGGTGCGGGCGTCATGTTCGGTGCGAACGACGTGGCAGTGGTGGCCTTCACTGAAGAGCACGCTCACCCGGAACTCGCCGGTGTGCTGCTCGGCTTCTTCGCAATGGGGTCGTTCACGGCTGCACTGTTCTACGGTGCTCGCCACTGGACCACTGCGCTGTGGAAACTCTTTGCCATCGGAATCTTGGCACTCGCCATCGGTGTGTCAACATTCCTGCTGGCGCACTCCCTGCTTGCCCTTGGCGTGGCAATGCTCGTGACGGGACTGGCAATAGCGCCGACCATGACGAACGTCAATGCGATTGTGTCGAAAGTCGTAGCCTCCTCACAGCTCACTGAGGGATTGACGTGGATGTCCACGGCAATGAATATCGGTGTGTCGGTGGGGGCGACGCTGGGTGGCCGCGTGATCGACGCGTCCGGCGCTCACGGCGGCTTCCTCGTTACCGTGTCCTTTGGCTGGGTGATGGTCGCGGTCATGCTGATCGGACTGCCCAGGTTGCGTCGCGACGTGCTGCGCGCTGAAGCCGAACCACTGATCGCAGACTCGCCAAAAGACGAAGGCGCAGACTCAGACACAGCCTCGAGCTCACCCGAGGAGCCAGCCTCCCAAGAACCAGCGTCCAACGAGCAGACGCCTGACGATCACACCTTCAACGATTCTCACAGTGAGGGTGACCCACATTAAAGTGTGCGCCATGAGTGCACGTGGATAAGCTAGTGACAGATCCTGTTGACCTGTGAAAGGGACCTGACATGGCTGTCACTCCAACACCGTCCGCACCCACGCTGCGCATCCCGTCCGAGGGAATCACTGTCGATATCGATGATCCCGACGGCCAGATGTTCATGCTGGACCGCTCCCTTCAAGGCTGTGTCTCACTGGCATTCAGCACGCAGATCGACAAGGAACATCCGGGCGATGTTTTCCTGGACGGCTCCCCAACCCCGTACGTGCTGGCTGACGTTCTGGCTATCCGGGGCGTGACCCACCTGGGGATCACAGTATTCGGCGTGCTCACCCGGCGAGGAACTTGCCACCGCGTCACGGTCCGGGGATTTCGCGACCTGAACGGCACGGTGATGGAACCGACCAGCTTCACGCTGACCACCCTGCCCGACACTGCCCCCGATCCAGCGTTCGCACACCACGACGCCATCGCCCTGCGCGCCGCCGAAGAAGGAATCGTCCTGCTGGAAAACCGGCGCAACACGTTGCCGCTGCCTTCGGGCACACTCAACCTGTTCGGAGCAGGCGTGCACGCCTTCCGCACCGCCATCGTCGGGGCAGGCAGGATCAACCCGCGTTACACGGTGCGGCTGCGTGATGCCATCGAAGCATCCGACACGTTCACTCTCAACGAGGAACTGGCCTGTTTCTACCGCACCGGAACCAACGATCTGCCACCACGTGACCTGCGTGATCGCGCCCGCGCACTGTCCGACACCGGCATTATCGTGCTCACCCGCCCCTGCGGAGAAAACACGGACAACAGCTCAGATGAGGCAGAATTCAGACTTGACAGCGCCGAGGACACCCTCGTGCGCACTGTATGCGACCTGTTCGACCGCACCGTCGTCATCTTGAACACTCCGTACCCCATTGACGTGTCCTTCATGGACACCTACCCGGTCGATGCGCTCATCCTTGCAGGAGTGGGAGGTATGCTGGCCGGCCCCGCCATCGAACGCGTCCTGTCGGGCGCAGTGAACCCCTCTGGCCGCCTGTCAGATTCGTGGCCACGGGCACTCGCGGACCTGCCCGCCGACGTCAACTTCTACGACTGTGCAGGTGGAAAGACGCGCTACAACGCCGAACACCGCACATGGATCGACACGGCGTACGAAGAAGGCATCTATGTGGGCTACCGCTTCTATTCCACATTCGACGCCGAGCCGGCCTACCCATTTGGCTACGGACTCAGCTACACCACATTCGACCTGACGCCCTCGGCAACGATCAACAGTGACGAGGGGGGCCACCCGCATGCGCAAATCGATGTGACGGTGACGAATACGGGGGAGCGTGCCGGCCGGGACGTCGTCCAGGCCTACGTGCGCAAGCCACATGAGCGGATCGAAACACCTGAACGTGAACTCGTGGCATTTGCGAAAACGCCACTCCTTGAGCCAGGTGAATCACATGTCGTGCGCCTGGACGTTGGCGCTGACCGCCTGAGTGTATGGGATGAAGAGGTGTCCAGCTGGATCGTGACGGAAGGGGAGTACACCCTGTTTGTCGGACACGACGCGGCCGATGCCGGCCAGACCTGCCAGTTCCGTCTTGACGCTGACCGGGTTCTTGCCCACGGACACCCAGTAATGCGCGCACCTGAGCCGGTCACTGCGCTTTCACGGCGCGACCCTTCCCACACCTGGCCTCAGGGCACGCGCAGCGAAATCAGGGATACTCCCGGTTTTATCCCCGTGCGCCATGTCCCCTCGCGTGACGGACTGGAGGAAGCCCTGCCTTCTGACACCCCAGTCACATTTGACGACGTGGCGGCAGGGCGGGCCACGGCAGCTGACCTGGCCAGACAGCTCGACGTGGATCAGTGTGTGCGGCTGCTGGTGTGTTCGCGAGACGACTGGGGGATGGAAGGGACAGGCGCTGCCGGCATCATGGCCACCGTCGCGGGCGTTGACCTGCCTGAATTCGTAGTGGCTGACGGCAATTCCGGTGTCAACATCAGGAAACCGAACATCGGGATGCCGACGACGGTCGTCCTCGCCTCCACATTTGACGTGGATCTTGCTGAGGAAGTCGGTCGGGTGATCGGCCAGGAAGCCCACGCCAACCGGATTGACGTGATCCTGGCACCGGCCATGAATCTGCATCGCCACCCCCTGTGCGGGCGCCACCCTGAATACTTTTCGGAAGATCCGTATCTGACTGGCATGATGGCGGGGCATTTTGCGAAGGGCCTGGAAAGCGGGGGAGTGGGTGCCTGCTACAAGCACTTCCTGGCGAACAACGCTGAAGCCTCCCGCAAACGCAACCAGTCGCTGATTCCGGAGCGTGCGCTGCGTGAACTGTACTTGAAATCCTTCGAAGTCGCGATCGGCGTGCACCCGGCCGCAACGCTGATGACCAGTTACAACGGCGTCAACGGGTGTCACACCGCTGCAGATACCGAACTGCTGGAGACGATTATCCGAGGCGAGTGGGGCTGGCGCGGCATGATCATGACCGATTGGACCTCCTACGACACGTGCCCGGTTGACATGATGGTGCCTGCAGGCACCAACTGGATCACTCCGGCCTCCCCGGATGACACTTTCACGGCTCCGATTGTGCGCGCGGTGCGCGAAGGACGAGTGGGCGAATCAGTCGTTCGGAGGGCAACCGCGGAACTCATTGGTACGCTGGTAACCGTTCGCGCCCTCGCCTCGCAGGCTGATTCGCGTCTCAGTGAGCACAACACGAAAGGTGAATCCGACGATTAAACCGGACACAGGGGATCAACCCGACAGCCTGCACACAGGGGATGCCCGCCGCGAGAACCAGGGTGCCCGCGCCACATTCGCGCCTTTGTTGCGCGCAGTGAATACGGTGAGCGAATTCGCCTCCACCGGCTTGGCGCATGCACTGGCCTTCGGAGGTTTCTATCCCTCCGTCGTCGGATTCGGAGGGTACGGCTCTGCAACGCAGGTGCGCATCCTGGCGCGCGCCCTCATGAGCCGCACAGATGATCAGCGTCGATGGCTGGCCGAAAGGCGCGGCTGGCGACAGTTCTTCGACGCGCAGGTGCCACGCCAACCCGCCCTGATCACCGTGGGAAAGGCACGCGTCATCTGCTTCGCAAACGCGGAAGGCTACATCGACCTGACACTGAGCAACCATGGACTTGCGCCCGGCTGGCATGACGCGTGGATTCAGGTTCTGCACGCCGGCGACGTGGCACACCTGGGAATTGTCGAGGGCGACGCTCCGATTCTGCATCACGTGCGCAACGAACATACGCACACCGATGTCACGCCCACTGCGGAGCGCCGCCGACTGCGCACTCAGCTTTCACGCGAACAACGGGCAGTTCTTCAGCGCATCAATGCCATCCCCACCATGCCGTCAGGCCAGCAGGTGTTCGTCACTGCAGGTAAGGAACTGTACCAGCTGGTGCCGGAGAATCTTTCCTCAACGGCTGGCGGCCACCTGTCCTACATTGAGCATCTTGTCTTGACGGCAAGTGAGCCCGACAGGAAAGACACGCCTGAGCGTGAGAAGCGTTCGGGCAGAATTCGTGCCGGCCAGCCCGTCGCCGTTAAAGTCCGCATCATCGGTGATAATGAGCGGGTCGGGGTCGTCTCTGACCTGGATGACACGGTGCTGGTGTCGATGCTGCCACGTATGGCAATAGCGCTGCGGCACGCCCTCGTCGATCGTTTTTCGTCACGTCAGTCGGTGCCGGGAATGATGCGCCTGCTCAATGAACTGGCTGAAGGTGACCAGCACGCTGAGGCGATTAACCGGCCGCACGCTCCCGTCATCTACCTGTCGACCGGTGCGTGGAACGTGTTGCCCGCAATGCGGGACTTCCTGGGGCGGATGGGCTTCCCTGAGGGAGCATTTCTGATGACTGACTGGGGGCCGTCCGCCAATACATGGTTCCGTTCGGGCCGTGAACACAAACGGCGCGAACTGCAGCGCCTGGTCACTGAACTTCCGAACGTTCGATGGTTCCTGGTGGGAGACGACGGGCAACACGACCCGGAAATCTATGCGGACTTTGCCCGCAAATATCCGGAACGTGTTGCCGGGATCGCCATCCGATCACTGACTCAGTTTGAGCAAATGCTTTCGCACGGCACGTTGACGCCGCTTCGGCCCGAAGCACTCCATGACATCCCGGAAGATATCGACGTGTGGTACGGGCCGAACGGCTTCAACCTCCTTGCTCAAATGCGTCGCGATCAGCGTTAGTGTCGCCGCCGCGATGCTGCCAGCCCTGCAGCTCCGGCCACGCCGAACGCTGCGAGCATGATGAGTGCGCTACCTGACGCGCCGGTTCGTGCGACGCCACCTGGTCGGCCGGCTGCGTTCGGATCGCCCTGATCGGCGTCGCCGCCACGCTGCCCATCCTGATCGCCGGGCTTCTTGTCGGTATCCGGCTTGGGTGTAGGCGTGTCACCGGCCTTCTTCGCCACTAGCGGGTAGGCCCACGCGTTGACAGTGTCACCGTTGCGGTAGGACACCAGCAGGTGAACGTCGGTACCCAGTGCTGCGCGAATCTCATCGGTCAGCTCGATCGTCATGTCGGTGCTCCCCACGTCGGCCTGAACGCTGGCCAGGAGCCTGCCACCCATATTCGGCTGCCACGGCATCGCTGCCCCGTCATCAGGTGAACATGCGTCGAAGTTGTGCGCGGAGTTCGCGCAGCTGGACGTCCACACCGGAATGAAGGACGGATCCCCTTTCCACAGGAAGGCGCGCGCCGTGCCGGCCTGAGTTCCCGACAGCGGAACGCGGATGGCCTCGGCATCGATACTCGGAGCCACGGTGACATCGGCGGCGGGCATCAGACCTGCAATCGGCACGCCTCGTGTAGCGGACTGGAACACCGTTTGAGGTGAATCAATACTGTCCAGCGCGCTGTCAGGAATGATGGGATCGCCAGCTTCATGGGAACGGTCCGTCGGAGGCTCGTACCCGTCCAGGTAGGCGTGACCCCACCGGTACGGCTCAGACTGCTGAGATCCGAAAGCCGACCAGGCCAGACGGGTCTGGCCAACGAAGTCAGGCGTATCGGAATCGTACGGCGTGATGTTGAAGCCCAGGTAGGTCGGGTTGACAGCATTGCTGGCCTGATCTCCGGTCGGTGCAGTGGACGTGGGGCCAATTGCTGCCGGCAGGTTTGCCAACGGCAGTTTGACTTCCAGCTTGTAGTGTCCATCCGTGTAGGCACCCGAATCGTCACGAGGGGCAAATGCCTTGACTTCAACGCCGGGAGCGTTCAGGCCACCCTCGATAGTTTCCGCCAAAGGCCCTGTGGAGAATCCTTGATGATGGTCAGCGTCACGCGACCAGCATGGGCCGTTCGCGCCGTTGCCGTTCCGACCGTCAGGGTCATCAGTGAATGGGAAAACACCGAGCTTGAACGTGGTGGACGTATCGTTGGACGGTGCGAGCGGGTCGAGCAGGAATTCGACGGAGTCAACCAGCCAGTGACCGAAGCAGCGGTCAGGTGTTACCGCCGCTGAGGCCTGCTCGTCGACCACATCGACCAGAGCGTACAGCGCATCGTCGTACCATCCCAGCCATGCCTGTGACGTGCCGCCGCAGTCAGCCTCGGAGGAGCACTCCTCGCCTTCCCACCGTGCGGCAACGCTGATCGGCGTGCTGCCGTAGGCTGACGCGTCACCATCCAGAGCAGGGGCCTTCGCCAACTTGGGGATCACCGTCGTCGGCACGACATTCAGTTCGAGCTTCTCGGTCGAAACCGATGTTCCAGCGGTTGTGGTGGCTGTGACCTCGTCAATCGTGTTGCCGACGGCAGCAGGATCAGTGTGAGTGAGAATGAACTCCACCGTCGCCGTCTTACCCGGTGCGACCCCTTCGAATGATTGTAACGGGTGGTTGAGTGCATATCCTTCCGGAACCGTCAGCTCCACCGTGCCACTTTGCGCTTCACTGGAACGGTTTGTGACGGTCACGGGAACCGTGATCGATTCACCTGCACCGATAGCGCGCCGCGCCGGTGACTGGCCGTAGACAAAGACGTTGTAATCTTCGGTCCACTGATCGTAGTAGGCGGCGTTGCCGGCACGCGTGAAGCGGCCGTTGACCGGGGCCACCACGTCAACATGGGTTTCGTTGTAGCCCGTCATCTCGGCAGAATCTGAGGCGAAACGGATCGGCAGACGCATCGTGCCGAGGGCACTGGAGTCAGGGGCGGTCACAGTGAACGTGACATCGGTTGAGTCACCGGACGCCAGTTCACCTGTTGCCTGTTTGTCGCTGACGGTCCACCCCTCGGGGACGTCAATCGAGACGGTGCCGGCCGGAATTGCTTGCTCGCCAGCCACGAGCGTGACAGTGACGTCGACCGATTCACCGGGAGCTACCATCTGGGCTTCCGGTGATCCATACATCAGTGTGCCCAGTGGCATGCCGCTGGGGTCAGGCAGGGATGCGCCGAAGAGGATGGAACGATCATCGCCGCCACCTTCGGTGCCGTTTTCCTGCATCGGTACCCACGACCTACCCACCAGGAAGCGTGTACATCGATTGTCGACAACGGTCTTTTCCATCAGGCGGGCCTGAGTGGCGTGAGCCTTGGCGTTTTCACCGCCAACCTGCGCCCAGGTCTTGGGTGTTCCGGCAGGCTGTCCCTGCACGTTGCCTTCCACCCACGTGTACTCAGATTCGTATCCTGTCCACGTTCCGGCCACGGTGTAGGGACGTCCCTCGATTCCGGCGTAGCCAGCCAGACAGTTGGCCTGATCAGGCAGCTTGGTGGTGTTGCCAAAGTCAAAGACGTATTCGGTGACTTTCTTGACCTGCCAGGGCTGAACCGCGTTGGGTCCGCTGAGCTGTTCAGGGAAACGGTTGGGATCAGCAGCTGCCTGCGCCACTTCCCATGCCAACATCGAGGCGGCCTGATGGTTGCCGTGACCTGCGTCGAAGGAGGCGGGCCATGTCACCAGGATCTCGGGTCGGGTCTCACGCACAACCTGTGTGGCCCGGCGCAACGTTTCGTCATGGTTCCACAGCTGGTGAGTCAGCGGCGCGGACGTGTTGTAGAAGAAGTCCACCCGGTCAAGGAAGTACACATCAACTGTGCCGTCACGTACGTGCGCCGCACGGTCTTCGTTTTCACGTCGCAGGCCCAGGTCCGGCCCGGCTTCGGAGCCGACTGAATTGGAGCCGCCCTCGCCGCGCGTGGTCAGCATAATGCCGCAGCGTACATCGGCAAGATCACCCCACACGCCACACGGTGCACTGAAGGACGCGTCATCATCGGGGTGCGCCCACACGCCGAGGACATCGAGTTTTGTTGGATCACTGGTTGAGGAGGTTTGGGCGTGGCCGAATGCCCATTCAGGTGCCTCAGACGAGGGTGCCGCGAGGGACGGCGTCGCATACATCATTCCTGGGACCAGAAGCGCACACGCCCCTGCGAGCGCGACCGATCTGAGTAGGTGCTTCATTGCAAATTCTCCAGTTCTTTTCAACAATCACGGTCAAATATCAGCCTTTAACTGCTCCTTCGGTCATTCCGGAAATGAAGCTGCGCTGCAGGGCGAGGAAGAGGATCACCATAGGCAATGCAACAAGAACCGCTCCGGCTGCCAGGAGCGTGGATCCGGTGGTGTACTGGCCCTGGAAGAATGCCAGACTCAACGGGGCGGTGCGCATCCTGCCGGTCGGTGACATGACCAGCGGGATCAGGAAGTCGTTCCACGTCCACATGAACGTCAGCACAATCTGAGTCACGATTGCGGGACGTGCCAGTGGAAGCAGGATCGACCACAGGATTCGGATGTCACCGGCGCCGTCAAGCCGGGCAGCCTCCAGGATGGATGGGTTAACTGAGCGGAAAAACGCGCGCATCCAGAATGTGCCGAATGCCAGTGACTGCGCAATCTGCGGCAGCGCCACCGCCCAGAGCGTGTCGGTGAGTCCGAGGGTGCGAAGATCGTAGAACAACGGCAGGATGATCGCTTCGGACGGCACCATGATGCCCAGGAGGAACACGTAGAACAGAACGTTGGAGCCAGGCGGGCGCAAAATGCCGAGCACGTAGCCGCTCATCAGTGAGAGCACCAGTGCCGACGTCACGACAACCACGGCGATCATCGCCGAGTTCTTCATGTACAGCGAGAACTTACCCTGGCTCCACGCTTTTGCAAAGTTCTCGATGTGTCCCCACGACGAGTCGTTGATTTTCTCTGAACTCAACGACAGGAACAGGACATACAGAATGGGGATCAGGGACTGCAGCGCAAAGAAGATCAACACGATGTAGCTGACGACTTTTTCAGCGGGAGAAGTTTTCATTGGTCCTTTTCCCCCCACAGGTTGATGGTCAGATTGATCAGGAAGATCACCAGTGTTAGTACGATCGCCAGTGACGAGGCCGTTCCCACCTGTCCGAGTCGGAACGCCTGGTTGTAGACCTCGTAGGACGGCACGGTTGTGGATGTGCCGGGGCCGCCCGATGTCGTCATGTACACCAGATCGAATGTCTTCAGCGCTGCGATCACCGTCAGGGTCAGTGAGACGAGGATTTCACCACGCACGCTTGGAATAGTGACGGACCAGAAGCGGCGAAACCACCCAGCGCCGTCAAGCATGGCTGCCTCGTAGTACTCGCGCGGGATGCGCGCAATTCCGGACATGAGCAGGACGGTGACCAGGCCGGTGGACACCCATGTGCCGATCAGGCCCACGGCGATCAGCGCCGTCGAGTAGTCACCGAGCCACGGCCTGGCAAGTCCGCCCAGACCGATCGCCCGGAGCACACGGTTGAGCAGCCCGTCGGGCGCGTAAATTTCACGCCACGAAATGGCCAGCACCACCATGGCGATGACCTGTGGCAGGAAGACGACGGTTCGGAAAAATCCGAGCCCGCGCACGCTTGAGCGTGTCAGCAGTGTCGCCAGGACGAGGCCGATGATCAGTGGGAACACCGCGTAGAAAATGATGAGGACAAGAGCATGCCAAAAGGCGTCCAACAGCCTGGGGTCGGTGAATGTTGTGACGTAGTTGTTGAACCCTGCCCATGTTCCTACGCCCAGGCCATCCCACTTGTAGAACGACAGGGTGATGACGCGACCGATGGGGTACAGCATGAATGCGCCGTACACCAGCACTGGCAGTGCCAGCAGAGCAATCGACATGGCCCACCGTGACTGTGCGCGTGACCTGTTGCGTCCACGTGCGGGGCGTGAACTGGTGGCGGTCGCTGTCTGTGCACCGCCGGTGTGGTTGGTCATCGAAGCCTCCTCAATGTACACGCGAACGGATATAAAAAGCGGATGGGTCGCCCTCGTTGATCATGAAAGACGAACGAGGGCGACCGGCTGCATTATTGGTTGGTGAATTCGGTGTACGCCGTCTCCAGAGTGTCGACGAACTGGTCAGGGGTGATCTGCGAATCAAGCAGTCCCTGCAGTGCGTCACCAAGAACCTGATCGAAGGTCGGGGTGGCGTAGTCGAGGTACGGCAGAACGTTGCCGGAGTTCGTCAACGTGTCGAAGGCGTTCATGACATCGGCCACGACGCCCTTCTCGTTGGCGGCGTAGGTAGCCGTATCGTTGACGGGCACGTTTCCGGTTTCAGCCAGAACCTTCATCGCATCGGCGTTCGTCAGGAAGTCGATGTAGGCCGCAGCGACGTTGACATCCTTCGCGGCTGACGTGATGGCGAACGGCAATCCGGTGCCGCCGGTGGTCTGCGGCGCATCCATTCCTTCGGCCATTGGCGGCAGCATGAAGCCGACATCTTCACCCATTGCTTCGAGCAGGTCAGGTGCGAGCCATGAACCGGCAATCAGGTACACGCCCTTGCCGCCGGCGAAATCCTGCCAAGTGCTGTCGTAGTCAGCGCCGTTGAAGCCGTCGTTGAAGAAACCGTTCTTGGCCCATTCCTGGATCTGCGTGGCGGCAGCAACGTTTTCCGGTGTCTTCCACGAAGCACCTGCGTTACCGAAGCCGAGCGAACGCACGGTATCTGCGTCCACATGTGCGCCCTGCACGACGCCGAAGACGTGCAGTCCCGGCCACTTCTCGACGTTACCGAGCATCAGCGGTGTTTCACCGGCTTCCTTGATGGTCGGCAGCTGGTCGGCCAGTTCCTGCCAGGTTGTGGGCTCCTTCAGACCGAGGTCAGCGAGCTTGGCCTTCGAGTAGTAGATCCCCACTGATTCGCCGACCTGCGGCAGACCGTAGACGCAGCCTTCACCGAACTTGGTGGCATCAGAGGAGTACGAAGAGTTCGCCAGAATGCCTTCAGCGAAAGTTTCGTTCCACTTGTAGGCCTCCACATACGGGTCGAGGCACTGGATCTGTCCAGCTTGGACGAACTGGCCCATCATGGAACGCGAGTTGTTGGCCTGCACAACGTCAGGCGCATCCGCGCCGGTCAGAGCCAGACGCAATGTGGTCTGCAGATCGTCAAAGGACTGGGAGTTGCGCTCGATGGTGATGTTCGGGTACTTCGCCATGAACGCTTTGTTGAGGCGCTCGATCTGTTCGTTCTGGCCGCCGCGCACTTCCTGGTCCCACACCACCAGTGTCTGTTCGGGGGCGTTCGAAATATCGGTTGATACTTCGGATGCTGCCGTCGACTGGGAGCCGGAGTCGCCGCTGGTCTGGCCTCCGTTTCCGCCGCTGGGAGCACACCCCGCCATCAGTGCCAGGCACGCCAGTCCGGCAACCATTGCCGAGCCGTGAGAAGAATACTTCATCGTGTTACATCCTTTCGGTCGTGTCATTTAAACGTTGAGTACATCAAGAAAAGTCAGGTCAAGTCCCTTGGTGAGGTCTCGCGAAAGGCTCGCGACCCAGTGGTGCAGGTCGGAACCGGTCGGCGCGCTGGATGAACCGCCAGGGAAGCGAACGGTGTAGTTACTGGCAGCGATTGCCAGGGAAACTGCGGCGCGCGGTTGGAGCCTCGCATGGTGAGCGAAGGTCAGGCCCGCTGAGAACACGTCTCCGGCACCTGTCGGGTCAACAACAGGGATATCCAGGGCCGGGACCGTGAACAGGTCCGTTCCATCGCAGGCGACAGCTCCCCTCGGCCCGCAGGTGACAACCACCAGCGGCACCTTCTTCGACAGTGCCCGGGCTGCCTCCTCGACGCTGTCGGTGCGTGTGTAACGCATCGCTTCAGTCTCGTTGGGAGTGAACACATCGGTGACGTCAAGGCCGCGCAGATTGTCGATATCCCACTGCCCGCTTGGGTCCCAACCAACATCGCCCAGCACCCACACATCACCCCACTGAGCAATGCTGTCGTGGTTGGCGTTAATCGCATTCATGTCAGCGACGAGGGCGGCCGGGTGATCCCTCTGGATGACATCTGCCAACAGTGAGACGCTCTCCGAGCCATAGGTCACCATTGCCCGGTCACCGTTGAATGCCAGCGACGTCGTGACATTCTGGCGGTCACATCTGCTCGCCCACCTCAGGTCAATCCCTTCACTGGTCAGGATGTCGGCCACCAGATGACCTGCTCGATCCTGGCCGATAGTGGTGACCAGGCGTGGACGGGAGGAATCGTCTGTGTCAGGCGCCTGAAGTAAACGCGCAATAGCGATGGCCTGGTTTGCTGCTCCACCTGCAGTGATGGCGCATCCTGATACCCATTGTTCTTCACCTGGGCGCGGGGGGCCTGCAAGTCCCGACATGACAACGTCAAGGAAGACAGGGCCAATGACGCAGGTTGATCCATCTGACGACGCAGTGCCCACGGATGCCTCCTTGCCAATGTGGAACTGAACGTGATCTTGTTCTCATCACACTGTAGCGATATTTCGGCGCATTGTGCTTGCAAATGACCAATATTGCTCACAATTGAAAGAATTTCGTTATAATTGGCACTATGTTGGCTTATCAGCGTCGTGCCAGAATCCTTGACTTGGTACATGACCGCGGCAGTATGTCAGTATCCGATCTGGCACAGCACTTCGGCACCTCCGAGTCAACGATTCGGCGCGATCTGAACCGTCTGGATGAGCAAGGCGCACTGACGCGCGTGCGCGGCGGCGGAATTCACGGCGGTGTACCCAGCTTTAAAACCCTGAGCGAATCCCCGCACGATACACAGGACCAGCCTTTTGCCACGGTTGCTATGCGATCAGCCGAAGAGAAGGATCGTATCGGCAGGTCAGCTGCAGCCCTCGTACCCGATCAGTCGGTCGTCCTCATCGACATCGGCACTACCGGCGTGATGGTGGCCCGCCATCTCAGGCATCGCGACGTGACCGTTGTCACTGCCTCCCTGGCTGTCGCAGACGAACTGCGAGGCGAATGTGAAGCAACGCTTGTCGTACTGGGTGGTGTGTTGCGAACAAACTACCTGTCACTGGTCGGCAGCCTCACTGAACATGCACTGGAGGCAATCAGAGCTGACATCGCATTCGTTGGCACCTCGGGTATCCGCCATTCCGGCGCTTTGATGGATTCGACCGGAATGGAAGTGCCCATCAAGAAATCAATCATCGCGCATTCTGAACAAACCTTCGCCGTCGCGTCATCGGACAAGTTTCCGGGATCAGGCCTGCTGACCGTGTGCCATCTCAGTGACTTGACGGGTGTTGTGACGACCGCCGAAATATCCACCACCCCCTCACTGGCAGAGCTTGAGGGAACAAACACGAAAGTGATCAGCGCATGAAACTTGTAATTGCAGGCGGAGGCGGATTCCGCGCCCCGCAGATCATCGAAGTTCTTTCAGCAGCACGCGAGGGCAAGGGGCCTCATAGTGGCCTGAACGTCGACGAAGTGGCCCTCTATGACATCGATCAGCGCAGGCTCGACGTCATGATGGCGGTCATCCGCGGAATGGATTTCGCCCATCCACCGACACTGACCGCCTCCACCGACCTGCGCCAGGCCCTCATGGGAGCCAACTTCGTCTTTTCAGCCATACGAGTGGGCGGCACAGCCGGACGTGTCACTGACGAGCGTGTTGCGCTGGCCGAAGGAATCCTCGGACAGGAAACGGTCGGGGTGGGTGGCTATGCCTATGCGTTCCGTACACTGCCCATCGCGATGGAACTGGCTCGTGCAGTGCGCGAGGTGGCTCCCGATGCGTGGGTCATCAACTTTACGAATCCTGCCGGAATCATTACTCAGGCGATGCGGCGCGAACTGGGCTCCCGTGTGATTGGTATTTGCGATACGCCGATCGGACTGGTGCGCCGTGTCAGCGCGGCGGCAGGCATCGATCATCACTGGGTTGACCAGGACGATCCTCGTCTCACATTCGACTACGTGGGCCTGAACCACCTGGGGTGGCTGCGGTCGCTGGAACTGGACGGCACAGATCGTCTGCCCGACCTGTTGGCCGACGATGCCGCGTTGGATCACATCGAAGAGGCACGCACAATCGGTTTTGAGTGGGTGCGCGCACTGGGAATGTTGCCCAACGAATACCTCTTCTACTACTACCTCAACCGCGAATCAGTCGCCCGGATCAGGCAGGAAAAGGCTACACGCGGCGAATTCCTCGACAAGCAGCAAAGCGCTTTCTATGACGAAGCCGCCGGAGCGAGCGACCACGATGCCGCAGCCGCATGGACCAGGGTCCATGACGAGCGCGAAGCGACCTACATGGCCGAATCCCGTGATGAGGAAGACCGCGCCAACCGTCGTGACGAAGACATCGCCGCAGGTGGCTACCAGCAGGTCGCCTTCGATTTGATGAACTCGCTGACCACCGGCACACGCGCACGCATGATCCTGGGTGTGGGCAACTCGGATGCGGGCGGTGATCTGATCGTGCCGCAATTGCGCGAAGACGCGGTGATTGAAGTGCCCTGTCGCGTCGACGCTGACGGAGTTCATCCGCAGCACGTGCGGCCTGTGACCGGTCCCGAACTCGGACTCATCACCACCGTCAAGGGCTGTGAGGAACTCGTGATCGAGGCGGCAACGCAGGGGGACAGCACCCTTGCATGGCGCGCAATGGCCAACCACCCATTGGTCGATTCCGTTGCCGTGGCACGCCGCGTGCTGGAGGGTTACATCGACCAAAGTCCCCAGATCGCGAAGGTTTTCGAATAAAGGAAAGAAGGCTCACACACCGGTAAACCTACACGTTAGGCAGTGTTTACCGGGTGGTTGAACTGCGTCATTAGCGTCAGTGAAGTCATAGTGATTTTTGCTGACTGATGGAGTACATACACATGTTTTCAGTTCGACCTCGCGTCCTCATTATGGGAGTGGCGGCAGCTCTGATGATGACGAGCGTGTGGAGCGGTGGCCCGGCACAGGCTGAGGCCACCGTTCCGCCGATCATGATCACGGAGATTGCGCCCGACAATACCGGCTCTGACGAATACGAATACTTCGAAATCCACAACACGACGGATGCGGCGATCAACCTTGCTGAACAGAAGTACTCTTTCGCTTACACTTACGCCGATTCCGATGACCGCTCTCAGGACAGACAACTGACGGTTGACGACGCCAACCTGACCCTCAGTCCAGGCGAAACAATCATCATGTGGCTGTCCTACACGGCGAAGAACCTCGATTCCTTTGCGCGCACGGACGCAGATTTTCGCACCAACTGGTCCATGAGCAACAACGCCAGAATTGTGCGCGTCACCGGCCAGGCAGGTATGGCCAACAAAGGTGAGCGCGGAATCCGGGTGCTCAAAGACGGGCAAATCGAATCGTGGTCGTACTACCCGGCCGGCTCCGTCGGAGCCAACAAAGTCGCAGAATTCGCCGTATCAGACACCCAGTCGATGACGTTGCTGGCGTCGCAGGCCACGGCAACACCTGGCACTGTCCGCGACGAGCAGTTCGTCCGCACCTCTCAGCCAGATCCCGGCGACCAGTCAGGTCAGCCAGACCCCGATGACCCCACGTCGGCACAGGACGCACCTGACACGGCAGCACCTTTGATGATCACCGAACTTGTACCCGACACAGATAACGTGTCCGGCTCAGATGGCTTTGAGTTCATTGAGATTGCCAACACCACCGACCAGCCCATCGATTTCTCCAACTACACGCTGAGCTACCTGTACCCCGATTCGAAGAGCTCGGCACTGTGGCCCTCCACCCCTGACAACGTCGTGATCCAACCCGGAAAAACCCTGGTGTTCTGGATCAGGAACGGCAACAACAATGATCTGGGCGCAGCCGATTTCAACAAGCAGTGGGGTACGTCGCTGACTATGGGCCAGGACCTGGTGGAAATCTACTCAGGTGGCATGGCCAATGGTGGTGCTCGCGGCATGCAGATCCAGACGAATACCGGCGCGGTCGTTAACCGGGCCTACTACAACATGAACGGCAAAGAGGTCGAATACAACAAGGGATTCCATTTCTGCGTGAACACGGACGACCTCACCACACAGGGCCGCATTGGAACTCACCCGGCATCGCCGGGCACACTGATGGCTGCCCAGCTCCCCAGGCCCCTGGTCGCACTAGCCGCAGACACGCAGGAACCGGCGCTGACAGATGCCACCCCATCCACAGTTCGCGCCGACCAGCCACTGGCATTCGACTTCACCATCACGGACAACACCAGCGTCAAGACGGTGACACTGAACATGAAGTCGAGCGCCGATAAAGATTCGCGCGCGATCAACTTGACACATGACAGCGAAGACGTCACGCACTTCACCTTCGAGGTGCCTGCCGCTGACATGACCGGCAAACGCTGGTTCGACTACACGCTGACCTACACGGACGGAACCTTCACCAAAACTACCGCTCCCGTACGAGTTGCCATCCAGGGAGCAGTCACTGACCCCTTGCGTATCAACCATGCCGACAATGACTGGGTGTCCGGCACCACCGACCTGATTGCGGCGACCGATGACCCCTCGTCAATCACGATGACGATCGATGGCACGAACGTGCAGACGGAAGCCTCACTGGAAGGTGAGCCGGTCTTCGCCTTCGAAGCCACGCAGACTGACACGTTCTTCCGCAACGGCGTGCTGGCCCCCAATGGCGACATCCTGACGATTTTCGATGAGGGTACCTACAGCGAGATCACGACCATTTCAACGCCCGTGCCCCTGGTCTACATGGACGGACAGGCCGTAACCGCCTCGATCTACGCGGGTACCAAAGCCAAACCCGGGATTGACGAGAACGAAAATAACGACGATTTCGATGTGCGTGCATTGCGACTGATCCTGCCGGACGGACGCACGCTCACCCCACGCGGATACTCCGATGCCACACAATGGCTGCGCATGGGCGATTCCACAGGCAAGCACGATTTCTTTGACGCGACGTTCGACATTCCTGACGACGCGTTCACCGGCGCTCGCCACGCGTGGGACACCACGACAGCAATAGACGGCACGCACACCATCACCGCGCAGGCAACAGTGGACGGCACCCAGCACAACGTCACACGTGTCCTGCGGGTCGACAACACGGCTCCGGTCATCGAGACACACATTGACGAGGGCGCCCTGCTCCAGGGTGACATCACCGTCAATCCCACCGCCACTGACAGTGGGATTGGACTGGATTCACTCAGCGCAACACTCGACGGCAAGGACATCACCCTTCCGCTGACCACCTCGTCGACGTCACTGCCGGCCGGCAACCATGAACTGACCGTCATTGCCGTCGACAAACTGGGGAACTCCGCAACTGTCACCACCCACTTCACGACGCCCGTGGAAGACCCCACGGTTGCAACCTTCACTCCTGGTGACGGTGCCCGTGTGGAAGCCGGCGATGTGGTACTGAGCGCCCACGTGGATGATGAAGCAGGCGACCAAGTCACCGCAAAATTCTACGAAGGTGAACGCGTGGACAACAGCACCATTCGCACCGCCTCCGGAACAGTGAATGACGCTGCCCAAGCTGAGCGTGAGTCAGCTCGTCCGCTCACCAGTGACGAGATCGAGCAGCTTGCCCAGGATGATGATGTGGTCAAACAGGTCACCTCAGATGATGCCTTCCCGTATGAACTGTTCGAGATTCCTGTCAGCGACAGCGACGCTGGCGCCACGGTGCGTGTGCACTGGTCCGGACAGGCTGAACGGAACGCTCAGGTGTCGATGCGCGTGCGCGCCGCTGACGGATCCTGGGATGAGGTCGACCGCCACATCACTGGCACAGGCACGGATTCGGCCAACACGCGCGCCGCGTCTGCAGCAGATGGTGCGTACGAAAAATTTGACCTGGACGCCCTCGTCAAGACAGATACGTATGCGCATGATGGTGTGATTACCGTGCTGATCCAGCATTCCGACGGGTGGGCCGGGAAGAACCTGACGACGCGTGAGTCCACCGTCACTCCCGCGCACGCCGACGACGAGGCGCGCTCCACGTACGATTTCACGCTCGCCTGGGAATCGGACACGCAGTACTACAACGAGCGCGACGACTACTACCCACATCAGCTCGCCATCCACCAGTACCTGCTGGATCAGCGGGCCAACATGAATATCCAGTACCTGTTCCACACAGGTGACATTATCGACGACTTCGACCAGCAGCATCAGTGGGACCGTGCCAATCCGGCGTATCGCACGCTCGATGAGGCGGGATTCCCTTATGGCGTTCTGGCAGGAAATCACGATGTTGGCCACCTTGCCAACGACTACTCGGAGTATTCGAAGAACTTCGGTGAGGCACGCTTCGCTGCTAACCCGTGGTACGGCGGCTCATATGAGGACAACCGCGGACACTTCGATCTGTTCTCCGCCGGAGGCATCGACTTCATTGCCGTCTACCAGGGCTGGGGACCAGGGGACGCGGAAATTGAATGGATGAATCAGGTGCTGGCCGCTCACCCGGACCGCATCGCAATCATCGACCTGCATGAATTCATGCTGACGACCGGTGGGCTCGGTCCGATCCCGCAGCGTATCCTTGATGAGGTCGTCGCCACGAACCCGAATGTGCGGATGGTGATGTCGGGGCACTACCACGATGCGTTCACCCGCACGGACAGCTTCGATGACGATGGGGACGGCGTAGCGGAGCGCACCGTGACATCGATGCTCTTCGACTACCAGGCACTTCCCGAGGGTGGCCAGGGCTACCTGCGCTTGCTGCATTTCGACAACGATGGCCAGCGCATGATGGTACGCACGTATTCACCTTCGCTGCAGCGCTACAATTCCGATGATCAGGGGCTGTTGGGCAGCGCCGACAATCCGTATGAGTACCAGCATTTCGATGTCTCATATGCGCAGCTGGGAATCACACCTTCACAGCGCGTGCTCAGCACGGACAGCTTCTCCGCGGACGTGCTGTCCACCCGACTCATTGGGACTGCCGAGGCTGTTGCCACACCTGGCACTGCCAGTGCGACGTGGAAAGATGTGCCGGTGGGGACACATAGCTGGTACGTGGTGGTCAGCGATGTCAACGGTGGTGAAGTGATCTCACCGGTATTGACGTTCACAGCGGTGCCTGTCGGTGAGTCGACCGAGCCGGGCACTCAGCCGACCGAGCCGGGAACCGATCAGAACCGCGGCCATGGTCAATCAGCGCAACCGGGTGCGTCGCCAAACGTATCGGCGGGAGGGCGTCACCTGTCAGCCACCGGCGCTGATGGCGGTCTGCTCGCAGCGGTCACCGTGATCGGCATAGTGGGTGCCGTGATGGTGGCGACGCGACGTCGCCGTCATACGCACTGACAGATAAGGATCTGGTCAGGCTCCCCGCACTGCCATCTGGTGGCGTGGGGAGCCTGCCTATGACAGCAGCGGTGTCAGCCAGTCGTCGATGAGTCGCTCGACCACCTGGTTGAGATCAGCGACCGTGCCCGTGTTCGCGATCCACACATCGCTCACCGCCCGTCGCTCAGCCTCACTTGCCTGAGAATCGATGCGCTCGCGGGCATCGTCAGCTGTCAGACCACGGCTCACGAGGCGTTCGACTCGGATCTGCACCGGAGCACCCACCATAATGACGACGTCAAAGATGGATGCCAGGCCACCCTCGACCAGCAGAGGAACGTCGTAGACAGCGAAGGTGCCGGGCGGTGCGCTGGCGAGTATGCGCGCCGACTCGCGAGCAATACGCGGATGAGTAAATGCCTCCAGGCGGGTGCGCCGCGCCGGATCAGAAAAAACGAGCTGTGCCAGCGCCGGACGATTTAACGAGCCGTCAGCGTTGAGGATGTCCGTGCCGAACGCTTGCGCAATGTCGTGCAGCGCGGGCGAACCGGGTGCGACGACCTCCCGGGCAATCTGGTCTGCATCTGCAACAGTGGCATGGCGGCGGGCAAAAACGTCCGCCACCGCCGACTTACCGGAACCGATTCCGCCGCTGATGCCGATGCGTAGTGCGTCAGGCGGTTGCGTGATGCGACGCTTTGGTGTGCGGAGTGCCGTCGCGTGTGCCTCTCCGCACGTGATGACGTGACCTGCAGCGCTGGGTTTCATGCACTCAAGGGTAGTCGCAAATCAGTTGGTGACGGTCCCATGACGAAGCCTTGACCATAGTGTGTGAAATCAGGCACAATCGATTGAGACAAAGATGAGGATTTGTCACAAAGTGACCCGACGACACCACGTGAGCTTTCGGCTTGTTTTCAATGATCAAGACGAGTTCTTGATCATTTCGTGATAATTCGTGACCAAATTGTAGCTTCCACATGGTGAACTCTCAACGCTTTGAGGCAGATTGATCGGTAGTGTCTGTGACATCTGGCATCCGTGTCCTGTGTACGTGACACAGCGGCCCAGAAGCACCTGCATAAAAATCAGGAGGCATCCCATGAGGATTAAGAGAACATGGCTGGCGGTTCCGGCCGCCCTCGCCCTTGCACTGACCGCATGTGGCGGCGGCAGCGGCGACCAATCAGGAAACGGTGGTGAAAGCGGTGCCGCAGCATCAGGCGGTGCCGCAGCATCAAGTGGCATTGTCGAGGTCAACGGATCTGAACCTCAGAACCCGCTGATCCCTGCGAACACGAACGAAACGGGCGGTGGCCGTCTTCTTGACGTGCTGTTCGCCGGACTGACTTACTACGATGAGACAGGCGCAAGCCACATGGAAATGGCCGAGTCCATCGAAACTGACGACCATCAGACCTACACCGTCAAACTGAAGGAAGGCCTGAAGTTCTCTGACGGCTCCGATCTGAAGGCCAAGAACTTCGTTGAGGCATGGAAGCTCGGTGCAAAAGAGGCCATGCTCTCCGCTTACTTCTTCGCACCCATCGAAGGTGCCGATGAGGAAGGCAACGGCGATCTGACCGGCCTCGAGGTCGTGGACGACACCACCTTCACCATCAAGCTCAAGCAGCCGGAAGCTGACTTCGAACAGCGTCTGGGCTACTCAGCTTTCTACCCGCTGCCCGACTCTACTCTGGCTGATCCTAAAGCCGGCGGCGAGAACCCGGTCGGCAACGGCCCCTACATGGCTGACGGCGAAGGCGCATGGGTTCACAACGAAGGCTTCTCACTGGTCCCGAACCCCGAGTACCAGGGTGAGCGTGTGCCGCAGAACGGCGGACTCCACTTCACCTTCTACGCCAAGCAGGACGCGGCCTACCAGGACCTCGTGGGCAACAACCTCGACGTGCTGGACGCCATCCCTGAAAACGCATTCCAGACCTATGAAAGCGAGCTCAACGGACGCTCGGTGAACCAGCCTGCTGCTATCTTCCAGGCATTCACCATTCCGAACGACCTTGAGCACTTCACCGGTGAAGAAGGCAAGCTGCGTCGCCAGGCAATCTCCTACGCGATCAATCGTGAAGAAGTTACCGAGAAGATCTTCTCCGGTACCCGCACCCCTGCCAAGGACTTCACCTCACCTGTCGTTGACGGCTACAACGACTCGATCCCCGGCAGCGAGGTTCTGACCTACGATGCCGACAAGGCGAAGGAACTGTGGGCACAGGCTGAGGCCATCGCTCCGTTCGAAGGCAAGTTCACCATTGCCTACAACTCCGATGGCGGTCACCAGGGTTGGGTTGACGCAACGGTCAACTCCATCAAGAACACCCTCGGAATCGAAGCGGAAGGCAACCCTTACCCGGACTTCAAGTCACTGCGTGACGACGTCACCAACGGCTCCATCAAGGGAGCCATGCGAGCTGGATGGCAGGCTGACTACCCCGGTAAGTACAACTTCCTGGCACCGATTTACGGCACTGGCGCAAGTGCGAACGACGGCAATTACTCGAACCCTGCATTCGATGAACTGCTGACCAAGTCCTCGGGTGCAAGCTCGCTGGAAGAGTCCAACAAGCTGCTGGATCAGGCCCAGGAGATCCTCTTCCAGGATCTGCCGGCAATCCCGCTGTGGTACTCCAACGTGGTTGGTGGCTGGTCAGAAAACGTGGACAACGTGAAATTCGACTGGCACAGCGTTCCGATGTACTACCTGATCACCAAGCAGTGATCTGCTCCATATAGATCAGTACTACATAGTTCTGTGGCGACCAGGAATCCCCTGTTCGCCACAGAACTATGTTCACGTCCAACCGAGTGACCTGCACAAACATGTCTCTGATGTGATGGGTCAGACAGTGCAAAAGTGACGTGAATGCCGCTCAAAAGCCGACTCGGCTCCCAAGACTAAAAGAATTAGTGATACGCTCACCAAGCGAAGCTTGCATATTTTGGCGTGAAGTTTGCACGATGTTGAACATTCGACGTTGGCAGGTCTCACGGCAAAAGGTGAGTGGCCGAAACGATCGCGAGGCGTCAGCTCCGTGATCCTGTAGCACACATGCACGCGATTCTGAGCAATCAGAGGGGCGAGCATGTCCTGTCCACCCCGAAGGAAATACCCAATGTCCCGATATATCGGACGACGGCTCCTCCAGATCATCCCGGTCTTCTTCGGAGCCACGTTTCTGATTTTCGCAATGGTGTACCTGATGCCTGGTGATCCCGTTGCCGCCCTGGGAGGCGACCGTGGCCTCAACCCGGAAGTACAGGCGCGTATCCGTGCGGAATACAACCTCGACAAGCCTTTGTACATGCAGTACCTGCTGTACCTCAAAGGCGTCTTCACTCTCGATTTTGGAACCACCTTCTCGGGTCGTTCAGTTGCCGAAGTAATGGCGGGAGCCTTCCCCATCACCATCAAGCTTGCAGTGATGGCGCTGCTTTTCGAAGCGATCCTCGGTGTGGGTTTCGGTGTCATCGCCGGCATGCGTCGTGGCGGCTTCTTCGACTCAACGGTTCTGGTTCTGTCACTCGTGGTCATCTCGGTACCGACCTTCGTTATCGGCTTCGTACTCCAGTTCCTGGTCGGCGTAAAATGGGGCATTCTGCCGCCCACGGTGGGCAGTAAAACCACGATCACCAATCTTTTGATGCCAGCGATAGTGCTGGGCGCCCAATCGCTGGCTTATGTCTTGCGATTGACGCGCCAGTCAGTGTCTGAGCACACCGCGGCCGACTTCGTGCGCACTGCGCGGGCAAAAGGCCTGTCGAACGGACAGGTCATGCGCCGCCACATTCTGCGCAACTCACTGATCCCCGTCGTGACATTCCTCGGCGGTGACCTCGGCGCCCTCATGGGTGGCGCCATCATCACAGAAGGCATTTTCAACATCAACGGTGTAGGCGGCACGCTGTGGCAGGCAGTCATCAAGGGCGAGCCGGCAACGGTGGTGTCCTTCACGACTGTGCTCGTGCTTGTCTACATCATCGCGAACCTGATCGTTGACCTTCTGTACGCCTGGCTCGACCCGAGGATCCGCTATGAGTGAGAATCTGATTCCTTCCGCGTCCATTGAGCGCACTCGCCATGGACAGCAGCACTACGTCTCTGAAATTGACGAGACCGGCCTGGGTGCCGTCGACGCCGTAGCTGACGATTCAGCACCCTCATCCATGTGGGGTGAAGCGTGGAAACAGCTGCGCAAGCGCCCCATGTTCTGGGTGGCAGCCATCATCATCTTCATCGCGCTCCTCATGGCCTTTGTGCCGCAGCTGTTCACCTCACAGGACCCGCGTTTTTGCGAACTGGGCAATTCACTTGAACCAGCCGGTCCCGGGCACCCCTTCGGCTTCGAACGACAGGGCTGCGATATCTACGCGCGCGTCATCTACGGCGCTCGCGCCTCAGTGACGGTCGGTGTCTTCACGACCATCGCCGTCGTCCTGATCGGCGGATCGCTGGGCGCCCTCGCCGGATACCTCGGTGGCTGGGTGGACGCCGTGATCTCCCGCATCATCGACATCTTCTTCGCAGTTCCGCTGCTCCTTGCCGCAATCGTGTTCATGCAGATGTTTCGCGACAACCGCAATGTGTGGATGGTCGTCCTGGTGCTGGCATGCTTCGGGTGGACGCAGATTGCGCGCATCACCCGCGGCGCCGTCATGTCCACCAAGAACGAGGAATTCGTGACGGCAGCGCGCGCGACCGGCGCATCGAGCTGGCATATCGTGGTCAGCCACATCCTGCCGAACGCGATGGCACCGGTGATCGTCTACGCAACCGTGGCACTGGGAACATTCATCGTTGCCGAAGCCTCCCTGTCATTCATGGGTATCGGTCTGCCGTCGTCCGTGGTGTCCTGGGGCGGCGACATTTCGATGGCACAAGCATCCCTGCGTGTTCAGCCTATGGTTCTGTTCTACCCGGCTATCGCGCTGGCACTGACCGTTTTGAGCTTCATCATGATGGGCGACGCCGTGCGTGACGCCCTCGATCCGAAGGCGCGTAAGAAGTGACAACTCCACGTAATCCAGATCTGACACCTGACCCCGACGACCCCACGTTCGCCGCGTCGCGACCGGTCACACCCAACCCGGCCAGTTCCGACTCGGGTGACAACCGCTTTATGCCCGACGTTGACGAGGGTGACTCGACCGACGCTGAGCTGACAGACGAACGCCTCGAAAAGCTGGTCACCCGCACTGTCATGTCCGATGCGCCAGAAGTGGTCAATGAGCATTCACGAGACCAAGGCGACATCCACCCAGATGACGCTGAACCGCTGCTCAAGCTCAAAGACCTTGAAGTCACGTTCACCACGTCCACCGGCAAAGTTCCCGCCGTGCGCGGAGTCAACCTGACGATCTACCCCGGCCAGACCGTGGCAATTGTGGGTGAGTCCGGTTCCGGCAAGTCAACGACTGCGTCAGCGATCATCGGCCTGCTGCCCGGCACCGGTGAAGTCACAGGCGGAAGCATTGAATTTGACGGCAAGGACACCACGCATCTGTCCACCAAAGAGTGGGTGAAGCTGCGTGGATCCGGTATTGGTCTGGTCCCACAGGACCCGATGACGAACCTCAACCCTGTGACCCGTATCGGCAAGCAGGTCGGTGAGGCTCTGCGGGCCAACAACGTGGTCCCCACCTCGCAGGTGGGTCAGCGCGTGGCAGACCTGCTTGAAGAGGCCGGACTTGCCGGTGGCGGCAAGAGGACCAAGCAGTTCCCACACGAATTTTCCGGCGGTATGCGCCAGCGCGTCCTGATCGCGATCGGTCTGGCTGCCCGCCCGAAGCTGCTCATTGCCGACGAACCGACCTCCGCGTTGGATGTGACAGTTCAGCGCCGCATCCTTGACCACCTGGGCACAATGACTCGTGAGCTGGGCACAGCCGTCCTGTTCATTACTCACGACCTTGGCCTGGCGGCTGAACGCGCCGAGCAGCTGGTCGTCATGCACCGCGGACGTATCGTCGAATCCGGGCCCGCGCTGGAGATCCTGCAGCATCCGCAGCATCCGTACACGAAGCGACTGGTGTCGGCGGCCCCCTCGCTCGCATCGGCACGTATCGAGTCCGCCCACGCCCGCGGCGTGAAAGTGACGGACGAAGAACTCACCGGTACAGGAGCAGGTGCGTCCTCCACCGAGGAGATCGTGCGCGTCGAACATTTGACGAAAGTCTTTGACGTACGTGGTGCGCGCGGCGAAGCCAAGGAACTGCGCGCCGTTGACGACGTCACGTTCGGATTGCGCAAGGGCACAACCCTGGCATTGGTGGGTGAATCCGGTTCCGGTAAGTCCACTGTGGCCAACATGGTGCTCAACTTGCTCACTCCCACCGAAGGCAAGGTGTTCTTCAAAGGGCAGGACACGTCGCAATTCTCATCCAAAGAGCTGTTTGAGTTGCGCCGCAAGCTCCAGGTTGTCTTCCAGAATCCCTATGGGTCACTGGACCCGATGTACTCGATCTTCCGCATTATCGAGGAACCACTGAAGGTTCATAAGATCGGAAACAAGAAAGAGCGCATCGCACGGGCCCAGGAACTGCTTGACCTGGTCGCTCTGCCGCGCTCGGTCATGCGGCGCTATCCGAACGAACTGTCCGGTGGGCAGCGTCAGCGCGTAGCCGTGGCCCGCGCCCTGGCACTGAAGCCTGAAGTGATTGTGCTGGACGAGGCTGTCTCTGCCCTCGACGTGCTGGTGCAGAACCAAATCCTGCACCTGCTCAATGACCTGCAGGCACAGTTCTCGCTGTCCTACCTGTTCATCACGCACGACCTGGCGGTGGTGCGTCAGATCGCTGATGACGTGGTGGTGATGGAGCACGGCAAGCTCGTCGAGGCGGCACCGTCCGACGAACTGTTCGATCACCCCAAGCAGGACTACACGCGCGAGCTGATCGACGCAGTGCCGGGACGAGCCATCCAGCTCAACCTGTAGGAACCCCTCAGCGACAAACTCTGTCGGCAAGTGTCAGCGCCGCATAGCGACGCCTGGACCGGATTATCACTGCCGGAGGAAGCCAGGGCGGCGGCCTCACAATTGCAGCGACCGCACTGAACACCGGGTTTCGCAGCCATGCCGGACGTACCGTTCCTGTGCCACTTGGAACGCGCCGTGGGCATGACGGGACAGGAACCCTACGAGGAAATCTCCCGCTACCTGTCGATCATGCGCCAGAAGGTGGCCACGGTGTTCACCACGCTGTCCTACTTCGACGGAGTGAACCTGGCGAAGAGAGTCACTGCCGACACGCCGGCTCTGTTTTCAACAGAGGAGATGGATATGACCTGCCCACCTTCGACCGTGTTTGCGGCGCGAAACTGGTGGGGCAGGACTGATGCATCGCAGACCGGGGACGCCCCCGAAATCGTCGTCTACCCCTTCAATCAGCACGAAGGTGGACAAATGGTGAAGGGGGGGCAAGCAGCTCACGTGGCTGCGCGCACTGCTCGACGAGTCATCGTCACCGAGCTCGCCACGCTAGCCGCCTACCGGCCCTCATCCAGCGGCGGATGGGGCTGAGTCAGGACGGCGTGAACAGGTCGCCCAGTCACCAGGTCTCCCTCGTCAACAAACCCTTCCTCACGACCTTCGAGTTCGGCAATGAGGTAGCCGCGCGCTTTCTTCAACGCTGACTCGTAGTGCGGATCTGAAGCAAGGTTGTGAAGCTCGTGCGGGTCGTCGGCCAGGTCGAAAAGCTGTTCGGTGCCCCACGATGAGTACCACACATACTTGAAATGCTCGTAGACAATCCATTGCAGTGACTGGCCGAATAACGTGTGCTCACCGTGGATGTAGGTGCGCCACGACGCGTCCTGTCCACGCAGGAACGGTGCCAGTGACCGTCCATCCACGCCCTCAGGCACGGGTACGCCAGTCAGATCCAACAAGGTGGGCATCAGATCGCGAAGTTCGGTCAGCTGGTCGACGCGCGCTCCTGCAGGGATGCCGGGACCTCTCACGAGGAATGGCACGTGAGCGGACCCTTCGTAGGGGTATCCCTTGCGCCACAGATGGTGGTCGCCCATCATGTCGCCGTGATCGGAAATAAAGACCACATACGTGTTGGAGTCAACGCCGAATTCAAACAGAGCCTGCAGGAATCGTGACACCTGAGTGTCGATATGGGTCATATGTCCGAAGTAACCGGCACGCGCGCGATGCACGGACCGCGGATGATAGACGGCTGCAAGTGCTGTCGGATCCCAGGCGCGGTGCTCATCTTCCATGAGCTCATCAGCCCAGTCGCCCACGGGAGGATCAGTCAGCTCGGCCGAATCGTACTGCTCGAACGCCCATGCAGGCGGGTCGAGGGGCGCGTGCGGGCGGTGGAAGGACAGGTACAGGAAGAATGGACAGTCAGGATCGCGCCGGTACATCCAGCGGATCGCCTCACTGACAACCCAGTTCGTCGGATGGAGACGTTCTGCCTTGTCCCACGGACGGGCAACGATGGAATTGCATTCCAAGCCGGAATCAATGTAATCCTCGACAGCGTTTGCGCCCTCCTGGTCGCGCAGCCACGGCAGATAGTCGTCGTACCACGCCACATCGCGTGTGCGATCGCGTGAGACATGCAGGTAGCCGTCGTGCAACTGGACGTCATCAAATCCGATTCGCGTGCGTTCGGGCCAGTAGTGCATTTTCCCGATCGCCTGCGTCTGGTAACCGGCCTCTTTCAGACACTGCGGCAAGGTGGGAGCCATGTCGAATGTGACGCCGTCCTGGTAGCCGACGCGTCGGTGCGACTGAGGGCTCATGCCCGTCATGAGTGACATGCGCGCCGGCACGCATGTTGGAGCCGCGGAATACGTACGCGACATCTGCGCGCCCATCCCAGCCAAACGGTCCAGGTAGGGGGTCTGAACATCCGGATGGCCCAGACTGGAGAGGCAGTCACCCCGCCACTGATCGACACAAATCAGGACGATATTGGGACGCGAGTCCTTTGAATCAGTCATTTGATTCGTGCTGCGAGTGAGTGGAGAGTGCCCGGCCGGCTTCCTGCTGAACACTGATGGCCGCCTGGTAGCGGGTCAGGAAGCGCTCGAAACCTTCTTCATCGCGGGCGACAGGATCAATGACCGAGGATTCGGTGTCGGCAAAGACGCGTTCGGCAAGATAATCCGGCAGGGACTGAGCATCCCCATTGGCACGGTCTGCGCGGAACTTCGCCAGGATTGCGATGCCCCATGCTCCACCTTCGGCGGCGCTCTTTCCAACCGCAACGGGCACACCCAAAGCGCCAGCCATCAACTGCTGCGCGACGATCGGTGTCTTGAACAGGCCACCGTGAGCGAACAAGCGGTCCACCTGGACACCCTCGTCCTCAGTCAGAATGTTCATGCCCAGGCGCAGCACGGCGAACGGCGTCATGAGCTGTGTGCGCATGAAGTTTGCCAGGTTGAATGTGGAGGCAGGCGGGTTGACGAACATGGGTCGACCGGTTTCCACGCCGACGATCGGTTCGCCGGACAGGAAGTTGAAGGCGACCAGGCCGCCGCCGTCGGGATCGCCGGTCAGGCCATGCTCGTACAGCAGGTCGTAAACGCGTGGCTTGGGAATATCGACGCCGGCAATTTCAGCGAACTCGCGGAAGATCTTCACCCACGCATCCAGCTCACTGGAACCGTTGTTGGAGTGCACCATCGCAACCGGGGAGCCGTCGGGCGTTGTGACAGGGTCAAGCTCAATGTGCACCTTCTTCAGGGCTTTCTCAAGGACGACCATCGCGAAGATGGACGTGCCGGCTGAAACGTTACCAGTGCGCGGTGCGACAGCGTTCGTTGCCACCATGCCGGTGCCTGCATCGCCTTCAGGAGGACACATCGCGATTCCTGCCTCGAGGTTACCGCTGGGGTCGAGGAAGCGTGCACCCTCGGCGGTAAGTTCACCTGCATCGTCGCCCGCTGCCAGAACTGTGGGCAGCAGGTCTGCAACGTCCCACTGAAAGCCTTTTTCTGCGACGAGGTCGCGGAACTGCTGCAGACGGTCCTGGTCATAGTCAACGGTGGTGGAATCGATGGGGAACATGCCCGAGGCGTCGCCCACGCCCAGCACGTGACGACCCGTGAGACGTTCGTGGACGTAGCACGCGAGGGTCTGAATCTTCGCCACGTCCGTGACGTGCGGTTCCTCGTTGAGAATCGACTGGTACAGATGAGCAATCGACCAGCGCAGCGGAATGTTGAAGTCGAACAGTTCAGTGAGCTTTTCGCTGGCAGGCCCCGTGTTTGTGTTGCGCCACGTCCGGAACGGCACCAGCTGTTTGCCATCGGCATCGAAGGCCAGGTAGCCGTGCATCATGGCGGAAATGCCGATCGCGCCGACGCGAGTCAGCGTGACGTCGAATTCCTTCTTCACGGTGTCGGCTAGCGCGCGGTAGGCGGTCTGCACGCCTCGTTCCACGTCGGCCAGCCCATAGGACCACAATCCGTCAACCAGCTTGTTTTCCCATTCGAATCCACCCTGGGCAATCACCTGGAAGTGTGAGTCGATAAGGACAGCTTTAATGCGGGTGGAACCCAGCTCAATTCCCAGCGCCGTGTGTGCAGCGTCAATATCTGCGCGTTGTTGTTCGTGCGAAGATTGTGCTTCCTGATCTGTCAAAGTCACGTCATACTCCCGGTTCCGACAGTCGTCATCGTGTCGAATCTTCATTAGTCGTCAGGGTCATTCCTGTGCGAATTCCTCACCAGTGTACGTTATTGCGCGCACATTGAAAGTCTGATTGACCAGTTGGTGTTAACGCGATCATCGCGGCAGTGGTTCGCAGATGCACACGCAGTGGGCCATACTGAAGACGAACAAACTGCTCAGAGCGAGAAAAGAATGAAGGCAGTCCAATGGTGAACACGCACATATCAGAAACTCCTATCGCACCACAGCAGATCGATCGCCCGTGGGCACCGGACCCTGACCGATACAGTGGGCCAGGTGCGCACTACCGGCGCTGCGGTGCATCTGGACTGGACTTGCCTGCCATCTCACTGGGTCTGTGGCATAACTTCGGTGATGACCACCCCATCAGTGTGCAGCGGGAGATTATTCGCACGGCCTTCGATCTGGGGATCACCCACTTCGACCTCGCCAATAACTACGGCGTACCGTATGGCTCTGCCGAAAAGAATTTCGGATACCACATGGACCACGACCTGCGTCCCTACCGCGACGAACTGGTCATCTCCACCAAGGCCGGTTACGACATGTGGGACGGTCCCTACGGGAAAGGCGGCGGTGGTCGCAAATACGTTCTCGCCTCCCTGGATCAGTCACTGCGCCGCATGCGTCTGGACTACGTGGACATCTTCTACTCACACTGCTTCGATTCGACCACGCCGCTGGAGGAGACGATCGGCGCCCTTGAACAGGCTGTGCGCTCGGGTAAGGCTCTGTACGCCGGCATCTCGTCGTATTCCCCGGCCGACACCGAACGCGCCGTTGCCCTGGCAGCGGAGGTACACCTGCCGCTGATCGTCCATCAGCCCCGTTATTCCATGCTGGATCGTTCGGTCGAATCCGGCCTCATGGACACCTGCGGTGAAAAGGGACTCGGCATGGCCGTCTTTTCGCCCCTTGCTCAGGGCCTCCTGACCGACAAGTATTTGGGTGACGAGGGTGTCCCTGTCGGATCGCGTATGCGTGAACAACGCTTCCTCCACACCGATGTACTGACCGAGGATCGAGTCAGCCATCTGCGGGCTTTGAATGAGCTGGCTTCCCAGCGTGGACAGTCACTGGCGCAGATGGCGCTCGCATGGTTGCTCAAAGATGAGCGCATCACCACGGTTCTGGTCGGTGCCTCATCGGCTGCTCAGTTGGCTGATTCGGTGAGCGCCCTCGACAATGCGGCATTCAGTGAGGACGAACTGGCACTCATTGACGAACACTCGCGCCAGGCATCGCTGGACAACTAGGAGCAGGATCGCCATGACAACGCAGCAAATGGGTCGCGTCATCCACACCGGTCAGGTCGTCGTCGACCTGACCATGAATATCGACCACATTCCACAACCGTCCACGGAGATCTTTGCTGACGGATACGGGCTTGAAGTGGGCGGCGGTTTCAACGTCATGTACGCCGTGCGTCAGATGGGCATCATCGCTGAATACGCCGGCGGACTGGGAGTCGGGCCGTTGGCCGATATTGCGCGCGAACGTTTGGTACGCGAAAAAATCGTTGCCAGCGGGTATCGCGACACGACGATGGACACCGGAATCTGTGTGGCGATGACGGATCGCAACGCTGAACGCACCTTTGTTTCGACCCGCGGCGCTGAACTCAACACTCCACTGGACGCCTACGACGATATTCGACTGGGTGTGGGGGACGTTGTCTATATGACGGGGTATTCGCTGGTTGATGAAGCTCCTAAGGCCGCGCTGCTGCGGCTGATTGAACGGCTGCGCACGCACACGGTTAAGCAGTCGGCTGATTCCGATGAGAAACCCACGATCGTGTTCGACCCCTCCACGATGGTGGCTGACATCGACCGCGACACGTTGGAAACTGTGGCATCTGTGCATCCGATCTGGTCACTCAATGCCCGCGAATCACGCATTGTTGCGGGCACGCTCGGTGTCGAGATTGACGAAACGGACGATGCCTCACAGCTTGCGCTGTCTTTGTCTGAAACAGTGGACGCGCCCGTCATTGTGCGTCAAGGCGGCAAGGGGGCGTTCGTTGCGGCGGGCGGCCGAGTCGAGACCATCGCGCCGCATGCGGTTGATGCCATTGACACGAACGGTGCGGGGGACACGCATTGCGGCGTGGTCTGCGCGATGCTGGCACGCGGAAGCGAGCTCAATGAAGCGGTGCGCGTCGCGAACGTGGCGGCGGCACTGTCAGTGACGCGGCGCGGCCCGGCAACATGCCCGAGCCTGGTCGAACTTACCGCCGCACTGTCGTCTTAACGGTGTCGCTCACCCATGCCCACGCTAGGTTACAGGAGCTGGGAACGCAGCTCCTCGGCGCTCAGCGGTGAATAGTAGGCGGGCGCAATATCGAAGACGGTCATCGCACCAGTTCGTCCCTCGCGGGCCAGTCGGGCAACCGCGCGGGCAGTTGCCGTCGCGAAAGCACCCGTGAACTGCGGGTTTGATTCAAGCGTCAGGCCGAAGGAGACAACCTGGCGCGCACCACCGGCCGTGTGACCGCTGCGAATCACCTCTCCGCCGTGCGGCATGCCTGTGTGATCACGGTCGAACTCTTCACGGCTGATGAAGTGGACCGTGGTGTCGTAGTCAGCAAAGTAGTTCGGCATCGTGACGATCTCGCGTTCGATGCGTTCGCGGTCAGCCCCATCGGCCGCTACAACGAAACACTCGCGGGTGTGCTGCTCACGCGTGGTCAGCTCGAGTTCCTCTCCGGCACGAATCCGCTTGCTGTTTTCTTCGACCGGCACCGTGTACTGGATAGCGGTTTCGACACCCTCGATCCGCCGGATAGCATCGGAATGGCCCTGCGAAACGCCACGACCCCAGAACGTGTAGGTCTTCCCATCCGGCAGAGCGGACTGGGCGATAATGCGGGCCAGTGAGAACAAACCGGGATCCCAGCCGGTTGAAATCACGCTGAGGTGCCCCTCGGCGTCAGCGGCAGCATCAACGGCAGCAAAATACTCGGGAATCTTCGCATGAGTGTCGAAAGAATCAACCGTATTGAACAGTGCGGCAAACTCTGGACCCTGATCTGCCAGATCCGTAGCGGATCCGCCACACAGCACACACACGTCAATTTTGTCACGCCACTGAGGTGCATCACTCACAGCGACAGCTTCGCAGAATTGTGGCTTGACCGTCGCGGGATCGCGTCGTGTAAACACTGCGACCAGCTCCATATCCTCAGCGGCCTGAACTGCCTGCTCAACGGCCTTGCCAAGGTTGCCATACCCGTTAATTGCTACGCGAATTGGTGAATGCCTGTGTGTCATGGGTTGATGGTAGCCCGCACCACCTGCCCCCGCACCAGTGGTGTCCACACTGTGAATGTGGCGACGTTGACACCAATTCGATTTGAAGATCAGGCGCCTGACGGTCTAAAGTTAAGTTCAGCCAAACGGCACTGCGCTCGTAGCTCAATGGATAGAGCATCTGACTACGGATCAGAAGGTTGGGGGTTCGAGTCCCTTCGAGCGCGCAGCGGCCCCGCTCGGTGCGATCCACCGGTCGGGGTTTTGCTTTATTTGCGAGGGCGGCGTCACCATCCAGGGCTCTCGCGGCAAGGCGCGAAGCGCCGACAGATCCAACGTGTCAGAAAGATCATTGATCGAACGCGCACCGCGAACTCCCAGTGATTCACCGATCCACTCAATGACGTCGCTAACCGTCCACCCCAGCTTGCGCAGATCCGACAGCGTCACCGCGCCATCGCGCTTCGCCAGGCGCTGACCGGTGCCTGCGGCGAGCGCCAACGGGACATGGACAAAATTCACCTGGTCGATTCCAAGCATGTCGGCCAGCGCTCCCTGCGCCGGCGCCTGACTGAGCAGGTCGTCACCACGCGTCACCTGATCCACACCCTGCGCCGCATCGTCCAGTACGACCGCCAGGTTATAGGCAGGCGTGCCGTCGGAGCGCTGAATGACAAAATGATCGACCGGAGCGCGCACCTCACCGTAGAGCTCATCGTGAATGGTCCACTCATCCATCGGGGCGCGCAGCCGCAGCGCCGGACGCCTGCCAGATTCAGCCAGGGCCGCTCGGCGTCGCCCTCGTTCCGCATCACTGAGGTTCAGACACGTGCCGGGATAGTGGCCCGGCGGGCGGTGGGGAGCCGACGCAGCCTCACGAATATCGCGGCGCGAACAGTAGCACTCGAAAACCAGTCCCTGCTCCACCAGGTAGTCGATCGCGCGGCGGTGCACATCCAGGCGGGTTGACTGATACATGACTGGCGCATCCCACATCAGACCCAGCGCCGTCAGGTCAGCGATCTGCGAGTCAGCTGCTCCTGACCGCACCCGGTCCAGATCCTCGATGCGTAACTTGAAACGCCGGCCCGTTGCCTTCGCCCACAGCCACGCCAGCACCGCGGTGCGCAGATTACCCACATGCAGATCCCCCGACGGAGAAGGCGCGAAACGTCCGGCTCCTAGGGCTTTCACCTCACTCATGCGCCCCTCCTTTCATTGTCGAGGGCGCCTAGCGGCCACTTTGATGCAACTTGATGGATGCCCATACGAACAGGAAGACCGCGACCAGGGCCAGCAGGTGTAACACCACGGTGAGCCAGTTCATCGGATGGACGAATGTGCGATACGTGGCCCAGCCGTCCAGAACGAGAGCCGTCATCAGGTAGTACCAGCGGGCAGTGCGCAGGGGATTCGATGTCACTTCCGGGCGTGACGTCAAACGCGCGGCATACTCCTCAGGCGTGCCGAAATACTCCCACGGATCCAGGTCGTCGGCCTCACCCGGTTCAGTCAGGTGCGACTGGGCGTGTTGCAGGTCGGCACGTGCCAGACGCACCTGCGCCTCGGCTTCCTCCGGGGTCCAGAAGTGGGCGGCTCGCAGAACCCGCGAGGTACGGACATACCAGTTGTTTTCCCTGTGATCATTGTGCTCGTGGAGGGCGTCAGTCTCGCGCCACAACCCGATGCATACGATGATGACACCGACGACGAGGATACCGAGACGCGGAACCAGGACGCTGAGTTCATCGGGCACGCGCTGATCCACGATGTGAGCCAGTGCGATGATCATGCCGATTGCGGCGATGGCGCCGACAGACCACGCCACCATGTGCTGCCACAGACCCCGTACATATGACAGGGAAATGCCGTGCGCACAGGTCGCCATGAAGAAGACGGCGACGGCGATGAACAGGTGCCGGGTTTCAAATATGGTGGGTGCCATGCGCAGGCGCCATGTTCCCTCGCCAAGAAGTGACAACGCAATGATGACGATGCCGAGGATCAGGGTCGCGCCTTTCGCCACGCCCCAGTATCGCTTCGGTGGTGGAGCCATTTCGTCACCTTCTCATTCAGCATTCCACGACGTTGACGGCTAATCCGCCAGCTGACGTCTCTTTGTATTTCGACAACATGTCGTTACCGGTTTGGCGCATCGTTTCGATCACGGCATCGAGGCTCACTGTGTGCCTCCCGTCGCCCCATAGTGCCATACGGGCTGCGTTGATCGCTTTGACGGCGGCAATCGCGTTGCGTTCAATGCATGGAACCTGCACCAAACCTCCCACAGGATCGCACGTCAACCCTAAAGAATGCTCCATGGCGATCTCCGCCGCATTTTCCACCTGGAGTGGTAAACCACCCAGAGCCTGAGCCAGTCCGGCTGCAGCCATCGCGGATGCCGATCCCACTTCACCCTGGCATCCCACTTCGGCACCGGCAATTGACGCATTCGTCTTGATCAGCGCGCCGATGGCCGTGGCTGCGAGCAGGAATTGGCGTATGGCTCGGGTGCGGCGCATACCCGAGCCGCCCTCGTCATCACTGGCGAAGAGAGATGAGTCGACGCTGGGTGTAAACGTGGTGGCCCCCGCCTCAGGGCAATACGACACAAGGTATCCGAGCACGGCGGGGATGACTCCGGCTGCTCCGTTCGTCGGAGCAGTGACGATCTGGTGACCTGACGCATTTTCCTCATTGACAGCCAGTGCAAACAGGTTGACCCAGTCGATTGCGCGCATCGGATCGTCAGGTCGCTCGGCCCACGATGGTGCTGCAGAATTGCCATGCTGAGGGCGGTTACCTTGGGCGCACAGTTGAGTGAACAATGTGTGGGCGCGTCGACGCACATCGAGTCCGCCCGGCAGGATCCCGGTCGCGCTGATTCCCGCTTCGATGCAGCTGAACATCGTCGCGGCGATGCGGTCAATGTACCCGTCGACCATTTCGGTTGGACGCATCGACCGCTCATTGGCATAGACGAGGTCTGCGATGGACAGCTGCCGGGATGCGCACTGATCCAGCAGCTCGCGACCAGATGCAAAGGGATAGGGAGCCTGGCAGCCGTGAATGTCGGCAGCATCGGGAGCTACGAGGGATGTCACCTCCGGATGGGCGGTGTCATCGTTGGTTTGCATCATGACGAAACCGCCGCCGATGGAGTAGAAGGTGCGCCTGCGCGCAATGCGCCGATACATCTGGTCTGCCCACGCCGTGATGGTCAGCGCGTTGACGTGGTACGGCAGGATCGTTTCAGGTTCGAAACGAATATCGCGCGCGATGTCGAAGAACACGGAGCGGTGGGCGCCCACGGGCAAAATTCCTGTGCGGCTGACCGTGGGGAAGAGCGATTCGACGGTGGTGATGCTCACGGTTTCCGGGTCGTAGCCGGCCAGTCCCAACAACGTGGCTCGGTCGGTGTTGTGGCCTCGTCCGGTTGCTGCCAGCGACCCGTACAGGTCCACTGTGATTCGTTCGGGTGCAGTGTCGGTGTACTCCAGCTCGGTGGCAAAGGCCAGCCCCGCGCGCATCGGGCCAACCGTGTGGGACGAGGAAGGCCCAATCCCAATGCGAAATAGATCGAAGACCGACAGGGGATGCGGCGCGTCCGCTGCACTGACGGCGCCGGCCAGGAGTGACGCAGGGGTAGGCTCTTCAGCCCCTCCCTGAGCGACAACTGCCTGCCCTCCGTTGAAATAATGGTCGTTAATCCTGTGCATAGGCCTATTGTGCCGCCTAATTGGACTTCAAGTTGCGTAAAGTAGTAGGTGATTATGTTTGTTGCTGCCACCGTTGCGGATGGTCGCTCAATACTCTAACGGAGGGGAAGATGAGAATCGGGACCAGTCTGGTAGAAGTTGGTCAATATAACGAAAAAGTTGTCCTAAATGCTTTAAGACGTCTGGGACCTGCGAGCCAGCGTGATATTGCCGCAAGCACCCAGCTGTCGGTTCAAACAGTGTCGGCAATCGTTCGTCACCTGCTGTCCATCGACGTCCTCAGGGAAATCGGCACGGACTTTCGTGGACGAGGGCGTCCCCACGTCATCGTTGATCTGGTCCCGGAAGCTGCCTACTCGATCGGCGTTCACGTCGATCCGGCGGTGACCAGCCTGGTTATGCTCGACATGAAAGGCCGTGTCGTTGCCTCCAGCGATTCCGATGAGCCAACCCTGGCTGATCCGGTTGAGGCGATGAAGCAGACTGCCGGAAGGATCCGGGAGCTGGTGGAACGAACCGGTGTGCCGGAAGACAGAATTGTCGGCGTGTGCATGGCAGTGCCTGGAGTTGTTGACGTGGCGAACGGATCGCTTAGGGAATCCGTCTGGCTTCCTGAATGGCAGGACGCGCCGCTGGGTGCACTGCTGGCGGAAGGGCTGGGAGCTGAAAAGCCCATTCCGGTTGTCAAAGACACGATTTCGGCATCGATCGGTGAATGCTGGGTGCGCGGTGGCGACATCTTGGATTCAACGATGGTCTTCGTATACTTGGGTGCCGGAATCGGACTTGGCCTGGCGGTCGATGGTGAGCCGCTTGCCGGAGCGTCCGGTAACTCCGGTGAAGTGGGCACAATCCTGAAGACGCTGGGCATGTTCGAAGAGGATAGCGACGGTGGCCTCGACAACGATCCTGCTCTGCTTGTAGAGCGGGCTCACGGAAAGGGTGCCATCGACGGTGATCTTCCGCCGCGCGCCGACCACCACGCTGTGCGCGAAGCTCTGCACCAGGTGTGTGACAAGGCCGAAAATGGCAACCAGGAAGCACGCGACATCCTCCAGGCAGCTGCGCAGCGTATCGCAACTCTGACGGTGGGGGCAGTAGAACTCATTGATGCTGACCTGATCGTGCTGGGCGGTCCGTATTTCAAGGAACTGCAGCCCTACTACCAGAAAGCTGTGGAGGATCTGCTGGCGGAGTCTGCAACTCAGCGTCACCGTGACGTGCAGATCATGGAGTCGATTATGGACGAGGATGCCGGCGCCATCGGCGCGGCAGCCGTCGTTCTGGACCGCAGGTATACGCCACGTTCGCGACGCACGCGCATGGAGGATATGCCGAACAGAAACTGAGCACACCATGTGCTGACGGCACGCGACGAGATGTTTCGGATGAATGTCGCATCCTGGTTGACAAGTAGGTGAGTGCGAATAAGACTGGGTGTGACTCGAAGAACAGCTCGCCGCGTGCCTGTTCTTTTGACGCGGCGGCCCCTTCGGATCAGACAGTGAACACCATCTGACAATCTGACAATCAGAATTTGTACCAATACAGCTCACGCGTAAAAGAGGTTTTCACATCATGAAGCGTCACAATCGTCTTGTTCACACAGCTTTGTTAACTGCAGCAACGTGTACTTTCATCACCGCATGTTCATCGGGTTCAGGCGGCGAAAGCGATCAGCCGGATGCGGGGCAATCCTCGGGCGAAGATGGGGGAGCCATTTCGCTGTCGATCACTGCCAACTCGATTGCCGGAGGCAAGGGAGCGGCTGAAGCCGAATGGATTCAGGACTGGGTTATTCCCGAATTCGAAAAAGCTCAGGCTCAGGCGGGTAAAGATGTGACGGTGACGTTCATCCCGCAGGGGGTTGGCGATGAAGACTACAAAACCAAGATTGCGCTTGACTTTGAATCAGGCAAGAGCGCTGACGTGGTCGGACTGGACGGAATCTGGATCGGGGAATTCGCGGAGGCAGGCTACATTAAGCCGCTGAAAGAGGTTGTAGGAGATGCGGTTAGCCAGTGGGATGGCTGGGAGCAGATCCCTGAAGCTGTTCAAAATGCCGCGTCCTTCAACGATGATCTGTATGGTGTTCCGGTGGGCGCTGATGGCCGCGTCCTTTACTACAACAGGGAGCTCTTCGCTAAGGCTGGGCTTCCTGAACCGTGGGAACCGAAGTCGTGGGATGACGTTCTCGATGCGGCACGCCAACTGAAAAAACTGGATGGAATCACACCGATCCAGCTCAATGCCGGTACGGCAATGGGTGAAGCAACCACAATGCAGGGCTTCCTCCCAATGCTGGTGGGAACCGGGGAGCAGCTGTGGGAAAATGGCAAATGGCGCGGCGATACCCCTGGGATGCGCGCAGTTGTGAACCTTTACAAGACCATCTATGTTGATGAAGAACTTGGTGACCCGATCCTGCAGCAGGAGAGCGCTGGGCGTGATAATTCCTTCGCTGAATTTGCGGCCGGTAAGATCGGTATTCTTCTTGAAGGCGATTACCTGTGGCGGTCAGTGATCAACCCGGCTGAAGGTGTGGGAACAGCTCCGATTGAGAACCGTGAGGAAGTTGTCGGCTACACGCTGATTCCGGCGATGCAGCCAGGAAAGGGCGTGCGCTCGCAGGACTTCGTTTCAATGTCAGGTGGTGTCGCCAGGGTTCTCAATCCTGCCAGTGCGCACCCTGAAGAAGCATGGGAATTATTGACGTTTATGAGCTCACCGGAGGCTTTCGAGGTGCGGGCAAAAGGCACGTTGTCAATCTCTCCGCGGCTCGATGTTAATGAAAAGCTCCTGCCCAACGAACCCATGCTCACCTATGTTTCGGAAAACGTTCTGCCGATTACGTCCTATCGTCCAGGCGTAGCTGAGTACCCGGAGGTTTCTGTCGCCATCCAGCAGCTCACTGAGGACGTTGTCGCAGGCGTGTCCATTGACGATGCCCTTGCCACGTATGTGTCCACGCTTGAAGGAATCGTCGGAGCCGAAGCGGTCGCGAGTGCGAACTGACACCATGAAACGTCGCCGCGTACGTGCCGATGACGTTGCGGGGCTCGGGAAAGCCCGAGCTAGCGCATTCGTCATTCCGGCGCTCGTGCTTATCGCGTTGTTCCTCCTGTTTCCGGCTGTCTGGACGATTGTGCTAGGCATGACGAACTTCAGGCTGACAGGCAGCGCCGCAGCGAACACACAGTTTGTTGCGCTGGATAACTATTTTCACGCACTGAAAGATCCCTCATTTTGGAACTCGGTGCGTCTCAGTGTTGTTTTTGTCGCTCTTTCGGGCGTGGTGGGGCAAACGGTAACCGGTTTCTTCCTCGCGTGGAGTACGCGGCGCATTGCAGGGTGGGCCCGCACACTCTTGGAATCCGTCGTCCTTGCCGCGTGGGTTATCCCAGGGTCAGTCGGCGCATTCGTGTGGCTCGCTCTGCTTGACCGGCGTGGCGGAACACTGAATGCGCTTGTGCACACCCCGAACACCGCTTGGCTCATTGACCATCCGCTCACCGTCATCATCATTTTCAACATCTGGTGTGGAACGGCGTTCTCGATGCAGCTTTTCTCGTCCGCTCTGTCATCGGTGGCTCCCTCGCTGCTGGAAAGTGCCAGGATGGCTGGTGCGTCACCTTTCCGTCAGCTCAATGACGTGGTGATTCCTACCATTCGTGGCCATATTCTCACGAATACCCTGATGATCACGTTGTGGACATTCAATACATTTACGCCCTTCCTCCTGACCGCCGGAGGCCCGGGTCGCAAGACGGAAATCCTTTCGGTATATATCTACAAAACAGCAATTCCGGGCGGAAAGCTGGGCTTGGGAGCAGCACTGTCAGTACTCATGCTGGTGATCAACCTCATCATTGCCCTGATCTATATGCGGGTGGGACGCGGAAAGAAGACTCCATGAGCACGACGTCCATAGGCGCACATGGTCGACATGTCCTGCACAGAATCGTTTTTTCAATTCTGCTTGGGTTCATTGGAGTGTTCTTTGCACTTCCACTGACGTGGCTTTTCATCGCACCTTTCGATGAGAACCCGACGATGGCGTTGAAGATGCCCGAATGGTCTTTGGCCAACTTTCATCGTCTGGCTGACAATCCGTATGCGTTTGCGTCAATCGTCAATTCCCTGATCATTGCCGGTGGGACGATGCTGCTGACAGTCGTTGGAGGCACCCTTGCGTCATACGCACTTTCACGGGTGCGCATTCCCATGCGAGACGGATTGCTCTACGGCATGCTTCTGCTTTCATCCATCGTGACGGGCACTGCCGCCATGGTTCCCACCTTTCAGCTGATGAATGCCATTGGGCTGATCGATACACACACAGGTGTCATCCTGGTTCTCACCGGAGGCATGCTGCCTACCGTCATTTTCATTCTGAAAGACTTCATGGACTCTGTCCCTAAGTCTTATGAAGAATCCGCGCGATTGGCCGGCGCAGGTCCTGCACGTATCCTGTGGGACGTTGTGATCCCCATTGCCCGGCCCGGTATAGCATTCGTGGCAATCTGGACGGTTGTGCAGGTGTGGGGTAACTTCCTTGTTCCGTTCATCCTGTTGCGTGATCCCAGCAAGCAGCCAGCAGCAGTAGTGATGTACACCTTCTACACGGAGGCGGGGCAGGTGGATCTGCGGCTCCTGTCCGTATTCGCACTGGTTTTCGCGTTGCCGGTGTTGCTGATCTATTTCTTTGTGAACCGTCGTTTCGGTTTTCGCTTCTACGGAGGAATCAAATCATGACTGAGACCGTTTCAATGCGCCAGCTGGTCAAAGAATTCCCGAACGGGGTGCGTGCCGTGGACTCAGTTTCCATGAACATTCATGAGGGTGAATTTTTCGCGCTGCTTGGCCCGTCGGGTTGCGGCAAGACCACTTTACTTCGCCTCATAGCAGGTCTCGAGCAACTTACCGGGGGCTCACTTGAAATCAACGGCGACGACATGACGGAGGTGGAGCCGGGTGATCGAGGCGTAGCGATGGTCTTCCAGGACTACGCACTGTTCCCGCATATGAATATTTCCGACAATATCTCCTACCCGCTTAAGGTCCGCCGGGCCTCACGAGAGGTTCGCCGCGAAGCGGCCGAAACAACTGGTAAACGACTTTCACTGGAGCATTTGCTTGAACGCAGACCCGCCCAGCTATCAGGCGGACAGCAGCAGCGTGTCGCTCTGGCCCGTGCGATCGCCACCCGTCCTGACGTCCTGCTGCTGGACGAACCGCTGTCAAACCTCGACGCTCGGTTACGTCTTGAGGCGCGATCCTTCCTGAAGGAGCTTCAGCGTGAGCTTGGTCTGACTTCGGTGTTCGTTACGCATGATCAGGCTGAAGCGCTCGCTTTGGCAGATCGTATTGCAGTGATGAAGGACGGGAAGATCCAACAGGTAGGAACGCCCCGCGAGGTGTTTCACTCGCCAGAGAATGCTTTTGTGGCGTCCTTTATTGGATCGCATCCGATGAACCTGAATGCTGGGACGCTCAAGGTTGAGAACGGAGTAACGATGCTGGATGCATTCGGGATCCATATTCCGCTGGCCGCATCGGTTATCAGCATTGACGTGCCCGGCAGCGACCCGCGACCCGTCATATGGGGAATCCGTCCCGAATACGTTACGTGGTCGCAAACGGAAACGCCCGGAGCGCTGCGCGCCAGGATTGCGACTGTGGAGAATCTAGGCGCCTCGGCCCTCCTGACCGCACGCTGCGGAGATGACCGATTCCAGGCAGTTGTGCCCGAGAGTCCGCTTCCCCATGTCGACCAGGAATGCTGGTTCGCATTCCCTGTCTCAAAGGTGCTTGTCTTCGATCCTCAAACAGGTCATCGAATTGGCGGAGGTGATCAGTGATGGCACCTGTTCAACGCACACTTGTTGAACGCACCTTCCGCGTGACCCTGGCGGATCAGGCCGCCAACCGTTACCCGCGCGTCGAGTTCGAGGTTGATGGGTTCGACTCCATCGAAGCGACACTGAGTTTTTCGCGCGAAGGCGGCGCTGGTATCGACATGGGCTGCGAATCGCCGCAGGGCTGGCGCGGATGGTCCGGGGGTGCGCGCACCAGCTTCATCATTGCCCGTAGCGACGCCACGCCGGGCTACATTCCCGGTGACCTGGAGTCGGGCACGTGGGCAGTCGTCCTCGGACTTCATACTGTCCCTTCGCACGGGTGCGACGTGACGGTGTGCGTGCGCACACCCGCCAGCGGATCCATTGACCACGGACCGGCCGATGAGCCGATCCACCGTGAGGTGCGCGGCAGTGAACGCGGACTGCCTGCCCCGCCCGGACTGACGTGGTACGCAGGTGACCCGCATAATCACTGCCTGCATTCCGACGGGCAATTGTCGCTGTGGCAACTCGCGAACGAGGGCGTCGCCTCCGGCCTTGACTACCTCGGCTGCACGGATCACAACACAGTGAGCCACCATCCCCACCTGGCGGCTGTCAGTGCTCGCCACGGAATTACGCTGATTCCCGGTCAGGAGATGACAACGCACCGCGGGCACGCCAACGCGTGGGGCCAGGTCGGCTTTATCGATTTTCGCCAACCGGCGCAACGGTGGGTGGACGAAGCTGCTGAGCGTGACGCATTCATGTCCATTAATCACCCGGTGTCCGATGACTGCTCGTGGCTGCATCCACTGGAGACGGAACCACCAGGCGCGGAGCTGTATCACGGAAGCTGGTACCTGCGCCCGACTGACACCTCGATCCTGGCGTGGCATGCCCGCTGGAAACACGATGTGGTGGTGATGGGCGGAGGAGACTTCCATCATTACTCCACACCGCTGCGCCCCGGTATGCCGACCACATGGCTGGCAGCTGAAGAATGTACGCCCGAGGCGCTGATCGACGCGATGAAAGCGGGACGTACTACCATCACAGCGGCGGCACGGATGGTCAGCGAAAATGAAGCACGTCCGATCCTGTTCGATATTCCGACAATGATTCGACTGGATGAAGACGGGATTATCGCTGTCGATGCGGTCGGTACCGTTATGGTCGACCGTTTAGGGGAGCGCATCTGTGTCACCGACCAGAATCAACGCATTGCCGCGCCGCGCCGCTTTGGGCCGTTCCGCCTGGAAGGAGCAGACCGCCGCGTACTGGCTCTGTGCGGGTGAGTGCGCTGCGCATGAAACCGCACCACGTGGCTGCCGAGTTCTGCACGAATGAGGCATAACGCGTTTGAAGATGTTCGCACTGAGGGCGACGTGGTGGAATAGTAAGATCGGTAAGTAAACAATCGTGGCATGAAGAGCGGAGCAGGTCCCATGGCTACCCAGGCATTTGGAATCGACATTGGTGGATCAGGCGTCAAGGGGTCACTCGTTGACCTGAAGATCGGGCGCGTCCTGCGCGACCCCATCACAATCCCCACACCTGCTCCGGCCACCCCGGACCACGTCATCGCCGCATGCCAACAACTGATCGACCAGTTTGACGTTGCAGACGACGTGCCCGTCGGCATTTCTTTCCCCGCACCGATCAAACACGGCGTGATCCCCTTCATGGCGAACCTTGACCAGGAATGGGTTGGCATCAACGCCGAGGAACGATTCTCCACTCAGCTGGGACGGCCCACCGTCGTCATTAACGATGCCGACGCAGCCGGCCTGGCAGAGGTTCGCTTTGGTGCAGGCGCCGGCGTAGGAGGCGTTGTCATTGTCACCACGCAGGGAACGGGCATCGGATCCGGCATGTTCATTGACGGCACACTGGTTCCCAACACCGAGCTGGGACACCTTGAAATTGACGGGCGTGACGCCGAGTCACACGCGTCAGCCCGCCAGAAGACGGTGTACAACCTGACGTGGGAGCAGTGGGCAGAGCGTCTCCAGCGCTACTACTCGCATGTCGAAATGCTCTTTTCGCCCGACCTGTTTGTCGTAGGGGGCGGCGTGTCGGAAAATCACGACAAGTTCCTGCCGTTGCTGGACCTGAAGACACCGATCATTCCGGCGAAGTTGGGTAACCTCGCCGGAATCATCGGAGTTGCGTGTGCTGCCGGTGAAGCAGCAGCCCGCTAAGCGTCAGTTCGCCTGAGTAATCAGCTCGCGCATCACGGCGCGGGCACCGTCGCGCCGAATTGCGTGCAGCCAGTGTTCGAAGCGATCCGCGAACTCACTGGTTGATTTCAGCTCGCCGAACAGGCGGGCATCGCTCAGCAAAGCGCGCGCATTTCCGGCCTTTTGCTGCTGCGCCAGCGAGATCAGGCGATCCCGATACTGGTCGTTGATGGTGATCGGCGCGCCGTCCTCGTCGTTGCCTTCCAGTGTGAGCGCCCACGCCGCACACATCGCCGCACCCAGATCAACCGGGCGACCCTGCTCGATGCATCCGCGCAGAGCCGGCAGAACGAATTTGGGCACGCGGTCCGATGCGTCTTCGGCCAGACGATTCAGCGTGTCAGCAATGGCGTGATTGGTGAAACGCTCGAAAAGCGTATCGACATACTGGTCGAGGTCGATGCCCGGCACGGGACGCAGGGTCGGCAGTGCTTCACGCTCCAGGTAGGCGCGCGTCACAGCTTCAATGTCCGGATCTTCAGCGGCCTCATGTGCGTAGGTCATTCCCAACAGGCGGCCCCAGTGTGCGAGCATCTGGTGGGCGGCGTTGAGCAGGCGGAGCTTCATCAGCTCGTAGGGCACCACGTCCGTGACCATCTGGGCGCCGACTTCTTCCCACTGCGGGCGGCCTGCCGGGAACTTGTCTTCAATAACCCACTGAATGAACGGTTCAGCGCCAACCGGCCACGCATCTTCGATCCCCCACTGCTGTTCGACCAGTTCGCGATCTTCGTCAGTGGTCACGGGCGTGATCCGGTCGACCATGCAGTTCGGGAACGCAACATTGTCGTCGATCCACTGCGCCAGCTCCTGATCCGACAGTGCTGCCTGCCCACAGGCTGAATCGTGCGCAATGTGACCGTTGCCCGGCAGGTTGTCGCACGACAGTACGGTGAACGGTTCAATTGCGCGCTCGCGGCGCTCCCTGAGTGCCTCGACGATCAATCCGAATGGCGTGTGAGGCGACTGAGGTGACTGACCGTCCTCACGCGCAGCGTCATCCGGGGCGAATTCACCGGTCGCATCATCGATCGGGTAGCCTCCCTCGGTGATCGTCAGCGACACAATGCGAGTCGAGGGAGCTGCAAGCACGTCGAGCACTGCCTGAGTATCGTCTACCGCCAGCATATGATCCATGATCGAGCCGATCACGCGCGCATCGTACGAGCCATCGGGTGCTTTGAGGACCAGAGTGTACATGCAGTCCTGCGCATGCAGAGCATCGTGCATACGTCGGTCTCGCTCCAGCACGCCTACACCGCAGATGCCCCACTCCGGCACGTCATCATCATGCTGACGCAACAGTTCATCAAGGTAGGCGGCCTGGTGAGCTCGATGAAAGTTTCCCATTCCGAAATGCACGATCACATTGCGTGGCTCGGATTTCGGTGAGCGTGAGTATGTGGGTGCAAGATCGCTGTGCGCGGGTAACGTCATCTGTGGCTCCCTCTGATCTTAAACTTGGAGATTTTTCCGTTGTCCCTGACATTTCCAGTGTAGGACACACGTATATCCAAAGGTGGCGGCAGGATTGCAGGCCGGCGATAATACGTGCGTGATGATCTTTATCCAGTGCGCCATGGCGATGGAAGCAGCACCGTTTGTCGACCAGCTTGAGCCAGGCGCCACCCGCCACATTATCGGCCATGCTGACACTCACCAGCAGGTCTTTACGCGAGGGACACTGCGCGGCCACGACGTCGTGGTGGTCGAATCCGGTATCGGCCTGGCGAATGCTGCGAGCGCCACAGCCCGCGCACTCACATTCGTCGAGGACCCGGCGACTGCGTTAGTCGTTGTTGCCGGAACATGCGGTGGCCTGGATGAGGAAGCCCAGGTGGGTGACGTCATCGTCGGTACCAGCACCGTGTATTCCAGTGCCGATGCCACAGAATTCGGGTACGCACCCGGCCAGATTCCGCAGATGCCTCCTAAATACACTGCAGGGCAGCACGCTGCGGCATGTGCCGCCCGTGTCGAGGGTGTGCGCGCCGGCCAGGTCATCTCCGCCGATTCATTTGTCACCGCGCGCACTGTCCACACTGTTCGCACTCGTTTCCCTGCAGCGCTGGCGACCGACATGGAAACAGCCGGTGTAGCTCAGGTCTGCTTCGGCACACGCACCTCCTGGATCAGCATGCGGGCGGTATCCGACCTGTGTGGCCCGCAGGCCGGCCAGGACTTCCACATGGACGGCGACAAGGCCGCGCGCATCTCTGCCGCAGCGGTATGTGAGCTGCTCGACCTGATCGGCGGCACTCAGGTGTATCAGGCACAATAGTCGCATGTCGTTTTCAGTAGTCATGGTATGTACCGGAAACATTTGTCGATCCACAATGGCCGAACAGCTCCTTCGTGAAGCTGTTGAGCACGCGGACCTTGATGTGCGAGTGGATTCGGCAGGGATCTCCGATGAGGAGGAGGGTAACCCGATCGATTATCGTGCCGAGCGTGTGCTGCGCGAAGCAGGATACGGCATCCCCACCCATCGGGCGCGCCAGCTGCTGCCCAGTGAACTGAGCCAGTGGGACCTGATCATTGCGATGACTCGCGGCCATGAACGGGCAATCGAGCGCATGGCTGCACGCACTGGAACGGATCCGGATGTCCACCTGATGCGCGAATTCGATCCGCAGGCAGATTCGGACCTGGATCTTCCTGACCCGTGGTATGGCGGGCATCAGGATTTCGTCGACACCCTCCAGGTTCTCGAACGCTCTATCCCGGGCGTGGTTGACTATATCCGTGAGCACAGGCAATAGTCACCACTCCGACAGCCAGTCGCCTCGGGCAGCGTTGACGTCGATCGGAATCATCGTGCTCGCAGTCGCCATGGTGATCGCGCTGGTCGCCCTTGTGACGACGACGCTGTCTAGCCGCAGTAAGAAGGACACGTTTGAACCGCCCGCGCACTCTGCGCCACCTTCGGGGCCTGTGACACCGCCGCTGGATTTTTCGGGCTTCGACCCGTCGAACATCATCTCTGACGAGGAATTCTTCAATGACCGCGCACTGACGCAGGATCAGATCACAGCGTTCATCACCCAGTGGAACGATGGCTGCAGACCCGGTCCTGATGGCACGCCGTGCCTGAGTTCCTACCGTGAAGACACAGCCGACATCCCCGCCGACGAGTACTGCGATGGTTTTGCGGGTCAGACGGGCGACACCCCGGCATCGATTATCTCCAAAACTGCTCTCAGCTGCGGCATTAACCCGGAAGTGCTGCTGGTGATGCTCCAAAAGGAACAGGGATTGATCACCGCTTCGGGCGTGAAGTTGGTCCCGAGTCGTTACGCCTCCGCGATGGGATACGCATGCCCCGACCGACAGGCGTGCGACCCGCAGTATGCAGGTTTTGCCACGCAGGTCTTCCACGCTGCCAGGCAGTTCAGAATTTACGAGGGCGCCCCCGGCATGTACGACGTGATTCCTGGGCAGGTCAACACCATCCGATTCCACCCCGACGAGGCGTGCGGTGGCAGCGATGTGATGGTAGAGAATCAGGCCACAGCAAATCTGTATAACTACACGCCTTACCAGCCCAACGATGCCGCACTCGCCGGTCATCCCGGCGACCAGTGCTCAAGCTGGGGCAACGCGAACTTCTACGCGTACTATCACGCGTGGTTTACACGCAGCTGAGGCCACACGTGATCCCTGGTCCAGATGCGTTGGAAAGTGTCGAAGACGTCGCCCTGGGGGCCTGCCTCGTGACGCAATGCGGGGTCTGCTGGCACGTCTAGTACGGGACGCTCAGCTGAGTCAGCGCCAGCCGTGCCGATATTGTCACCGGAACGCACAGCGTGAGCAAATTCGGCTACTGCCCGCCCGACGGGCTTGACTTTACCGTCGCTGTCGATCAGGCCGAGTGAATACTCCAGTTCGGGGAAGTCAGCCAGTTTGCGGGACACATCATGGGAACACCACCAGGTGATGCCAGTCAACTCCGGCACGTCGATCACTCCGCGGATTGTTGCGGTAGCAAAGTCTGCAGCGTCCTCAGCCGTGACACATGTGATCGGAGCGCCCACCTCCTGAAGCCATACGCCGCGGTCAGGCACGTTGCAGTATCTGTTCCATGCGCAGGCCAGCTCGACCAGGTAGCGCGCGAATACCTCCAGTGCCGGATGCCGCTTGCCGTAACGCGGCCCGACGTGGGCAAAAACCCACGAATGAACGGTAGTCAGATCGCCGAACTGTGTTGCAAATGGTGGAATGAACGGATGAGTGGCATCGAACCAGAGGTCATCATCAAAGCAGTGCACGCATGCACAGCGTCGATCAACTGCCCCGAATATTTCAGTGAGCCAGCGACGCGCTCCGTCTGTATCGACCCTGCTGTGATCGGGATGGCGTGCTGCGGCAAACTGAGGAAATTCGTTTCCAATGCATATGCCGGCCGTGCCGGGCTCGTCAGCCAACTGTGTGCTCAACTCATTGACGAGGGCGGCCTGTCCGCTGCGAATACGCTCGGACGTGAAGAGATCATCATGATGCCAGGTCACCGTCCACGAAGGAAGAAAATCAAAAGATGACAGGTGTCCCTGCAGGACATCGACCCATGTGCTCATTCCACGTTCGTGTGCCAACTGCACGAGGCGGCGCACGTCGTCGATTGCTGATTGGCGAATCAGTGTGCGATTGGGTTGGAGCAATGGCCACAGCGGGAAGATGCGGATGTGATCCATTCCTAAAGCGGCGATCGCATTGAGGTCGCGTGCTGTCTGATCGGCATCGAAGTCGAGCCATGAATGAAACCAGCCTGCCCGGGGCGTGTAATTTACGCCGAAGGCAATCGGTCGAATACTGCTCATGACAGCCTCTTTCTCGCGTGGAGTATGACAATGCGGGAATGGCGGTGTGCTCACCTGAAGAACAGGAGAACGAACCATCCTAGCTCTCACTTCAATTGCTGTTGTGCAGCAGGAACGGCCAGCGCCAGGTACCGAAGCCCTTGTGCTCTAGAGAAATTATATAGAAATCAGTGAGCCTGACGGAATGTACGGAAGATCTAATCTGATGTACCTGATACGTGCTACTAGTGTCATACTGGTTGCTGTGCGCAATGCACATGTCATCATATTTTCGAGGGAGAAAACACAGATGAAGGCTTGGAATAAAGCCGGTCTTGCCATGCTGGCAGGTACGGCAATGCTGATGGGGCTGACGTCCTGCACTGGTGGTGGTCCGGTCACTACGACGAACGAATCCGGAGACGATGCGCTTCAGAGTGGACCAGTCGAAGGGGAGATCACTTTTCAGACATGGTCGCTGAAGAATGACCGATTCACACCGTATTTCGAAAAGCTCATTGCAGACTTCGAAAAAGAGAACCCAGGAACGAAGATCAAGTGGATGGATCAGCCCGGTGACGGCTACGAAGACAAGGTTCTTCAACAGGCAAACTCCGGTGAGTTACCCGACGTCATTAACCTCCCACCCCAGTATGCCTATCAGTTGGCCAAGGCTGGACAGTTGGAAGATTTAGCGAAGGCGGATCCTGAAGCCCTCAACGCTTATGTCGACGGCGTGACGAAAGCGTACACATTTGACGATGCAGGAGGCGGCTCATACGGATATGGGTGGTACCTGGGAACCGACGTGAACTGGTGGAATACCGCCATGCTTGAAAATGCAGGTGTTGATGTCAGCACGTTGCCTGAAACACTCGATGACATGCTTGACATGGCGATCGACGCGGCGAAGAAGACCAACGGTGAAGTGAAAGTAGTTTCCGATCTGCCTGCCTTGGCGACGCTCGCCTCGTCGGGTGTTGAGATTATGAAAGATGGGAAGTTCACGTTTGCCACTGATCGGGCTAGGGAGATTGTCGAAAAATACGCCGAAGCATTTAAGGCGGGAGCCATGCCGGCTGAAGCACTGTCCGGTGAGTGGGTAGGCAACTCTGCTTCCTACAAGGAAGGCAAAGTCGCCTGGACAACCGGTTCAGGAGGATTTGCGTCGGAGCTGGAAAAAGAAGCTCCCTCCATCCTTGAAGCTACGAAGACAACGCCACGTTTCGGTATTCCACCTCTGTTCAGCCAGGCACTGTCCGTGTCAGCCAACTCGAAGGCCAAGCCGCTGGCACTGAAATTCGCGCAATACGTGACCAGCAATGAGAACCAGGTTGAGTTCTTGAAGATCGCCCAAGGCTTCTTCCCTGGCACGAAAGAAGGCAACGAGAATCCGGAGTCCTTTACCTCTGTGATTGAGAACCCGCTGCAAAAGGAAGCCACCGAGATGGCGACTGTATCTATTTCCGGCAAGACCCAACCTGAGCAATTCCAGCTCACTGAGAAGATCAGTAACTACTACAACCAGCAGATCGCTCTGGCTGTTCGTGGTGACATATCTGCCGAGGAAGCACTGAAGAAAGCAGAGGATAACGCCAACGCTGAGCTCAGCAACTGATCGATGAGATCTTTTCCGAATGTTCCGGCCAGAAAGCCCGCCGCGCTTTTGGGCCGGAACTTCGGTCTGCTAATCACGTTAATCAAAAAGGTGGCTCTCTATGCGCATGCATAAGTGGTACACGCCGTACATTCTTTTGGCCCCAGCTGTTATCTGGGTTCTGGTCTTCTCACTGTTGCCCTTCCTCAATACTGTCATCCTGTCTTTTACGAACGCCAAGCCCCTACAGCCAGCAACGTTCGTGGCATTCGATCAATACAGGCGCCTCCTGAACGATGAGATCTTTCACTTCGCCATCGGTAACGTCCTTGTCTATGCCTTGGTCTGCGTTCCGCTGCTGACATTCCTGCCTTTGCTTCTGGCCATGTTGGTTCACAGGAACATTCCGGGAATAGGCTTTTTTCGCACAACCTTCTATTTCCCCGTCATTGCGTCTGCTGTTGTGGTGGCAATTATCTGGGCATGGCTCTTCGAATCTCGCGGAATCGTGAACGCCACACTTGATGCTCTCGGGCTCAGTACCGTCGACTTCTTGATTCACCGATGGTGGATCATCTTCGTCGCCATCACTCTGACGGTGTGGAAGGGGCTGGGATATTACATGGTGATCTATCTGGTTGCACTGTCGAATGTCAATCCGGATCTATACGAAGCTGCAGAGATCGATGGTGCAGGAGCGTGGCGCAAATTCTGGTCTGTCACGGTGCCCGGTGTTCGCGGCGCAATGCTCCTGATATCCGCCCTTATTACAGTGTCGGCGATGCGAGTTTTCACGGAGATTTATACGATTGTTGGCTCCGGAGGCGGCCCCGGCGGTGAAGCACAAACCATGGTGGGACATATCAAACAGACCGGTTCGGGGCTGGCAGGGAACCTCGGCTATGCATCGGCATTGTCTGTGATCTTGTTCCTGCTCACCATTGTGCCGTTGGTAATGGTTGGGTGGATGAATCAGGGACAGGAGATCCGCGAAGCGATCAGAATCCACAGGCTCTCGCGAAAAGTGCGCCGTTCCATTGAACGCGGCGATAAGAGGTCCGAAAAAGAGAAGGTGTCACAATGACATCAAAGAAAACGCGCCAGATCTCAGGACTGACGATTCGCTATATCCTCCTGATCGTCATCTTCGTCATTTCTGTTTTCCCGTTTCTGTGGCAGCTTACGACGTCTCTCAAGGGGAAGAATGAAGATCTGTATTCGTTCCCTCCCAGTCTGATTCCGCATGACTTCACTCTGAGCAACTACGGAGAAGTCATGCGCACCATTCCCGTGTTTTCATACGCGTGGCACTCTTTGATCGTTGCGGTGTCGGTCGTTGTCCTGAACTGCTTTTTCTCGTTGCTCGCAGGGTATGCGTTGGCGTGCATGAAGTTCAAAGGCAAGGCGGTTGTCATGGCGATCATTTTGTCCACCTTGCTGCTGCCTGGCGAAGTAACATTTACCAGTCAGTATTTGACGGTGAAAGCGCTGGGGGCGGCCAATTCACTTGTTGGAGTAATCCTGCCCGGAGCGATCGGTGCGATCAACGTTTTGTTGATGGCCACGGCCTGTCGAGCTATTCCACAGGATATTCTGGATGCTGCTGCCATCGACGGTGCTACAACAGTCCAGCGCATACGCCACATTGTGTGGCCCAATGCCCGAGGCATGACAGCGGTCGTTGCCCTGATGAGCTTTATTGGCGCCTGGGATGATTTTCTGTGGCCACTCGTGGTGTTGTCAGACCCGGAAAAGTACACCCTCACAGTTGGAATGCAGTACCTGGCCTCGAACCAGACGCTGGGATCTGATCCGAGGGTCGTGGCTGCCGGAACGATTATCGCCCTCCTGCCAATTATCGTCCTGTTTGCAGCGACTCAGAAGTTCTTCTTCCGCGGAGTGGAAGTTGGCGGAGTGAAAGGTTAGGAACACGCTCATAGCGTGATGAGTGGCCCAGACAGCAAGTCGCCCTCGCTCATGATGAACGAGGGCGACCAGCGTGACGACGAATCGTGTTATTCGTCGTCCCTGTTGGAACTCATCAGCGTGTTGACCGAGAGCTATCTTTGAAGGTCGTGAAGTTATCTGATAAGCCGAAGAAACGATTGGAATTCACTTCACTGCACCGGCCACCATTCCCTTGATGAAATACTGTTGTAGTACCGCGTAAGCGATGACAACAGGAATAACTGAAATGAGAGCTGCTGCGGCAGCCGGCCCCAAATCTGCTCCAGAACTTGCGAAGAACGCAGAGATTGCGGGAGCAATTGTTCGGACAGACGGATCGCGCAAGAGGTAAACGCTTAAAGCGTACTCGTTCCACACATTAACCGACACCAAGATTATGACAGTTGCAGTGACTGGCTTCAGCATGGGGAAAACAACTCGAACTAGAGTAGAGATGAGTCCTGCACCGTCCATCATCGCCGCTTCTTCAATTGAGATCGGAAGGCCACGGATGAAAGATGAGTATAGGAAGATTGCGAGAGGCATCTGTGTTGTCACCATGACGAGAATCGCGCCCCAATAGGTATTTGTCCCTCCAATTTGAGTCAAGAATGAGTACAGAGGAACAAGAATCGATAGTGGCGGGATCATAATTAGGCCGATAATTGCACTCAAGATCAGCTTGTTGAACGTAGTCTGTCGTCTAGCAAGTGGATACGCTGCTAGAGCTCCAATTAGGCAAATCAGTACTGTCGAAACGAATGTGACAATAAAGCTCGAAAAAATAGCCTCTAATATGCGGCCTCGCTCGATAGCTACACAAAAATTCTCGAAGTATAGCATCGAAGGAGGCATCCATTGAGAAGACATATCTGTCTTAGGCTTGAATGCCGTGGTGAAAGCAATATAGAGCGGCACCATCTGAATGATGCACATCAGGCAAAGCGCTAGGAACGCGAGAACGTTAGACCACCGTTTCTTCATCATGCACCTTCCACTTGATGGTTGTTGAACCAAGAATTAAGAACGAAAGTGAATGCTGCGATCGTTATGAAGAGCACAATTCCCATAGCAGAGGCGTAGCCTGCAGTCTGACTGTCAAAGTAAGTCTTAGAAATAAGCGTCGAGATTGAATGCGTCGAGTATCCAGGACCACCGCCGGTCAGAACTTGAATAACGTCAAACAACTTGAGACCACCAATTAGGTTAAGGACGATCGAAGTAGCAAAAGCAGGCTGAAGAAGAGGCATGGTGATTGAGCGGAAACGAGTCCAACCCACAGCGCCGTCGACTGCCGCAGCCTCAAGATACATCTGAGGGATCGACTGTAGACCGGCCAGATAGATGACCATTGATATGCCAACGAATTGAATTGAGTTAACAAGAACAATGATGACAATCGCTAAGTGAGGGTTCGACAGCCATGCAACTCTATCGAGTCCGAAAGCGATCATGATGTCATTGAGACCGCCGTAGTTATAGGCGAACAGCAGATAGTACATTGTGCCCATCACTACAGGTGAGATTAAGACTGGTAGGTAGACGATAGCCCGCATTACAGTTCGGCCACGGAATTTCCTGTCGAGAGCAAGTGCTAGTGATAGTCCCAAAATTTGTTGTATCAGCGTCGATCCGAAACCGTAGATCAGTGTATTGACCAGTGCACTTAGGAAGATCTCGTCTGTAAAGAGCCTAAGGTAGTTCTTTGCCCCAACATTGTTATATCCAGCACTGTACCCATTCCAGTCGGTGAAAGATAAAGCAAAACCGTTGATTAAGGGGTAAATAGTGAATACGAGAAACAAAAGAACCGCTGGAACGTAAAGAAGGTTGACTCGACGTTTCGAGAAGACGCTCGGAACATTTGAAGTCTGTTTCTTATGTTTCAACTCATCCTCCTCTTTGAGATCGATAATTAATGAAAGAATTGGCCGGTGTATTAGTCGAAGTGACTAATACACCGGCAATCGGAACTTAGTTCTGACCGTAGAGCGTCTTGAATTGCGACTCCATTTGTTTGACAGCTGACGGTACATCACCTTGGAGAGAGATGATGGAATCAGCAGTCGAAACCATGGTGTCCCACATGCCGTTCGGCAGATAAACACGATCGAAATACGGTTCGAGAGGGATCTTGTTCGGCTCTACGAAGGTCTCGTAGCTTTCCTGTAGCGGGCCGAGATCTGACTTGGCGTTCGTCAGACCAGGAATGCCGCCAATCGCCGATGCGAGCTTTGCAGCATTCTCCGGTTCTGCGATGAAAGCGAGGTAGTCAAGTGCCTGATCCTTGTGCGGCGATGTCTTGGAAACGCCATATGCGTAGGCTTCACCACCGAGGAGGTACTTTGAACCGTTGTCATTTGGCACCGGCATATATCCGAGATGGGCCTCAGGATTGTATGTAAGTGCAGTTCCAACAACGTTGTTCTGAACGAACACGAACGCTGTCTCACCTTGTCCGAGAGCTCGAGCAATGTCGTCCATCGGTGCTGATGAATAGTCTGGATTGAAATAGCCAGCGTCAGCCCACTTCTTTATGTGCTCGAGCAGCACTGTATAGGGCTCTGAGGGGAATTCCCCGCTCTTGAGTGCTTCGCGGTTTTCTTCACTGTAAAATCCAGACGCCATGAAGTCTGCAATATTGCCTGCGAAGTAGTCATCTTTTCCGGATGCTGAAATCGGGATTACACCCAGATCCTTAATTGCAGCGAGAGCCGCGTCGAACTGCTCCCATGTTTCGATTGACTTAGGATCAATTCCTGCCTTATCCAGGACATCCTTATTGTAGACAATGCCCGCAACGTCGGTATTTGCCGGCAGCGCATAGAAATGTCCCTCTGAATCGCGCATGGCGTCATCAAGTGCTGGATTGAAATTGGCTGCCCAAGGCTGATCGTCAAGTGGTACGAGGAAATCGCTATATCTCTGCAGAGACCAGCCGTGGGTCGACCAGATGTCTGGTGGATCATTGCTCGCTAGCCGTACCTTAAGGTCAGCCTCATAGCTACTCGTCGTTGGCACGAGCTCAATTGATACGCCTTCGTGAGAAGCCTCGTACTCGTCGGTGATCTCCTGTAAGACTTCGAGAATGGGAACGTTCAGGCCGAGATTTGTTTGGAATTCAATTGTCCCCTCAGGCGTTGCGCCTGTCGAACCACTTTCGGAGCTTTGCCCTCCACCGCCATTTCCTCCACCGGTACACGCTGTAAGCGCAAGGCAAGTGCCTAATGTTGAAGCTAATAGTAGACTTCGATGTCTCATTGTATTTCCTTTGTTAAGCATTCTCGAATTATCAATCCAAGAACATGGTGATTTTTTCGGTAGATCGACCGTGCCCTGAGAACGTTAGGTGCAGAGATTCCCACTCTTTGAGTTAGACGCCTTTAATTCTTCAGGGAAGAATATTGATCCAAGGTTTAAGAAGTTTCGATTCCTTTATGTTCATCCTTTCTTGGTTAGGAAACGCCTCGAGAGATTAGTTGGCAGAACGTACGAGAATGGTATTTTGATCTGCTGCATCGTAGAGAATTTCCAGGCAGGTCTAAGATGCTTGCTTCTTCATTCCAATCACGAATCGAAAGCCGCAAGGAATCGTAATCGAGACATTCGGTTTTGGTACGCATTTAAAGTGGCTTCTACTGAGCGCTCTGAACTCTGAGTAGAACCGTCTGCATAGGGTTCAAATCGGGGAAGCGAATGCCAGCGTGAGTAAGAACCGCGCCGGGTAACATTAACCCTCGTTCCCACCACGGCACTGACCCGTGGCCATCTCCAATAGCTGAGCCGATGCCTTCAGGCAGGAGTTCTCGCAATGCGTAGGTCACGTCTTCGACAAGGCCAGGCAAGCGCAGCGGAGGTGTGGGTCGCTGCGCTGAAGTCCGTACTCGGGTTAAAGCAAAGACTGCGTCAGCGCCGTCCTGAGCAACTACGCCGTGAACCCAGTAGCCTGAGTCAGGATGATCGGCATGGACAACCCGACCCGAATGCAGTAATGGTCGAAGCTGCTTGTGCAACGTCACCCACTTTGCCAGCTCCTCAAGTTCGGTCGGGTCGGCGTTCGGTAGATCCCATTCAATTCCCATGTGAGAGAACATGGCGTTCGATGCGCGCAGAGGCAGGTTGAGCGTTCGACCGGTTTGGTGCGAAACGGTCGATGCAACATGTGAGCCAACCAATTCTGGCGGCAATAGTAAGGAAGTGCCGGCCTCGATTTGCAAGCGTTCGATTGGATCCGTGCAGTCTGATCCCCAAATCCGAACGGTGTGTTCCAATACACCTAGATCTATACGTCCGCCGCCTCCTGCACAGGATTCAATTTCGAGCGTGGAATGGATCTTGGTCAACTCGTCCATCAAGCGGTAGGTTGCCAGTGTCCGTTCATGGTAAGCGGGTTTGCCGGTGCGAGGTGAAACAGCCTCGTAGACGTCACGGTTAAAGTCCCACTTAATGTAGTCGATCGTTGTTGAATCGAGTACGGCAAGTATCTGTGACTTTACATATTCGTAAGCTTCCGGATTTGTCAGATCGATGACCTGCTGCTGGCGGGCTTCTCTTGGCTGGTGAGTGCGCGGCGAAAGGATCCAGTCCGGATGAGCACGTGCTACGTCGGAGTCAGGGCTGATCATTTCAGGCTCGAACCACAGTCCGAATTGCATGCCAGCATCGTGGACCGCGTCTGCCAGCGGTGCCAAACCGTCAGGCCACACCTCCTCGGAAACGGTCCAGTCACCGAGGCTGGTCGTGTCATCGCGCCTGCCGGAAAACCACCCGTCGTCGAGGACGAAACGTTCAGCTCCAACTTTTGCTGCTTCTGCGACCAATTCAAGTAGGTGTGGCAAGTTTTGATTGAAGTACACGGCTTCCCACGCGTTGAGCGTAACAGGGCGCGGCGTAGTCGGGTGTGCGGAGCGGTCTCGGACAAATTTATGGAAACGAGATGCTGCTTGATCGAGGCCTTCACCCCAGGTGCCGAAGAGCCAAGGAGTAGTGTAACTTTCCCCATGTGCCAAGCTAACTTCGCCTGGGTAAAGTAACTCGCCCCCCATGAGTCCTTGATAACCTTGCGTATCGCGCTCAGCGATCGTCCGTGTGTTTCCGGACCATGCGACGTGGATATAGTGGACGAGTCCGCGTTGCCAAGAAGTGGCTTTCTGGCACGTCCCGTGAATGCTGGAAACTGTGTGCGCTCGTGCCACACGAATCTCGCGCTGATGTGAACCGATAGTGAATTCGTGTATGTCGGTATTACGCTCGCGCAAGTGATGGCCACTTTGATCGATAACATACGTTTCCGTAGCCGGAGTGGGGAGTGCAAGAAGGAGAGAGTCTAGGTTATAACCGTCCTCGCCAGCATTCGTTAGAATCGCACGCGTTCGGAGTAGGCCTTCATCGGTAATTTCGAGTTCGATACTCAAATCGATGTTTGCCTCGTCATCGTGTGCATAGGCGATCATTGACGAAGGTGTTTGGTCAATCGTGTGGGTCACAAAAGAAGAAAATTGGGATAGCCCGTTTCGTGATCCAACCAAGCCGGGTGTTCCGAGCCAGCCGTCACTTTGTTGCGGAATTAAAGAAAAGAGTGGTGGAGTGTCGGCCATTCCTGACACGACAGCAGAGTACTGAGAGTCAGAGAAGTCGGCAGCGCTCTCGCTGGAGAGAGCGGGTAGGGTAGCTCCCCAGTAAAGGACTTGAGGAAGTGCCTTGTCTGATGTGCGAATAAAGACTGATGTTCCCCCGTTGATGAGGTGAAGTGTTGACGGTAGGTGCGTCACGTGAATCCCTCCATCGAGTTAGTGTGAAGTTGGGCGGCATCGCCCACTAACTTTCGATGTGAAAAATAGTAGCGTGAATGTACAGTGAATACAAGACAATGACGCATATATTTCGAGGAGACTGTCACAGTGGCTCGTTTATTCGACGACTCATCGCTGGCAACCGCTGCGCATATCCTGACGAAAGGCCCTGTTGCGCGAGCCGATATTGCACGCAGCCTTGAGCTGTCGCCGGCAACGCTGACGCGGCTGGTGCGCCCCCTCCTTTCGCGTTCGCTGGTTCACGAAACCTCATCGGGCATGTCACCTACCGGTATGGGTCGCCCCACCCAACTGCTTGAAGTTCCCGCAGATGAACACTCCTTCGTCGGAATCAACCTGACTGGTTCCGACATCCACGTTGTGCACACCAACACCCATGCCGAGATCCTGGATGCTCTGACTCAGCCGATTCCCTCGACCGATGTGTCCCAGTGTGCTGCTGAAATTCGACACCTGATCAGCACTGTGGCTCCCGGTGCAACTGCAGCAGCGATTTCACTGGGTGGGCGAGTGGACGGAACTGTTGTCCGATCCAGTCGATTCCTCGGGTGGGACAATATCGACCTGGCCCGTGAGCTCGACCTGACGATTCCACTGACAGTCATCAACGATGTTTCAGGCCTGACCATGCTGGAACTGTGGTTCGGACTGGGACGGAACTGCGAGGATTTCCTCATCATCACGGTCGGCGCCGGAATCGGACACGGCATGGTGCACGGTCTGCGAGCCGTGCGCTCGCCGCTGCGGGGCCTGGGTATGACGGCTCATATCCCCTTGGCCGGAGCGCATGGAGTATGTCAGTACGGTCATATCGGGTGCGCCAACGGCGCCTTGACGGTTCCCGCAGTGATATCTCGGGCGCGCTCGGGTCGCGCCATTGTCGACGATGACGGCCGCCCCGCCTCGGCTGACGAACTCATCGCTTTGGCTCAAGACGGTGACCAGGCCAGCCAGCGTGCCATCAGGGAATTTGCCACGAACCTTGCGGTCTATGTGCAGACAGTGGCATCAGCCGCCCTCGTGCGTGATGTTGTTCTGGACGGGGAAGGTGTGTGCCTGCTGGAGACACCGTGGGCGGACAATTTCCAGCGTGAACTGACGTCATTTTCCCGGCCCGATGACCCGCACATCCGCGTCCATCAGCGCTCCGGCAGTTTTGACCGTTGGGCGCAGGGCGCTGCCACCGCAGCGATCGTGCAGTGGCTGGTTGACTCTACGCTCGCACAGTAAAATCTGCGCGGCCCGCAGCCGCACACACCAGGTCAATATTGTCGCTGTCCACCGTTCGCACCCAGTGCGCCGCCTCGTCGGTACGCCGTCCGTGCTGCTTATGCCGCTCCACCAGGCGTCGCACCAGCTCGGTGCGATCAGTGTCGATGAAAACGAGCTCATCGAGCAGGCCGCGAACGTCACGCCATCTCGGCAGATCCACGCCCAGATAGTTCCCCTCCGTCAACACGATTCCCCGAGGGGCGATTGCGACGCTCGCAGCAATCGGCTCATGCATGTCGCGGCGATATTCGGGGGCGAAAACGGTTCCTTCGGCACGCCGAACGCGGCGCAGGATTTCACAATACCCATCAACATCAAAGGTGTCGGGAGCGCCCTTGCGGTCAGCCCGGCCCAACGCGTGCAGCACTGCATTCGACAGGTGGAAACCATCCATCGGAACAATTCCCGCGACCTCGATGCCGCGCTCATCCAACCCTCGTGCCACCAGGGCACACACCGTGGACTTACCAGTGCCGGGCGGGCCGGTTATTCCCAGCAGGCGCAGGCGGGGGTGAGCGGCGATGCGGTCAACGATCTGGCGAGCAACTGATTCAGACGCGCTTGGTGTCATTGTCCTGACTGCGCTGGATCACCGGCAATGTTGACCAGGGGAAATTGATCCACTTATCAGTCTCACGCCACATGTAGTCCGGTTCGATCACGGAGCGAGGCTTCTTATAGATCACCGCGCTGCGGGCCTCTGCCTTGACAGTGGTATGACCATCCAGTGACAAACCGTGAGCGTTGATCATGTCCATCACCATCTTCAGGGTGCTGCCGGAATCGGCAACATCGTCGACCACCAGGACGCGTTTGCCGTCCATCGCCGAAACATCCATCAAGGGGGGCAACAATTGCGGTTCAGTCAGAGTCTGACCCACCCCGGTGTAGAACTCGACATTCATCGTGCCCATCGCCTTGACGCCGATGGCGTAGGAAATCGCACCGGCGGGCAGCAGTCCTCCGCGTGCAATCGCGACAATCAGCTCCGGCATCCAGCCTGAATCCACAATGCTCTGGGTGAGTGCGCGCGAGGCATCACCGAACCCCTGCCACGTGAGGGTTTCGCGATCTGGCTGCAGGTCAGCTGGTCGTCCGTCGGCAGTGGTGGCTCCGTCATCGAATGGAAGTGTCACGAATAATCCTTCTAGTCGCCCATTCCGGTTCCGACGTGGCGTGCAGCAGTGATCCACGGGTGATCCAGAGGAACAGTCTTGAGTGTGCCGGCCACGTCCTTGAGCGGCACCGGCACAGCCGCCTGTCCCTGTGCTGCCACGGTGATGCCGTATTTTTTCTTGGCCACGAGATCCGCGCCAGCCCCGCCGAGCAACGTGCCAAGCATGCGGTCTTCAGCATTCGGCGTGCCGCCACGCTGCACATACCCCAGCACCGTCACGCGGGATTCCAACCCGGTAGCCGCTTCAAGTTCTTCGGCCAGTTTGAACGCGTTGCCACGGTGCGCCAGTTCCAGGGATTGCTTATGCATCTTGGCTGCCGACTTTGCTTCCGGGCTGTCTGCAGCAGACAGCAGTGCTTCAGCAGCTTCGAGGTCAGCGGTGTCCTGAGTGTCACGGGCGCCCTCGGCAATTGCGACGACCGAGAACGAATGCCCGGCCTCTGCGCGTTTGCGAATCGATGCGGCGATGGAGTCAATGGAATAGGCGATTTCGGGGATCAGGATGATGTCGGCGCCGCCGGCGATGCCGGCTCCCAGTGCCAGCCAGCCTGCTTTGTGACCCATAATTTCCACCACGATGATGCGGTGGTGGGAGTGGGCCGTTGAATGCAGACGATCAATCGCGTCGGTCGCGATACCCAGTGCCGTGGAGAATCCGAAACTTGTGTCGGTGTGCGCGATGTCGTTGTCAATGGTCTTGGGCAGGTGGATGACGTTCAGACCTGCTTTGGCCAGCCGGTTCGCATTCTTCGCAGTTCCGCCACCGCCGATGAACACGACACAGTCCAGTTTGTTCTTCTCGCAGTTCGCCAGGATCGTGTCCGTCATGTCAACGGTTTTGCCATTGACGTTCATCTTGTGCGGCTTGTCGCGCGAAGTTCCAAGGATCGTGCCGCCGACGGTCAGGATCCCGGAGAGGAAGCGTGAATCGATGGGAATGGTGCGGTTTTCCGCCATGCCGCGGATGCCGTCGCGGAAGCCGATCAGTTCCATCCCGTAATGCCCGATGGCCGCTTTTCCGAACCCGCGGATTGCTGCGTTAAGCCCAGGGCTGTCGCCCCCTGCGGTAAGGATTCCCACGCGCTGTAATTTCTTCGCCATGATCCGCTTCCTTCCTGTGCGCCGATCGGCAGTGATTCCCATGGTAGTGGACGAGGTCGTGCCACGAGTAATGACGAGGATGATTTAACGTCGTGAAGATCGGCGTGTCAGTGAGCGCAGTTCACGCTGGTAGCGCCCCGGTGGGGTACGAGGGTGGCCGAGGTGTTCCCACTGCCAGATCAAGGCGACATCAAAGTGTGGTGAACATGACGCGCATGACGACACGCGCCTGGGTGCGGAATATAAATACCTGCGTGCTCCGCAGCGCGGACAGGTTCCGATCCACGGTGCTTCAGGAGCAGGCAAGGCCGCGGACAGACGCGCCTCGGGTCGCGCTCCCAGGTTGCGAGCCGCCTTCTTCCATACCTCGTCATGGTGGTGGCTGGCGCCGGCCAGAGCGTGAGCTACTTCGTGAGCGATGACGTCTCGAATTTCATCTGGGGAATACAGCGTCATCAGCGACCGAGAAAACGACAGGGTGTGCGTCGTGTGGTTGCACTGTCCAGCACGACGGCGTGCACGGTCGAACTGAACAGTCCAACCATGCACGCCGTGCGAAGTGAGCAGGGTTTGTGCTTCTTTAAGCACCCAGCTCAGATCATCAGTCACCTGGACAGGTTACTTCTGATCTTTGGGCATCGCCTCATTCAGAGCGTTCGAATCGTCGTTGAGCTTTTTCTGCCACTCATCAACGGTCTTCTTGCCCGAGGCAATTGAGTCGATCGTTGAGTACAGGTCATCCTTGATACTGACACCTTCAACGCTTGCATTCTGGCTGAAGGAGGTGCCGGGAATAATCTTGACGCCTTCCTGGTCGAAAGCACCATACAACTCAGCGAGTTCTGGTTCGAGCTTGTCGGTAATGCCCTTGATGGGCTGAGCTTGACCAATCTTGGCGAAGATTTCGGCAGCCTTGTCGGAGTACATGAATGCCATGAAACGCTTAGCTTCTTCAGGGTTCTTTGCCTGAGTTGGCGTCCACAGTGCGTCCATCAGTACCGTCAGGTAGCGCTCGTCGGGAGTAAAACCGGGAGCGGGTGAGAGCGCCCACTTGAAGTTTTCAGTCTTCGGGGCGTCCTTCATTTCGTTGCGGATCCAAGTTCCGTTGGGCATGAACACTGCATCACCATTGAGAACCGTCTGCTGATTCTTCTTTGAGTCCTGCACGTTTGCGTATCCCAGTGTGTCCGGGTGCAGGTAATCGGGGCTGACGATCTTGCCGATCGTGTCGAGGACTTTGCGGGCCTCGTCCGACTTCCACACGTCCTTCTTATAGAACATCACGTCCTGGAAGAGCTGTTCGCCGCCAGCGTCTGCGAGCAAGGCACCCACGAGCGAATCGAAGTAGCCTGAGGTTGCGTAGGTGAAGACCGAGATACCTTTTTCCTTGGACTTCTTGCCTAGTTCGAACATTTCATCCCATGTTTGCGGAACTTCCCAGCCGTTCTCTTCCAGCAGGGTCTTGTTGTAGACCAATCCGGCAGGTGAGTAGAACGTCGGCAGCAGGAAGGTACGATCGTCGCCATTTGGGTTCGTGTAGGGTCCGATGATGCCGTCGATCAGCTTTTCGCCAACGGTGACTTCCTCGCCGGGAATTTGCATCGACAGGACATCGGTGACATCGGCAATTGCGTTGTCACCGAGCATGGTTTCAACGAGCCCGGCCTTTGCATTCAGGCCACGCTGGACCAAGTCCGGGTACCTGCCCGCTTTCATGCCAGGCATGATTTCGTCTTCGATTTCCGTTGACGTCACAAGGTTGACTTCCACGTCAGGGAACAGTTCCTTGTAGGCTGCCACGACCTCCTGGTAGGGTTCAGGGCCGTTTCCGCCATCGAAGAACGCCAGGTTCAACGTCGATTTGCCGTCTGATGCGCTTTGAGATCCGCCGGCGCCGCATGCGCCTAGCGTTGCCGTCAACGCAAGGCAGGTTCCCGCGCACAACAAAGTGCGTTTGGTGTGAAGTTTCACGATTACCTCTTTCTAGTTAGCGGTATTGATGGTTGTAGAAAGCGAGCATGCCGAGGACGCCAGCCAGTCCGATTAGCTGGATGCCGAGGCTACCCCAGCTGGTTGTACGTTGACCGATGACGACCAGTGCAACGAAGAATATGAAGATCAATGCGGCACCGATCATGCCGATAATTCGTAGTGCGCGGTCGCTCATCCCTTGATACCTCCAGCATTGGTGACGTTGAGTAGACGCTTTTGAACGAGTGAATAGAAAATGATCACTGGAACGATCACGATGACCATGCCTGCGTACAGGCGGCCGTAATTGGTGGCTGCCCGTTGCGTTGCCATCAGGTTGAGCAGACCGACCTGGACGGTGCGGCTGGATGAATCGGTCATCAGCGTCATTGAAATGATGTAGTCATTCCAGAAGCTCAGGAAGTTGAAGAGCATTGCCATGGATATGGCTGGTGTCGCCATGGGGAAGAAAATGCGAACCATGACGGTGAACTGGTTGGCGCCATCAAGCAAGGCAGCTTCTTCGTAATCTTCAGGGATGCGCGCGAAGAAGTCCTGGAGCAGGAACACTGTGAAGGGCAGTGAAGTTGAGGCGTACACAATGGCAAGTACCACGAGGTTGTTAATGAACAGGCCGTTGGGGAACCACTGGTATACCGATGAGTCGAATCCGACCAGCATCAGGAAGATTGGGACGACAATATAGTTCACGTTAATGAACAGTCCGCCTTGGATGGCCATCTGCAAGATCCTGCGGCCAGGGAAGTCGAATCGTGCCAGTACGTAAGCGCAAGGCAGCGCGATAGCGACAACTAGCACCATTGCCAGAGCAGTGACGAACAGAGAATTCAAGAAAAAGTCGCCGATTCTGGCGTCGGTGAAGGCGTCGACGTAGTTCTGTAGGTAAAGGCTGCGAGGTAGGGACCACGGGTTTCCGTAAAACTCGTCTCTCTGCTTGAAGGAGGCAAGGAAAACCCAGATCGTCGGGATGACGATCGTCAGGGAAACCAAGACGAGAATGACTTGGTTGAAGATGCGATGCGGGGTCCACCTGTCGGCAACACTCCCCGAGGCTTTGCGCATCCTCTTTGAAGAGGATTTCTTCGTGGAAACTGAAACTGTTGGTGTCATCTTTCTTCCCTCACAGCTCAATTGGTTCGCGTTTGGTCGCGCGGCTGACGATCAATGACAAGATGAAGCTAAACAGGAAGATCACTACTCCGATCGCCATGCCGTAACCGTATGAGGAGTTTGTATAGGCCTGGTCGTACATGTATCCCAGAATGACTTGGGATGCGTTATCTGGACCGCCGTCAGTCATTGCCTTAACAAGGACGAAACTCAGATTGACCGACCCTAGGATGAAGAAAATCAATGTCGTTCGGATGTTGCTCCAGATCAGTGGCACCGTCACGCTCACCAGGGTACGGATCTGGCCGGCTCCGTCCAATGATGCTGCCTCGTACAGGCTCTTATCGATGCCAGTCATGGACGCCATATACATCACCATGTAGTAGCCAAAGGACTGCCATACCATTGCGAATGCGATTGAGAAAATGACGATCTTGTGGTCGCCGAGCCAGACTTGCTTAAGCCAGTCAAGACGCAGGATGTGCAAGGTACCGTTTACTAGGCCAGTATCAGCCTGGTCGTAAATGACGGAGAACATTGCTGCGATGACAACTGCCGATAGAATCGACGGAATATACATCACGAAGCGGAGCAGATTTGCTCCGAGAATCTTCGTTTGAATCAGCATTGCAGCAAAGATCACGGCAACGGGCATCGTGATACATGTCACGACAACAAGTAGTAGAAGGGTGTTTTGTAGCGAGTGGACGAAATTCATGTCACCCAACAAAATCTTGAAGTTGTTCAGCCCAACGAATTCGGGAACACCAGAAAAACCGCTCCATTTGTAGAGTGACATTCTGAAAATGTTGATCGTCGGAACGACGATGAAGACAGTGAACAGGATGGCCGTCGGGAGTGCGCACGCAATACCGAAGATGCTTCGATTGCGCTGAAGCTCGGCTGACCTGCGCTTTCGCCTATTTGTCGTTGACATAGTTGATCCTCTTTGAGTTGAAAGAAAGGATGTGAGGGTGCTCCGCCAAATAGCGTGACAACATCGGCATCCTCAATTCGTCAGAATCCAAGTCTCCGGGTCATTGACATTTACTGTCAGCTGGCCGGAAAAGAACCTCGTAACAATCTACATCAGAAAGGGTGCCAAACTATCACAAGTTAGTGAGTGTTATGTAACATTTAATCGCTGCTGTCAGATACAAAGAAAAGGACTTTCCATCATGCATGCGGGTGACGCACTGACCTATCTGTCCAACGTTCGACCATCATTCCGTCAGCTCCGCTGGCAGGAGATGGAAATGTACGCCTTCATCCACTTCGGCATGAACACGATGACAGACCGCGAATGGGGCGAGGGGCACGAAGATCCTGCACTCTTCACCCCCGGCAACGTTGACACCGACCAGTGGATGCGCGCCCTCAAAGATGCCGGAATGACAGGCGTGATCCTCACCTGCAAACACCACGACGGTTTCTGCCTATGGCCCAGCGCCTACACTGACCACAGCGTCGCCTCCAGCCCCTACCAGGGTGACATCGTCGCACAAGCTAGCGAATCAGCCCGTCGCTTCGGCCTCAAATTCGGCGTCTACCTGTCCCCGTGGGATCGCACCGAAGCCACCTACGGGCAAGGCGTCGCCTACGACGACTTCTTCGTCAACCAGCTCACCGAGCTGCTCACCAACTACGGCCCGATCTTCTCCGTCTGGTTCGACGGCGCCAACGGTGAAGGAGAGAACGGCAAGGTCCAGTACTACGACTGGGAACGATATTTCACCCTGATCCGCGCCCTGCAGCCCGAAGCAGTCATCAACATCTGCGGACCCGATGTGCGCTGGTGCGGGAACGAGGCCGGCGTTGCCAGGCCGGCAGAATGGAGCGTCCTTCCAGCAGAACTCCAGTCCGCCGAACGCACACAGGAACACTCTCAAAAAGCAGATGACGGCACATTCTCACGCGAAGTGAAATCCACCGACGAGGACCTCGGATCGCGAGCCGCCCTCGCCAATTACGACGGGCCGCTCGTGTGGTACCCGGCCGAAGTGGACACGTCGATCCGAACCGGATGGTTCCACCACGCCGCCGAAGATGAGCACGTGCGCACCCCTGATGAACTGTTCGCCATCTGGCGCGGCAGCGTCGGCGGGAACTGCTCGCTGCTGCTCAACGTGCCACCCACCCGCAAGGGCGTCCTGGCCCAACCCGACATCGATTCGTTGAAGGGGCTGGGAGATTTGGTGCGCGACTTCTATGCGCGCCGCATCAGCACCGTCACCGTGGACGCGTCCACGTCAACCGTGCCTGATACGCTCACCGCCCAGGCGGGCACCCCGTTCGATGACTCGTACGACCCCCTCATTCCCGCCCTGCTGACCGCCCCGTACTGGCAGCCGGACGAGGGAGACTCAGCGCCCACGCTGACCATCAGCTTCGACCGGTCCACGACTGTTAGCGCCGTCATTATCCGTGAAGCCATCGCTGAAGGCCAGCGCATCGATCGAATCACGGTGCGCGGCACCTGCCCAAATGGCACCACAGTTGACCTGGGCGGCGCGAACTCAGTGGGCTACCAGCGCATCATTTCGTTCGATCCGGTCGAACTGGCCAGCATCACAGTGTCGGTCGAGCAGTCACGCGGATCAGTGCGCCTGGCGCACGTATGGCCAGTCAGTGCCTGAGCAGGGAGTAGATCCTCTTGGCTGAAACTTTCCGCGGAGTGCCCAGCTGCTGAGCGAACAGTGAGACGCGCAGCTCTTCGAGCATCCAGCGCGCCTCGCTGATCGTGCGCGCCCGCTTCGCATTGAACGGATGCTCATCCAATGCGCGTTTCGCCTGCTCAATGGCGTCTTCAACATCACCGATCACGTGCGCATTCTGCGCGTCCTGATCGAGCATGGGTCGCCCTCGCGCCGCACGGTCAAGGCGCACGGCACCGGCACGCACATACCTGGCCAGGTGAGGCAGAACCTCAAACGGTGTGGCTGAAATGAAACCGGGGAAGACCAGCGCCTCAGTCGTATCACGCACCTCCTGGCGAACTTCATTCAGTGACGCGTGCTGATGAGTACGCACACTGTCCGCCACCTCGCTGGAAGCCTCAAGCGTGCGGATCACATGCTGAAGGATCTCGTAAACACGGTCTTCATGCAGGTCGCGGGCCTGCGCAACCAGGCTGTCGAAACGGGTGCGTTTGCGGATCGCTGCCGGCCCGTCATCACCGGAAAGCTGGTCCACCAGGCTCAACGCGGAGGCCCACTGTGCGTCAGCAACCAGCGCCTGCGTCGACTCATACGGGGAGGCAGCCAGCATCATTGCCTGCCGGCCACTCCACCGGGTCGTTACCCGCGCAGTCGCCAGCTGAACTTCGCGCACCAATAGCCGCGCCACCCCCACGCGGTGCAGACGGTTCGCCTCATCGGGATTCGCCACGATCTGCAGACGCACCTCATCTTTGTCAGAAACAAGCGCCGGGAAACCGCGCAATGCCACCTGCGTCGCATCTGGCTCCACCGACCAGGGCACATCGTCGGGAAACTCCGTGACAGGTTCCGGTGTCAGCGCAGGCGAGGGTGCAGCCGCCCGTGCAAACGCTTCGGCCACAGCCCCGCGAACAGCGGTGCGCACGGCATCGTCGGCTGTGCGTGCCAACGTGCGCTGCAGGTACGTCAATGACGGACCCGAACCCAGCTCACGACCATCCTGATCCACCACTCGCAGCGTCATCACAACATGGGAGGGAACATTCTCACGCGCATGAGCCAGATCCTTTGCACTCAGGTCAACGCCACGAATCTGACGCACCGCATCAGCGAACACCTCCTCAAAAGGCGGACGCCTGGCGGGATCGGGATCAATGCCGGCCGAGCGCTTCACGACCGGGGCATGGTCTGGCTCTGGCTGCGACTGCGCAGATGCCGTCCTGTTGCGCCTGACTGATCCGCTGGTCGCCCCCCACTTGGCCAGGCGATCCATCGCGGCGTTCAGGGAACGAGGATCCTCAGGCTCGTCCACTTCAACGCTCACGACTTCATCGTCCCCGCCGATGCGTGAACGAATCCATTGAGCCACATCCACTCCCACTTCCGGAGCCGGAGCCAGCAAACGCCGTTTCGCTTTAGGCAGCGCGCGGATCGTCTCAATCACCAGTTCGTCCAGCAATCCAGGCACCAGCCAGTCCATGCCGCGTCCCGTCACGCGCGGAAGCTCTTCTACACGAATCGTCGCCGTCACGCCGTCACGGGCGGCACCGGGGTGAAACTCGTAGGACAGGGGGAACTCCAGGTCGCCCTCGTTCCACGTGTCAGGAAATGCGTCGGCATCCGTTCCCGAGCCGCGCGGCAACAGCAGCTGTGGCGGGTACGTCAGCAGGTCAGGCTTCGAGCGACGCTTTTTGGCCCACCACCGGTCAAAGTGGCGGGCAGAGATGATGCCCTCAGGCAGCAGGTCGTCAAAGAAATTGACGAGGGAGTCTTCGCCTGCAACGAGTCCGCTCGTGCGTGAACGCTGCTCCACCTCATGAGCCTGCTCCAGCAGGTCACGATTCTGTGCCATGAAACGGTGGTGCTCACGCCATTCGCCACGCACCAGTGCATGGCGGATAAACATTTCGCGCGCCAACTGGCGTGCAGTCAGCGGCTCAATCTCTTCCACGCTGACGGGGGAGTCCTCCTCAACGGTCGTTTCTCCCAGGGCGTCCGACAGTGCATCAGCGAACACACTGGGCCCCTCATGGCCGCGCAAACCCTGCGCAATACCAGCCAGTGTTCCCGGACGCGCTACTCGGGAACGGCGTGGGCCACCCTCGTCCATCGTGATGTCGAGCCTGCCGAGCAGGACCGTACGGTCAGCTTCCAGCGTCAACCCGTACAGCATGGTTTTCTGGTGGATCATCGCAGCGCCCTTGCCTGATGACCAGTATGGTTCGGAATAGACGCGGGTGAGCAGAGGGCCGGCCAGAGGCTCGATCCACTCGGGTTTGATGCGCGCCACCGTGCGGGCGAACAGGCGCGAAGTTTCGACCAGCTCCGCCGTCATCACCCATTCGGGGTGGCTGCGGGTCAGGCCGGAGCCGGGCCAGATGGTGAATCGTGTGCCGCGAGTGCCCGCATACTCCTTCTTCGCCGGATCCCAGTTACCCAGGTTTGACAGTAAGCCAACCAGAAGCGAGCGGTGGATTTCGTCAGCATCAGGTGAGGACGTTGAACGCGTGTAGGCAACGGCTGCGCGCGCAGCGGCGTTTGCGATTCCGCCACTGTTGGCAGCAAACGCCACTTCTTTCGGGCTGGGAATGCCGATGCGGTGAGTATCCAGGCCGAGGGGGCGCGCCATGTCCCGCAACTGCCCGACCACGTCACGCCATTCACGAAAACGCAGATAGTGCAGAAACTCTGCGCGGCACATGCGGCGGAAAGCGGAGCCGGACAGGTCACGTGACTGCACGTTGAGGTAGCGCCAGATGTTCAGGTAGGTGATGAAATCTGAATGCGGATCCACGAAGCGCGCATGCGCCTGGTCGGCAGCCTGCTGAAAGTCCAGAGGGCGCTCGCGGACATCCTGGATCGACAGGGCCGCCACGATGACAAGGACATCGGAGCCGCATCCGTTACGGTCACCTTCAATGAGAATGCGGCCCAGCCGCGGATCGATCGGCAAATGCGCCAGGGAGCGGCCGATCGCCGTCAGCCCGTGGTCAGCGGTCAGTGCCCCGATTTCCACCAGAAGCTGCAGGCCGTCCCGAACGGCACGCTGCGCGGGAGGGTCGATGAACGGGAAGCGCTGCACGTCACCCAACCCCAGTGACACCATCTGCAAGATGACGCTGGCAAGTGAGGTACGCAGAATCTCCGGCTCGGTGTACTCGGGGCGCGCGTCGAAGTCATCCTCGGAATACAGCCTGATCGCCACGCCGTTGGCGACGCGGCCACAGCGTCCGGCCCGCTGGTTCGCTGAAGCCTGCGAGATCGGCTCGATGGGCAGGCGCTGCACCTTCGTGCGGTTCGAGTAGCGGGAAATGCGCGCCAGACCCGGGTCGATGACATATCGGATCCCCGGCACAGTCAGTGACGTTTCGGCAACGTTCGTGGCCAGGACAATTCTGCGACGCGAATGACGTTCAAAGATTCGGTGCTGTTCGGCCGATGTGAGCCGCGCATACAGCGGCAAGATGTCAATGTCAGAAGTGCTTCCTAGATGGTCAGCCAGCGCCTGCTGCGTGTCACGGATGTCGCGCTCACCGGGCAGGAACACCAAAATGTCGCCGGGGCCTTCCGTACACAGTTCATCGACAGCGCGGCAGATACCTTCATCCTGGTCGATGTGGTCAACCTCGTCGTCAAAAAGCGGTTCGTAGCGTATGTCGACCGGGTAGGTACGTCCGGTCACCTCGATGACAGGTGCGGGGTCCTCCGGTGTGCCGAAGTGACGGGCAAAGCGCTGCGAATCGATCGTGGCGGAGGTGATGATGACCTTCAGATCAGGGCGCGCAGGAAGTAGGCGGGAGAGGTACCCCAGGATGAAATCGATGTTGAGGGAACGCTCATGAGCTTCGTCGATAATCAGAGTGTCGTAACGACGCAACAGTGGGTCCGACTGGATCTCAGCGAGCAAAATGCCGTCAGTCATGAGTTTCACCAGCGTCGTCGGGCCGACCTCGTCAGTGAAACGAACCTGGTAGCCCACAACCTGGCAGGGATTCTTCCCGACTTTTTGGCCCAGCTCATCCGCGATACGTTCAGCAACAGTGTGTGCGGCGAGGCGTCGGGGTTGAGTGTGTCCGATCATGCCGGTCACGCCGCGTCCCAGCTGCAGACAGATCTTCGGGAGCTGGGTCGTCTTGCCTGAGCCGGTTTCCCCGGCCACCACGACAACCTGGTGATCCCGAATCGCAGCGGCGATCTCGTCGCGCCTGTCGCTGACCGGCAAATCCGGGTATGTGATCACCGGAATTGCGGCGACGCGCTGCGCAAGCTGTTCAGGTGTGAACGGCTTGAACGCTGAATGTTTACGTGGTCGTCGGGGCACCGGCCCAGTCTATGTCGATTAGCCTTTGACTGCTCCAGCCATTGCGAATGAGCCGCCCGAGACTTTCTGGGAGATGGCATACAGTGCCAGCACGGGGGCTGCATACATCAGTGAGAATGCTGCAAGTTTCCCGTAGGCAACGGTGCCGTATGCTCCGAAAAAGTTGAAGATTGCGACGGCTGCGGGCTGCTTGGCTGAATCGAATATCAGCACGAAGGGAACGAAGAAGTTCCCCCATGTCATGGTGAACACGAAGATGAACACAACGACCAGTCCGGGACGCATGAGCGGCAGAACGATTCGCCACAACGTGCCCATCGCAGATGATCCGTCAACCCAGGCTGCCTCCTCCAGTGACACAGGCACAGCGTCCATGAAGTTCTTCAGCATCCACACGGCCATCGGCAGTGACGTTGCCGCCATGAACAAGATGATGGCACCGTGAGAATCCAGCAGATCCATCCGGACGAACAGTGAATACACCGGCACCATCATTGCGGTGATCGGCAGGCAGGTGCCGAACAGGATGGTGTACATGAGGGAGCGCTTGAATCGCGACTTGTAGCGTGACAGCGGGTATGCGGCAAGCGCTCCGGCGGCCACGGTCAGCAGAGCCGTGCCCAGTGACAGGATCATGGAATTGAGCAGCGGACGGAACGTGAGATCCCAGTCGGCTACTTCAGAAAAATGCTCCATTGTCACTGACGACGGGATGGAGAGTGACACTCCTGGAGATGGATGCACTGCGGACACCAGCAGCCAGGCCAGAGGCACCAGGAACGCGATGCTGACGACCAGCAGGGCGACCGACGCCCACAGTTTTGTTGAGGATTGTTTCGGTTGTGCAACAGAGGGCGCCATGTCAGTCCACCTCCGGTTTGAGGACCTTGATGTAGACCAGCGCAAACAGGGCACCGAGGATCAGGGTCACGGTGGCGATTGCGGTGCCGTATCCGACCTGGGAGAACTTGAATGCGCGCTGGAACGCCAGAACAGGAAGAGTTGATGACTGGGTCCCGGGCCCGCCACCTGTCATGACCCAGATCAGTGTGAAGACACCCAGAGTCTGCAACGTGGTGAGCAGAAGGTTGGTTGAAATCGATCCCTTGATAATCGGTATTGTCACGTGGATCAGTCTCTGCCATCCGCCTGCCCCGTCGATCATGGCGGCTTCCTGCACATCAGCTGGCACGTTCGAAAGAGCTGCCGCATACACCATCATGGAAAAAGCTGTTCCGCGCCAGATGTTGGCGATGATGACCGACAGCATCGGGAAGCCAATGAGCCACGAGGGGCCATGGAGGCCGATCATCTCCAGGAAGGAGTTGAGCATTCCGTCTTTCTGGAAGAATGCATACAAGGCAAACGCGGCGACAATTTCAGGCAGAACCCACGCGATAATGACAATGGTGCCCACACATGTCGCCACCCATCTGGGGACGCGTCGCATCAGCAGTGCAAGCGACATGCCCAGGACGTTCTGGCCGATAACTGCGGAGGCAAGGACGAATACGACTGTCAGCAGCACTGACTTCCAGAATTCAGGCGCGCCCAGAAGAGCCTTGTAGTTATCCAGTCCCACGAACTGTGGCTCAGCCGCGCGAATTCCCGTCATGGCTTGGTTTGTCAGGGATCCGTACAGTGAATAGGCGATTGGTCCGGCCAGAAAAACTGCCATCAGCAGCAGTGCCGGTGCCAGCGCGCCGAACTCGGCGAGACGCCGGGCAGTCGATCGGGTTTGTCCCAACGATGCGCCTGCCCGGACAGTCTCACGTTCTAAATGACCAGTACTCATTGAGCTGCCTGTGTGTTTTCTTCTCCGACGATGCCGATCAATGCTTGGTCGTACTGCTCAGCAGCTTGCTCCGGAGTGGCTTCGCCGGTGACCATCGACTCGGTTGCCACTTGGATATTCGAAGAAATCTGGGAGTAGTCCGGTGTTGCCGGCCTGAAATGCGTGTACTGCACCAGACCGGAGAAGAACTCGAAAGACTCGTTGTAGTTCAAATACTCTGGGTCTTCCTGAACATCCCGGCGCACGGCAATTTGAGACTCGGTGGTGTCATAGAGCTTGGAGTTTTCCATATTTGTGGCGATGGAAATGAAGTCGAACGCTGCCTGCGGGTTGGCGGTCGACCCGCCGATGGACAAGAGCCATCCACCAGACATGGACGTGAATCCTGGTTTCTGACCATTCTGAGTCGGCATCTTCGCAAAGCCGATCTTATCGGCCCACTCGTCCCACTCTTGTTCGCCTTCGATCCAGCTTCCCGGTACCCACGAACCGTCCATGACGATACCAACCTTGCCTGCGGGTAGGAGCTCATGCGATGTCTTGTCTCCAACGGAAGATTCTAACGCAATATCGAGTGGCAATCCGAGTTCTTCGTCAGTCACTGTCTTATAGAATCCCAGAGCATCGCGGAATCCTTTCGACCCGGTGATCCATTTTTGGGACTCTTCGTCATACAGCGTGTCATCTGTGCCGTACAGCAGCATTTCAAAGCCCTGCATGGTTGATGCTTCACCAGCAGCTTTGCCGCCGTAAATCGCCAGCGGAATGGCGTCAGCCTTTTGTTTAATCGTCCTGGCCGCGTCAAGAATCTCATCCCAGTTCTTCGGCTGCCAGTCCTCGGGTAATCCGGCTTCTTTGAAGACGTCCTTGTGGAAGTACAGTGCGCGTGTATCTGTTCCCAAGGAGACTCCATACGTCTTTCCGTCGGTTGCGACACCGGCCTGTTGCGCGGATTTGTCGAACTGATCCCAGTCCTCCCACTGATCGAGGAACTCATCCATCGGGTACAGGTACCCCGCTTCAGCGTCCGGCATGACCTGGAATGTGTCCTCATAGATGACATCAGGTGCGGTCGAAGGCGAGCCGTTCATCAACGCGAGCTTGGTGAAGTACTGATCTTGATCAGCCTCAATAGGCTGCATGTTGACAGTAATGCCCTCATGGGACGCTTCAAATTCGGTCTTCGCTTTTTCCAGCATGTTTTCAAGCTGGTGGAAGGCAGCAGTCTTCTGATACGCGATGGTCAGTGTGTTGGGATCGCCATTTCCAGCTGAACCACTTTGTCCAGATTGACTTCCACCGGAACATGCAGCCATCCCCAACAGCGCTGCACTGCACAGGATTGCGGTTGCCGCATACTTCTTTCTCATTTTCTACTCCTAGTTAGTTGCGATGCATACGAACTGTCACCAGTTCGAATGGCTTGAGATCAACGTCGAAGCCGCTCTCATCGGCGCGAAGGTCAGCCTCGTCCTCGCACTCGCGCTCCAGTCCATCTACCAGGCCAATTGACGCGAGGTGGGGAATATCGACACTGAATCGCGCCGTGGTGCGCCCGCCTCTTGTTTCATGGAAGCGCACGATCACGTCACCGGATTCGTCATCAGCCAGCTTGACTGCCTCAATCAGGGCATTCCCGCTGTCCAGTGTCACCAGTGCCGGCACGTCATGGTCGCCTCGCACTTCGCGCACCGGCAGGTTCAGGCGCTGCCCTTGCGCGATCGCATCGTCAATCTCAGCTCCAACGGTCAGGGAGGTGCGCAGGACGTGGTGGCCCTGATCGGCATCCGGATCCGGAGCCATCGGCGCGCGCAGCAGTGACTCACCGATCTGTACGAACGGCCTGCCCTCGTCGCTGCGCATGCGTACGAACGAGTGCCCATAGGTGCGGTCATTGGCCACGGCCACGCCGAAATCATCTTCTGCCACGCGCACCCACCGCAGTCCCACGGTTTCAAAGCGCGCGTGCTCCCACGACGTGTTCTCGTGAATGGGGCGCGTGATATGTCCGCACTGAATTTCGGATTGGGCGGTTGTGGTCAGCACGTCCACCGGCAACTCCAGTTTGAGCATCCGTCGGCGCTCATGCCAGTCAACATCAGTCGTGAAATCAACCGTCGCAGAATCGGGCGCGATGCGCATCGTCTGAACGAACGTCGACGTGCCCCAGGACCGCTTACACGTCACGACGGCAGCGCCGTCTTCTTCGCGCACATCCAGAGCGTCCACCGAGTCAATCGGGTTCGGGTGGCGACGGTAATCACCGTCGATATTCCACGCATCCCAGTCCACCGGAATGTCGCGGTACGCGTTGAGTCTGCCGAGCACCTGTCCTGCCGGCACAACCTCACGATTTCGGCGCGCATCCACCAGCGAGTCAATCAAACCGTCCCGCGTGACATGTACGTTCAGCACGCCGTTCGAGATCTGCCAGCCGTCGTCGCCCTCGTCAATGGTGATGGACGAGGGAGCCTGCGCGCTGACGCGTCCGATCACTCCGGCACCCACGCCACGCTGCTCGGCGGACGAGGCGTTCGCGGTGAGCGGGGTCTCACCGTTGCCGGCAACAATGCTGAGCGCGTCATTGATCAGGGTGTTCAGGCGCTCCATGAGGCGCTCGAAGGTTTCTTCAGCTTCGCGGTGGACCCACGCGATTGAGGATCCGGGCAGGATGTCATGGAATTGCAGCAGGAGGACTTCCTGCCAGATCTCGTGCAGCTCATCGAAGGGGTAGTCGGCACCGGTGCGCACCGCTGCCTGCGTCCACCAGTATTCGGCCTCGCGCAGCAGATGCTCGCAGCGTCGGTTCCCACGCTTGGTGCGCGCCTGCGAGGTGAGCACGCCGCGATGGTTCTCCAGGTACAGTTCGCCCACCCACGTCGGCGCATCGGGATATTCGGCCTGCGCGTCGACAAAAAAGTCGGTCGGTGAGGCGATGCGCACGCGCGGGGAGCCTTCCAGGTCTTTTTGCCTGTGCGCGTTGGCCAGCATTTCCCTGGTCGGGCCGCCGCCGCCGTCACCGTAGCCGAACGGCACCAGCGTCCTGGATGCTCCACCGTTGTCGCGGAATGTGCTTTCAGCGTGATGCAGGTCGGTCGGGCTGAGCGTCGAGTTGTAGGTGTCAACGGGTGGAAAGTGCGTGAAGATACGCGACCCGTCGATTCCTTCCCACCACAGGGTGTGATGCGGGAACGTGTTCGTCTCATTCCACGACAGCTTCTGCGTGAGCATCCATTTCATACCCATGTGCCGTGCGATGGTCGGCAGTGCTGCCGAATATCCGAAGGAGTCCGGCAGCCACACGTGTTCGGGCATGACGCCGAATTCGCGCTGGAAGAAACGCTGGCCTTCCAGGAACTGTCGAACCATTGCCTCCCCGCCGATCATGTACGGGTCGGATTCGATCCACTGGCCTCCGACGACTACCCACCTGCCTTCGGCAACGCGCTGACGCAGGCGCTCGAACACGTCAGGGTGCTCGTCACGCAGCCACTGATACTGCTGGGCTGAGGAGGCGGCGAACATGACGTCGGGGTCGACGTCCATCAGGTGCAGGACATTCGACCACGTGCGCGCTACTTTGCGTCGCGTCTCTCGCAGCGGCCACAGCCACGCCGAATCGATATGCGCATGTCCGATCGCGTATGCGGTGGTCGCTGACGCGGAGGCCGGAGCGCTCAAAACATCGCTGAGCATCTGCCTCGCCTCGTGTGCGCTGCCCGAAAGATCGTCATAGTCGAGGGCGTCCAACGCGCGGTCAAGTCCGCGGATGATCTGTTCGCGCCTGGGTGAGTCGACGACGGTCACGAGGTCGTTCAGCACGGTCAGGTCAGCCTGGAGTGCTTCAACCGTGGTGTCGATGGCGCGCAGTTCGCACGTAGTCATTGTGTAGATCGACTCTGTGCCGGCTGTTTCTTTCGAGCCCATCGTCGGTGGTGTCACCCAGTCACCTTCGATGACATTCGGGTTGGCGGCCGCTTCGATGTAGAGCTCGAATTCTTCACCGGGCGCTGCCTCGATCGGAATGTAACGGTTGAGTGGTTCGAGCGCCTTAATCATCGTGCCGTCTGGCCGATATGCTGCGCCTTCTGCCTGGAAACCGGGGCCGGCGTCGGAAAATCCCAGGTCAACGATGATTTCGTGGCGGCGCTGGTCGGATGCAGGGTCCCATTCCTGCGGTACGCGCCCGCTGACGTGGAACCATGTCGTGCCCCAGGGGTGCGACCATGCGTAGGGCAGGCTGATGTCGGAGTACTCCTGTGCGACTGCCTCGTCGAAGGGGACGGGTTCGTCGGGCACTTCCCATGCGGTAAGGGTCAGATTTGCTCGTTCGATCGTGACACCCGGGGTGAGCCAGTCGCGCAGTACGCGTGACACCTGGCGGCGGGTGCGTGAACTTTCATCGAACATGAGGCTCCTTTGGCTCGAATTGTGATGTGTTCCTCTATATTATCCATCATTATTGATGTATTTGAAGAGGGAATCGATCATGAATCATCCTCAAACGTAAAATGTATGCATAATGAGGCGTGCTACGATGCTGCTGTGACCGCCATCTCACCTGAGCGTCGACAGACGCCGCCGTGGCGCTTCGCCATCGGCATGTTTGGCACATCGATTCCGATCAATGTCATCAAAGGGTCGATGCTGTATTTCTACGTGTCGGTCCTTGGCATGGATGCTGCCATCTACGCCGCCGTCTATACGGTCTACGGGATTATTGACGCCATCGATAACCCGATCTTCGGCTACTTCTCCGACCGTACGCGCTCCCGATGGGGCAGGCGCCGTCCCTACCTCATCGTCGGCGCACTGGTGCTGCTGATCGGCATGATCGCACTGTTCTGGGTGCCTGACGCCGTCGTGGCAGCGAAGACAACATCGCTGGTCGCCTGGTTCACCACATTCGCCATCTTGTCCGAAGCGGCCGATTCCATGATCAACGCGGCCTACGGGTCGCTGCTGCCGGAACTGTTCCCGCAGGAAAAGCGACGCGCCCTCGCCAATTCGCTGCGACAGGGATTCCAGTTGGTCGCCATGATCTTCTCCCTCGGCCTTACCCCACTTCTGGCCCGCAACATCCTGGGATGTGACGTCAGGGATGCAGCGTGTGCTGATCCGACCGTGGGATACGAGCGCCTCGCCGTCATCTACGGAGTTATCGCCGCTGCAGTCATCATCTTCATGGCGCTGGGGATCCACGAACGCCACGGCGACGTCGAAGAAAAACGCCCGACGTTCCTGCGATCGATCCGAGACATCGTCACCAACCGCTACTTCTGGACGATCGGCGTGGTCTCAGCACTGTATGGCGCGTCGATGGCGATGCTCATGGGTGGTCTGCAGTTCTACGTGGACTACGCGCTGGGTGGCGGCGCGCTGGAAGCCACCATCATGCAAGGTGTCGTCATCTTCACGTCACTGGGATCACTCGCCATCTGGACCTCGATCGTGCGCAGACGCGGCGCGGCGTGGACATGGCGCCTGGCCCTGCCGGTATGCGCACTGACCTTTGTGCCACTGTTCTTTGCCCACAACCTCATCACCGGCATCCTGTGCGGAACCTGCGTGGCGTTCGGCTGGTCCGGTATGCTCGCCACCAACGACCTGATCTTCGCCCGCGTTCTTGACGAGGATGCCCGCAAGACTGGCATCCATCGCGAAGGGATCTTCCTGTCAGCATTCGGCGTGCTCGGCCGTCTCAATGCGATCCCGACCTCCATTGCGTTGCTGTCGCTGGGCTGGTTCTTCGGATATCGTTCCGGGGAGGTGCCCGGCCCTGACCCGGCGATGGCGTGGCGCGTCTACATGGCCATCTATCCGCTGGTATTCATGCTGATCGGCACGCTGATCTCGCGCTTCATTCGCCTTCCGGAAGCCGACGAAGCATGAGTGCCGAGCGTCGCATCGTCATTACCGCTGATGACTTCGGCATGAACCCCGCGTCCTCGCGCATCGTGTGCGACCTTGTCGCCAGCGGCCGTGTCAGTGCCGTGACCGCCCTCGCCAATTCTGACGACCTGCCCGCGCAGCTGAACATGCTGCGAGACTCCGGACTGAGCAGCGTCGGCCTGCATCACGAAGCAACCAGAGGTGAGATCGCCGATGAGCTGCGCGAACAGCATTCGCGCTTGACTGACTGCGGGATGGACGTCATCCGGCTCGATTCGCATTGCGGCGCGTTGTATACGCCCGAGGCGCTCCCCGCCGCACTCGAATTCTGCACCCACTTTTCGTTGGCTTTCCGCATGCCGCGCACCTTCCCCACACAGTTTTTTGCCGAGGGTGACTCGCCCATGCGTGCCCCTCATGCGCAGGCCGTGGCAGCAGCAGACCGCCTGGGAGTGGCTCTGCCGCAGATGATGCTGACCAATACGACGCCGTATCAAGACGTCGCCAGCTACGAGCAGCTGCGGGACAGTTATATTGCGATGCTGGATGCTGTGCCTGTCGGAGTCAGTGAAGTGTTTGTGCATCCCGGTGTTGATGATGCCAAGCGGCAGTGGGAGGCGAGGGTCGTTGCTGACCCACAATGGCTGGAAGCACTGGAGGAGCGCGATATTCGCGTGGTCGATCGCTGGTAGCTGGTAACTGGTAGTGGTGGGGTCATGACGCCGGTCGACAATGTGATGCACGTCACTTAAATCAGGATGGTTGTTGGCTGTGTGTGGAACGCAGATGCCAGTGGGTGCTGCCACAATAGAACACATGTTCGACGAAGTGAGTGTTCCGCAGCTCGCGCAGGACGATGCCATAGCTCGCATCGATGCCCTGCGTGAGGCGGATATGCGCTGGAAACAGGCCGAAGCTGATCGTGCCCGTCTTGTCGTCGACGCTGTCCTGGCTGTCAGCCGCGCAGCTCCTGCAGATGAAGAGCGTGTCATTCGCAGTGGCGCGGGTACACCCCTGATTGCCGAGTTCGCTCACCTGGAGGTGGCAGCTGCTCTGAGGTGCTCCCCGCACGTGGCGCTGAACCTTATTTCAGACCTGCTTGACATGCGTTTCCGCATGCCGCGCCTGTGGCAGCGCATACTGGATCTGGACGTGCCCGTGTGGAAGGCGCGTTGCGTCAACACGCGGACCATGTGCCTGACACAGGACGTGTGCAGGGAAGTTGATCGCCGAATCGGTGACATCGGCACGTGGAGCAAAGAGCGCACCATTGAGCACGTCAACGAGCTGATTGCCGAGGTTGACACCGAACGCATCGAACGATGCTTCGACTTGAAGAAGTCGCACCGCCGAGTCGCCTTCGACCGTGCGAGCTCGACGGATCTGGTGTATCTCGATGCCACCTTGAGCGTGACCGACTCGCAGCTTCTGGAAGGAACGGTCAACGCTTTGGCGCGCACGCTCGTGAGCGAACATCCCGACGAATCTCTGGACGAGCGCAAGTCCCGCGCCCTGGGAATTCTGGCGACGCCCGCCTATGCGCTTGCGCGCCTGGGAGGCGCCACTGGTAAGGCGCTTGATCGCACCCGCCCGCCTGCCACGCTTCACCTGCATATCAACGCTGCGTCGCCGCGACTGGTACACGGTGACAGGTGCGGCACGATCCCGGCGCAGGCTCTTTCCGACCTGCTGGCTCACTGCCACGTCACAGTGCGTCCCGTCCTTGACCTCAACAGCAACCGTGCGGTCGACCGACATGACCCACCGCCATTGATGCGCCATGCGATGCATATTCGCGAGCCCGTCGAAGTCTTCCCGTACTCCACGATGCGCTCTTCGGCATGCGACCTTGACCATACCGTTCCGTATGACCCGCACGGGCGAAAGGGACAGACCCACCTGGGCAATCTCGGTCCGCTCTCACGTACCGTGCACCGCGACAAGACGCATTTACGCTGGCACCTGACTCAGCACCGACCGGGAATATACGAGTGGACATCTCCACTGGGCTACCGCTACAGCGTCACCCACGGCAAGACTCGATACCGCGGACACCGCCGACCTCAGCGCGCATAGGCCTGCCGACTATCGACGAATCGGAACGTGCGTGCGTGACCACTCAAGCGACAGATCCACAAGCGTTTGAGCGTCTTCACCTGCGCCGAAATGCGAGCCGTGAATGACCTGGACGGAACTTCCCAGCGGCAGCTCCGGCATGACTTCCTCAGTCATTTCCACCAGGCCGATCTCCTCATCGTCGGCATCGTGAATGATCAGAACCGGCATAGTCAGGTGAGCCACTGTCGCTTTCGTGTCGACCAGCGACAGATCCACCAGAGTCTGCCTGGAAATCGTGAAGTTCTGGCGAGGGCCGGGTGAATCGTCAGGGATGGTTGTAACGCCGTGACGCTCCAGCTCATCAAGCTGCTCGGAAGAAAAAATAGCCTGCCAGTCATACGACACGGGACCCAGTACCGCCCCGGACAGCACCATAGTTGTCGCTGCAGGTGGAGCAGCGTTCATGGCGACGGTGGCGCCGTAGGAGTGCGCGTGGATCAGCTGGCGATGGAAACCCTGGTCAGCCAGCCAGCCTGATGCGGCACGCAGATCCTCCGCGTGAGAGTCAAGAGTGATGATGTCATCGTCAGACAGCCCATGTCCCGAATAGTCAAATGCCAGCGTCGCATACCCCGCCGTGCGGTAGTGCCCGGCGAGGCGATCGAAGTGCCCGCCGGAGTGACGATCGGACAGGAACGAGTGAGAAAACAGCACGGCACAGTCGGTGCTGTCCACAGGGTTGACGAACGAACCCGACAGGCTGAGCCCGCGGGGTGTTTCAATCAAGACCTCACTCATACCTTCCAACCTAGCTATTTTTGTCAGTTCTGTGGCAAAAGCGTGAGACAATTCGCCCTAAGGAAAATACACTGGGTGTCGACGCGAGAGGAGACCGTCAATGGGAATGAAAATTGGACTCGCCCTCGGACTGGGAGTGGGGTACGTCCTCGGAACACGAGCCGGACGTGAACGCTACGAGAAGATCAAAGCCGCAGCGCACAAGCTTCGTGAACAGCCTTTCGTGTCGCGTCCCCTCGACAATGCCGGCCAGCGGGTATCCGAAGCGGTGCGCACCGGCGGCGAACGTGTGACCGACAAAGTTGCCGATGCTGTGAAGGAACGCCTTTTCGGCACACCGACCAGCACCTACGAATATGTCGACGTTGAGGTGGAAGAAGAATAATTCCGGACGCCCGAACGTCCTCTTTCGACGACGCTCGTGGACAACGCGCCGGTGGGAGTGCCACTGTAGTCACCGTGACGTCTGAACACACCCCGACCCGCGAACAGATACGCCGGTGGCGCAGGTACCTGGCTGAAGAGCGCATGGAACAGGCGACCTACCGCCATCTCGCCGCTCGCCGAAAAGACGGCGACAGCCAGGTGCTGAACGCACTGGCAGACGCGGAAGAACGTCACGAAAAACACTGGCTCGACCTGCTTGGCCCTCATGCCTACCCTGAACCCAGGCCTTCGTTTCGCGCCCGGGCACGCGCATTTCTCGCACGCATGTTCGGAACAATCTTCGTTCTCGCGATGGCTCAACGATCCGAACAACGCACGGCGTACGACCGGGACGACGACGCGACCGCGCAGATGGCAGCCGACGAACACATACACGGCGAAGTGATCCGAGGCCTGACCGCACGATCGCGCCAGTCTCTGGCCGGCACGTTCCGCGCGGCAGTGTTCGGTGCCAACGACGGCCTCGTGTCCAATCTGGCGTTGATCCTGGGCATTGCGGCAACCGGTGTGAGCTCCAGGATTGTCCTCGTCACCGGCATCTCCGGCCTGCTCGCCGGTGCCCTGTCAATGGCAGCAGGGGAATGGGTCAGCGTGTCCAGTCAGCGTGAACTGCTCGACGCATCCCGGCCCGACTCGCAGGCCCACCAGTCAGTGCCCGCCCTCGACGTGGATGCGAACGAACTGGCGCTGGTGTTCCGCGCTCGCGGCGAAACGCCTGAAGATGCAGCCGAACACGCGCGCCGCGTCTTCCAGCAACTCGCCGCCCATCCATCAGGCCAATCCGGACCGATCGCCGTGCGCACAGCGCTCAGTGGCAACGACTCTGGCGGTGCCGGTGAAGAAGTGGGGACCCCGTGGCGCGCGGCAATCAGCTCTTTCATCTTCTTTGCCGCTGGCGCGTTCATCCCGCTCATTCCGTATATTTTCGCGGCCGATGGCCTGCTCGCCGTCGTTATTGCCGCCGTGCTGGTGGGAATTTCGCTGCTGCTGACCGGCGGAATGGTGGGTGTGCTTTCTGGTCAGGACCCCATGCCTCGCGCATTCAGACAGCTGGCAATCGGATTCGGAGCAGCCGCCGTGACATACGCTCTGGGCTGGTTGTTCGGTACAACAGCACTCTAAAATCTACAATGTGACTTCTGTGCTCCATTCGCTCAACGATGCGCTTCCCGACATTTTTCGCGCCATCGACCTGATCGGCGTGGTGCTCAACGGCGTACTGGGTGGCCGCCTGGCACGCATGAAAAGGTTCGACATCGTCGGGTTCGGCGTCCTCGCCGTGATGTCTGCACTGGCCGGCGGTATTCTGCGTGACGTCATGCTGCAGGTGGGCCCACCGGCAGCACTCACCGACCCGTTCTACCTGGCAGCGGCGCTGGTCGGAGCCATCATCGCCTACATGTTCACATTTGATTCACGGCGCTGGCAGATCGCCCTCGCCTTTGCTGACGGGACGGTAATGGGCTGCTGGGCAGCAACCGGAGCCGCGAAAACACTCGAAGCAGGGTTCGGCATCATGCCGGCACTGATCCTCGGGATGACCACCGCAATCGGCGGCGGCATGATCCGGGACATCGCAGCGGGAAACACGCCGATGGTGTTCGGAGGAAACAACCTGTACGCCACGCCTGCACTGGTGTCCTCCGCGATCATGGTGGCCTTCTGGAACTGGCACCTCGACACCATCGGAATGGCGACCGCAATCATAGTCGGGTCAGCATTCACATTCCTTGCTTTCCAGCGCTCCTGGCAGCTGCCGCGCAACTCGGAATGGTCGCTTGCACACCTGTGGGGCCGTAACCGCGTGGAAACCGCCGCTGTGACCGCTGAAGCTGCAGCTCAGGCAGCGACCGACGCGCTCAACCAGATCCGTGAAGAACTCGATAAGGAGCAATAATGTGCGGACGGTTCGTTCTGTTCGGTAACGACGACGATATGCAAGATCTCTTCGAACTCGACCAGCTGCTGGGGCGTACCATCGCGTCCTACAACATCGCGCCCACTCAGCCAATCCGCGTCATCATGGAACACTACGCCGACCAGCGTGTCCGCGTGATGACCGATGCGACGTGGGGGCTTGTGCCAAGTTGGGCCAAACCCGGTTTTCGCCCCATGATCAACGCGCGCGCCGAAACAGTCACGGAAAAGCCGTCCTTCCGCGGCCCCGTCCGGCACCACCGCTGCCTCGTTCCCGCGAACGGATACTACGAGTGGCAAGGCAAGCAGCCCTGGTTTTTGTCCGCCGACGAGGGCGACCCCCTCATGGCCTTTGCAGGCATCTGCGACAGCTGGACATGCGCGATCCTGACACGCAGCGCACCGGACGCCCTCGGAAATATTCATGACCGGACGCCGCTGATCGTGCCCAGGGAATTGTGGGGAGCGTGGCTCGACCCGCACCTGGACCGTCCGGATGAGGTGCGCTCACTGATTGACGCTGTTCCCGAGCCACACCTGTTGCCGCGCCGCGTGGGCCGGGAAGTCGGGTCGGTGAAGAATAACGACCCGTCGCTGATCTCACCACTTGAGCGCGCATGACAGCGCACGAACGGAAAGTGTGAGAATCATGACTATGACTGAAACCAGAAAACCGCGCCGGTTCAAAACGCGCCACCTGTCAATGATTGCTCTTGGCTCAGCGATCGGTGCTGGGTTCTTTCTGGGGACCGGGCAGGCCATTGCATCGGCCGGACCGGCCGTTCTTGTGTCGTACCTGATTGCAGCGCTCATCGCGATCACTGTGATGTACTCGCTGGCGGAACTGTCAGCCGCGCTGCCGTCGACCGGATCGTTCTCTACATATGCCGAAGCCGGCATCGGACGGTGGGCCGGGTTCACGGTCGGATGGATGTACTGGTTCATGCTGATCATGGTGCTCGGCATGGAAATCACAGGTGCCGCACAGATCTTCGTGCAGTGGTTCCCTGCGGTCCCGCAGTGGGTCGTCGCCCTCGTCATTGTGGTGGTGCTCGGCGGAGTCAACCTGATGGCAGCCGGTGACTTCGGTGAGGTCGAAGCGTGGCTGGCCGGAATCAAAGTCGCAGCCATCATTATGTTCCTGCTGATCGGCGTCGGTTTGCTGATCGGCTTCATTCCCGGCAAGACCGCCCCGGTGATGGAAACCGTCCTTGGCAACGGTGGGTTCGCACCGTTGGGCATGGCGGGCATCGCAACCGGCCTGCTCGCCATCATCACATCGTTCGGCGGCATTGAGATTGTGACGATTGCGGCCGCCGAAGCGGAAGACCCGCAGCGCGCCATGAGCAAGGCGATTCGCTCAGTACTGTGGCGCATCCTGGTGTTCTACGTCGGATCAGTGATTCTGCTGATCTGCCTGCTGCCGTGGAACTCGCCTGACATGGTGCTCAACCCGTTCGCAACGGTGCTGAACATGGCGGGTATCCCAGCTGTCGGCCGCATCATGGAAATCATCGTGTTCGTGGCCCTCGTCAGCGCTTTTTCAGCCAACGTCTACTCGTCGTCGCGTATGGCCTACTCACTGTGTGCTCGAGGTATGGGCTCACCGTGGCTGCTGGGCGGGTCGGCAACTGCATCGGATTCGCCGGACGCCCTCGCCCATGTCGTCACCGGCGATTCAAAGCGTGACCTCGATGCTGTCATGGCGGAAGAAACTGCAGTCGGTGATATTGCACGAGGGCGAACCCCGCGCCGAGCCGTCAGCCTGTCAGTCATCCTGGCCCTGGTGTCAGTCGGTCTGAACTGGTGGCTGCCGGAAGCGATCCTGGGGATCCTGATCAACGCGATCGGCATGGTGCTGCTCATTGCGTGGGTCTTCATCATCATTTCGCAGATTCGTCTGCGCCCGATCCTGCGTGAGAATCATGACCTGCCGATCCGCATGCCCGGCTGGCCGTGGACGGGGTATCTGGCTCTGGCTGGCCTGGCTGTGATGGGTGTGCTCATGGCTCTGAGCCCCTCTGCGCGCCCGCAGTTGATCTCGATGCTCGGCTTGATGCTGATCATCATGGGGATCTACTGGATCCGCGAAAAGCTGGCGCGGCGCTAGCCCTGTGGATAAGTCGGGCAGGTACCGACGCTGTGTCGATAATAGGTGAGTGCACAGGCGATTCAGTATCGGCGACCTCATCATTGTGCTGGCAGTTGTAGCACTGCTGGCGTGGGTGTTGTGGCTGTTCATACCCGCCCCACGAGTCGAAGCTCCCGCCGGTCCCGCCGGTGACCAACTGCGCACACTGATCGTACGCAGTGACGAGGGCGCCCCTGACTACAACCGGGACCAGTTCGGCCAGAAGTGGGCCGATGAGGACCATAACGGGTGCGACACTCGTAACGACATTCTGGCCCGTGACCTCGCACGACCCACATTTAAGCCGCATACCCGAGACTGCGTTGTGCTCAGTGGAACGCTGGCGGAGCCCTACACGGGCAAGGTCATCGAATTTCAGCGAGGTCAGGACACGTCGACACTGGTGCAGATCGATCATGTCGTCGCACTTGCCGACGCATGGAGATCGGGAGCCTGGCAATGGGACACAGCCCGCAGGCAGGCCTTCGCCAACGACCCGGACAACCTGCTGGCAGTTGACGGACAGGCCAACCAGGACAAGATGGCTGCTTCAGCTGATCAGTGGCTGCCACCTGACCGCAGTTTCCGCTGCGAATACGTGACGCGGCAGATCGCGGTGAAAGCCAAGTGGAAACTCACGGTGACCAGAGCGGAACACGATGCAATGGCGCATGCGCTCGCACACTGTTAGCCAGTATTGTTGTGCGTATGGGTAAAGCAAGCCGTCGTAAAAAAGTACAACCCGGACGCAGCACGTACCGTCCGCCGATCCGCTTCGTGGAACGACCCTTTGACGGGCTTCCATGCGAAAGCGACCTGGTCGCCATGAGGGAAATCATTCCGTGTGCGCGCATGAGTGCCCGCACGACGGACGGCGTCGAATTCGACATAGTCTCACTGCTGCCAGACGGGCAGGGAGCCATGGTGCGCGGCGACGGGCGAATCATGGTGGGCATGCAAACGCGATTCCATTCCGGCGACCTGTCTCACGATGTGGGTGGCGCGTTGCAAGCCGCCCTCGACGCAAAAGACGAAGGCATCGTTGCCTTTGACGTGCGTGACCCCGCACCCAGGCTGCAGGAACTGCTGGAAAGCGCCGAGCCGATGGAACTGTGCGACGATTTCTCATTCTGGTTCGACCCGACCGAAGAAATGTCCGAGGACATCCGCTCCACGATGGAGCAGACACGCAACGAACTGATCCCCACGCAGGAAGTCCCGGGAGCGCCCGGCATGTATTGGTGCGAAATGAACCGCAACTTCGTGCGCTACGTGACCGACGAGGACGAAAACAAGCTCTTTACCGCGCTGGCACGTATGCAGGTGGCCGGAGATGCCCACGTGGGGGAGGGTTCCCGCTTTGTCGGAGCCTTCCGCGCCTGCGGGCTGGCCATCCCCGTGTTCGAACTGGCAGAAGGAGTCAGCTCTGATGACGTGTCCAAGCCTGCGCAGAACTTCATCAGCAAGCTTGAGGACGCGCTCAATGCGACCGAAGCTCTGACACATGACGAGCGTCGAGCCAAACAGGGGCTTGTTTCTCGACAAGTCACCATCCGGTAGAGGTACAAGAAGAGGCAAAGTCGGAGTAAAGTTGTGGGCGTGAACGATTCGGGACCCCAACGCGTTGCCGCGATCATCTGGGCGCACGACGATGCTCATGACATTGCCTCCACTGTCCGTTCATGCCGCGCCATTCCCGCAGTCGACCTGCTCATAGTCGTCGATGACGGCTCCACTGACGAAACAGGCGCGCACGCGCGAATGGCAGGTGCCGTCGTTGTTCGACACTCAGTGCCGCGCGGACGCGCATCTGCGATGGAAACAGGCGTGAAAGTCGCAGCGATGCGTGACCGCGCCGACTGGCCACCACGCCTCCTGCTCTTCCTCTCATCCGACCTGGGCGAATCAGCCGTCGAAGCCGCCGTGCTGGTCGAAGCAGTGATGACCGGGATGGCGGACTGTGCCTGCGCCAGTGAGAAATCCAGTCGCCGCCTGCCCGCCGCACGGATAGCGCGTCGAGCCATCCGGCGCGCAACAGGGTGGGCACCTGAATCGCCCATGTCCGAAAATCGCTGCATCACGCGCGAAGCGCTGACAGCCATCATGCCTTTCGCCAACGGGTACGGGCTGGAACCCGCGATGACGATCGACCTGCTGATGCAAGGGTTCACCATGGTGGAGCTGCCGTGCGCATTCGTCCACTTGGGTGGAGATCGCACCCTCGGTGAACTCAACAAACCACAGCAGCTGATCGATACGCTGGTGGCGCTGACCGAACGCGGGCCACGCGTGCTGACGCGTTCGCCTTTGAGGCGCTCCGAGAGCCGCGCGTTTAAGCTGGGTGACCCGTATCCGCATCGGGCTGACGAGACCCCAGGGCGCGAATCCGACGCAGACGAAGAGAATTAGTCACCACGCACACCGATGACAACGCCATCGCGCCGGCTGCGATCATCGGGTTGAGCAGTCCTGCGACAGCCAGCGGAATGGCAGCCACGTTATAGCCGAACGCCCACACCAGGTTCTGCCGGATGACGCGCAGTGTCCGCCGTGACAGGTCGATTGCGGTGGCGGCTGCGCGCAGATCCGAGGACACCAACGTGATGTCAGCAACCTGGATCGCCACATCTGTTCCGGATCCCATCGCCATACCCAGCCCGCGATGTCCCGCCTGAGCGAGCGCCGCAGCGTCGTTGACGCCATCACCCACCATCGCCACAACGCGTCCCTCATCCTGCAGGCCCTTCACGACATCGCGCTTGTCATCCGGCAACACATCAGCGATCACGTGGGAAATGCCGACCTGGTCGGCTACCACGTCAGCAGCACCCTGATTGTCGCCGGTCAGCAGGATCGGCTCAATATCCAAGTTGCGGAACAGGCCGATTGCCTCAGCTGACGAGTCCTTCACCTGGTCACGCAATACGATCACACCATGCACCTGCGCCCCGGTCAGTGGTGCGTCCAGCTGGCGGCCAATACTCGGCGCAGACGGCACGGCAGTCTCACTGGCGCGCGAGCGCACACGCGCCTGGTACCCGGCAGCTTCCACAACGTGCACCAACTCATCGTCTCCGTGGTCGCGGGTGAGCAGAATCGACGCGCTTTCGGTCGCCAGGTTCACGTGTGCCTCGACTCCATCAAGTTTGCCCAGCTTGCGTTCCACACGATTCACACACGACGCGCACGTCATTCCGCCCACCGCCATGTCAACACGGACCGGGCTCTCAGCGTCGCTTTCGTCGGCGTGGATTGTCGAGGGCGACTCATCCCACCCTGGAACGCTGGCCACCACGATGGGCGTTGCGCAACGGGATCGGGCAGTGCGCACGATGTCCTCGGGAATACTGATACCCAGCTCCGTGAACCACTCGGGCCTGCCCACCAGGGCCAAACCTCCATCAATCAGGGCAGATACACCCATGCCGGAATGGTTGACGAAGCGGCGAGTCACGACGGGCGTGAGCGAGCGGAACTGCGCGGCGCGCACGATTGAGCGCGCCATCGGGTGCTCAGAGCGCGACTCGATACCGGCTGCGAGGGCGAGCGTGACGTCGGGATCGCTTGACTCGACGTGTTCGACGGCCAGGTTGCCGGTTGTGACCGTGCCGGTCTTGTCCAGCACAATCGTGTCAATCTTGCGGGTTTCTTCGAGGATTTCAGCTGAGCGGATCACGATGCCCAGCTGGGAGGCGCGCCCTGAGCCGACCAGCAGGGCGGTGGGCGTGGCCAGTCCCAGCGCACACGGGCAAGCCACCACGAGCACGGCAACGGCGGCGGTGGCCGCGGCCTGAACGTCACCGGAAAAGATGAGCCAGCCGATCAGTGTTGCCGCGGAAATCGCAAGCACGACCGGCACGAAAACCGAACTGATCGTGTCGGCCAGGCGCTGGATCGGTGCCTTCGTGGCCTGAGCTTCGCTGACCATGCGACCGATTTTGGCCAACGCGGTGTCGGATCCAACTCGGCGGGCTTCCACTTCCAGAGCGCCCCACGTGTTGATCGTGGCACCTGCGACATCGTCACCGGGAGCAACATCGCGCGGAACGGACTCACCGGTCAGCATCGACGTGTCAATGGCGGATTCGCCTGAGATGATGCGTCCATCGGTTGCGATGGATTCGCCGGGACGAACCTCGAAAATGTCTCCGACCTGCAGGTCGGTGCTGTCGACGTCCTCGCGCGTCCCGTCAGGCAGAATGCGGTGCGCTGTTGTGGTGCCCATTGAGAGCAGTGAGCGCAGCGCGTCGCCGGCCCGATGCCTGGTGCGCGCCTCCGCATAGCGCCCGATCAGCAGGAACAGGACGATCACGCAGGCGCCCTCGAAATAGAGCATCGCGGATTCGCCGCCCCACAGCAGTGCCCACAGGCTCCACACAGTTGAAGCGGTCACGCCCAGGGACACCAGGGTGTCCATTGTTGTGGTGCCGTGGCGCAGACCCTGAATGGCTGAGCGGTGGAAGGGCCACGCGCCCCATGTGACGACAGGTAGTGACAGGATGGCCACGACCCATTGCCAGCCCGGAAAATGCAGGCTGTGGAACATGGAAACGGTGGCAACGACCAGTGTGGGCGGTGCGGTGACGATGAGGCGACGCCTGAGGTCTTGTGCGCGATCCAGCGTGCTGCGCATATAGCTCCTTAGAAGTCTCGCTTGATTTCAGTCAGCGTGTATCCGGCCTCGCTGATGGCATCTTTGAGGGCGTCGTCATCTACGCCGGTCTGCGTGTGGACGGTGACCAGTGAGGTCTTGTTGGCCTTGAGAATGACCTCCACGTTGGATACGCCTTCGACCTCTTTGAGTTCTTCGGTGACGGATGCGACGCAGTGGGAACAGGTCATGCCGTCGACATAGAGTTCAACAGTTCGATCGAGTGCCATGATGAGTCCTTTCAGGATTTGACGAGCCGTGCGATCGCGTTGATCGCTTCGGTGATTTTTTCTTCGCCTGCTTCGTGAGAGTGCTTGGCGGCGTCGAGGACGCAGTGGCCCAGATGGTCGTGAACGAGGCCGAGGGCGACTGAATCAAGGGCGCTTTGAATGGCAGATATCTGCGTGAGTACGTCAATGCAGTAGTCCTGCTCCTCGACCATGCGCTGGACGCCGCGCACCTGACCTTCGATACGGCGAAGCCGGGTGAGGTACTGCTGGGTTGATGCCGAGTATCCGCGCATTGAGGTCTCCTCTCAGGTCTACCAGCACGAGAATACCCCTAGGGGGTATTAGTGTCAAGGGGTGCGCCGATAGTAAAACGCGCGCCACGACCACTGACGGTCACGGCGCGCGTGAAGGAAAAAGGTTACAGCTCAGGCTGCGCGACCTTGAGCGACTGCTGGTCACGCTGGTGAGCCAGAGCAATCAGATCACTGAAGGTCTCCTCGCCGCCGACCTGGCGGGCAAAATCAGCATCCTGAGCGGCGATCGCCACATCCGTGATCGGGTTGGCCACCAACGCAGCCAGCACGGACGGAGCGGCAGTGATCGCGCCGATACCGGCCTCAACCAGGCGCAGCACCTGATCGGAGTTCTTGAAGGAAGCGGCCAGCACATCCGCATGCAGGTGATGGGTGCGCAGGATCTGATGAATTTCGGTTGCTACACGCACACCGTTGATACCGAAGTTATCCATCCTGTTCACATACGGCGCAACATAGCGCGCACCGGCCTGAGCAGCCATGAAGCCCTGCAGGGTGGAGTGGACGCCCGTTGCCGTGACCGGGATACCCTCCGAGGCCAGCATGTTGATCGCGGCGAAGCCTTCATGGGTGACCGGAATCTTGACATGCAGGTGCTTGCCGAACTCCGAGCGCAGCGCGCGCCCCTCGGCCACCATGGATTCGCGATCATGGGACACGACCTGCACGTGCAGCTGCGAGCCTTCCGGCAAAACCGAGTGGATTTTACGGAGAACCTCCAGCGGGTCGCCTCCCTCGTTCGCCAGAATGGTGGGGTTCGTAGTCACGCCGTCGATGGGAAGGTAATCGAGAGTCTCACGAATGAGGTCAATATTGGCGTGATCGATCAGAATGAGCATGATTCTCCTTGAATTCGTAGCCTGACCCCATTGTACGATTCGGCAGGCATCAATAAATGGGACGTGCCAGACTACACATATGGGTCGCAGCGAAGACAGGTGGTATCCACTCAAACGTGTGCCGCAGTCTTATCCGCCGACCTACGTGCGCATGAAACTCGTGCCGATGATTCCGGCCATTGCTCTGGCAGCCGGTGCCGACTTGCTCTCCGATGCGCGCTTCGTGCCGAAGGATGCACAGAAAGTGCTGAGGGTCGCCTCCGAGCGCATGGGGTCGGAAATACTTGAACGCTTCCAGCGGATCTTCTTCGATGAACCGGGCCTGGACACGCTTTTGGTGCGGGCAGGAGCCGCTGCTGCGCGCCGCGTGGCCGACGCTGGCCGACTGTATCTGAAGGCGCGGATCGCCACGCACACCGACTGCGACGGCCGAGCGCGCGCCATGCTGCCATTGGTTCCGCGTCGCGGATATGAAGCGTTGATGGTGATCGCACTGACTGTTGGCACAGCGACCGGATATTTTCGTGGCGGAGCGGTTCACACTGCGGTGATCCTCGATAGTGACGACGGTACGCCGACCGTTCCGCCCGGCCACCCCACACCGCAACTGCGCAGAACGCAGCCACCCTCGTCACTGGGTGACATCGCCGCCGACATCGACGACATGTACTACTGCGGGTCGATGGGGCAGATGGTCAAGGTGGTGCGCGTGGGCGAGGGCGACGCGCGACGCTGGATCGTGGCCATCCCCGGCACCATGCACCTTGACCCGACATCGACTCCGAACCCTGCCGACACGGAATCGAATATCCGCGAAGTCCTCTTCCTGCCTTCAGCCGTGCGGATCGGAGCGGTCAAGGCGGTGCATGAAGCGATGCGACGCAGCGGCGTGGACCAGGATGACTGGCCGGCCGAACGCGTCTTGATCTGCGGCCACTCTCAGGGCGGCATGGTGGCAGCAGCCCTGGCGTCGATGGACCCGGATGAGGCGGGTATGCGCGTGAGCGGCGTGATGACGATGGGATCACCATGCCGGCGCATCAAAATTCGCCCCGATGTGACGATGGTGTCGATTGCTCACGACCAGGACGTGATTCCAGCCCTGGACGGCACACCCGCACTGACCCCCGACCAGCGGGTGACGATCCACCGAACCCTGGTGCGGCCGCGCCAGTCACCCCTGTACTACGCGCATTCATCGACGATCTACACCGACACGGTGCGTCTGCTGGAGCGGCGAGCCAGCGTCGTGCGACACGGCTACCCCTCGGAATGCGTGGACCGCCTGCAGGAATTCCTGCCGCGCGAGGGGGAATCCGTGCACACCACATTCCATGAGGTGTGGCAGGACGTACTCGAAACCGTCGAAGAGTCGACGTGGGACCAGTACGTCGTGCTCGACGCACCCGAATCTGACCTGGTGGGCAGTGACTGGCAGTGGCAGCCCAACCCATTGATCGACTTTTCAGCGTTGAGGAGGACACATGCGCAGGCGTAAAGGAAAAGGCTCACCCACCCCCGTCAATAAGGGGCATGGACGAGGGCGACGCGGCCGTCTGCCACAGATCGACAACCCTGTGCTGATCAGTGTGCTCACCGCCGGAGCGCGGGGGGTCAGCGCCGCGCTGGATGTTCTTAAACCGCCGAAACGGGCGGGTCGAGGGGAGCGCGTGCAGCAGTGGCTGACTGAGCGCATGCCGGACATGATGGGAGCGCACCTGTCGTTGGATGTGCGTGTGCACGAAGGGTTCGGCCGTTCACCTCTGATTGACATGCGCATCGTGTGTGATGACGACAGTGAAGATCAGGCGCGCCAACAGCTCGAGGATGCGGTGCGGTGCGCATGGGACAACCCGGAGCTGGCTCCCGTGGCGGTGCGCGCCTGCGTCACGGATTCAGCAGGCGAAGTGCGATGCGACGTCACCAGTGTTGGATTCAGCGAGGAAACCGCGACACCCTCGGCCCTGTATGCGCGTTTCGGCGCACCCGACGCTGACCCGGCCTGGCGGCCGTAAACCGTGGGCGGACTACTCCCAGCCCGCCATCTTTTCGGACTGGCCAATGTAGGTGGCGGGGGTCAGGTCCAGGAGGCGCTGTTCGACCTCACCTGGCAATCCCAGGCCGGCGATGAATGTGCGCATTTCGTCGGCGCCGACTGTGTGCCCGCGGGTGAGCTCCTTGAGGCGCTCATACGGGTTGGTCATGCCGGTTGCGCCCGCAATGGAAGCAGCGCGCATCGCCTGCTGGACGGCTTCACCCAGCACAGCCCAGTTCTGATCCAGGTCAGCAGCCATGCGCTCACGGTTGATGTCCAGTCCGGCCAGGCCGCGCACCAGATTATCCAGTGCCAGCAGCGAATGTCCGAAAGCGACACCGATATTGCGCTGCGTGGTTGAATCCGTCAGGTCGCGCTGCATGCGCGATGTCACCAGTGTGGCCGCCAACGTGTCGAAGAGCGCGCACGAAATCTCCAGGTTCGCTTCGGCGTTTTCAAAGCGGATCGGGTTGACCTTGTGGGGCATGGTGGACGAGCCGGTAGACCCCTGGGCAGCAAGGTTCTGGTGGAAGTAGCCCATCGAAATGTACGACCAGCAATCCGTCGCCAGGTTGTGCGCGATGCGGTTGAAACGGGCGACGTCCGAGTACAGCTCGGCCTGCCAGTCGTGCGATTCGATCTGCGTGGTCAGCGGGTTCCATGTCAAGCCGAGGAACTCGACGAATCCCTGAGCCAGCGCCGGCCAGTCGGCATCGGGAACGGCCACCATGTGTGCCGCCCACGTGCCGGTCGCACCATTGATCTTCCCGAGGTATTCGGTTTTCTCAATGCGGTCGATCTGACGGTTCAGGCGGTGAATGAAGACCGCCATTTCCTTGCCCATTGTCACGGGAGTGGCGGGCTGACCGTGGGTGTGTGCCAGCATCGGCGCGTCGGCACCGTCGCGCGTAACGGCACGCAGTGACTCAATGAGCTGGCGGGCTGCCGGTAGCCACGTGTGTGTGACAGCCGCGGCGACAGTCAGCGCGTACGCGAGGTTGTTGATGTCTTCGGAGGTGCAGAAAATGTGGACCACTTCGTGCAGGTCCGGCAGACAGGTGGAATCTCCCAGCTCGTCTGGCGCCTGATCCAAGTGCTCTTTGATCAGGTATTCGACCGCTTTGACATCGTGGCGCGTTTCAGCTTCGATGCGGGCGAGACGATGAATGTCTTCCGGCCCAAAATCGACGGCCAGGCGGCGCAGATAGGCGCGTTCCGCATCGGTCAGTGTGGGAGCGCCGGGCAGAACCTCGTGGTCCATCAGGTAGATGAGCCATTCAACTTCCACATGGACGCGCGCACGGTTCAACGCTGCCTCAGACAGCGTGTTTGCCAGAGGGGCGACGGCTGCGCGGTAGCGCCCATCCAGAGGGGACAGGGGTGTGTCCACCGCAAGGTCGGTATAGCCGGATTCCGGATTGAAAAGAGTTGACCACGTATCGCTCATGGCCTTATTCTACGCAATCGCACCGAATCGACGTATTGCCCGCAATACACACGTTTAATCGTTGCAAGAACAGTAGAATCAGTAGGCTAGTTCTGAACGATTGTTCACAGACAATGGGGTGGAGGAAGATGAGTAACGAGGCAGTGCACCTGGTGTTCATGGGAGTTGCCGGATGCGGAAAGACCACTGCAGCTCAGCAGATGGCCGACTTCCTGAAATGGCCAGCAGCCGAGGCGGATGATTTCCACCCCCAGGCGAATATCGACAAGATGAGTGCGGGCACACCGCTGACCGATGAGGACCGTTGGCCGTGGCTGCGTACGATACGCGACTGGATGAGCGATCACGCCAGTAAGGGACAATCCACGATCGTCACCTGCTCCGCGTTGAAACGCAGCTATCGTGACCTGCTGCGCGAATCGCAAGGACGCGTCTTTTTCGTGCATCTGACAGTGCCGGAAGATGTCATCCGAGAGCGCATGGCGACCCGTGACCACTTCATGAAGCCCAATATGCTGCCTTCACAGTTTGCCACGCTCGAAGACCTCGAAAGTGACGAGGACGGCATAGTGATCTCAGCGCTGGGAGATATCGACGAGACTTTCAATGCCACAGTGAATGCCCTGCGCGAGCAGGGTCTGATTGATTAAGGGGCCAAACCGATGAATCAGATTCTCATCCCCATGGCAGGAGCCGCGGACGGTGTGCAACACACGGACAGTGTGGCGCAGCTGCTGGTAGCGGCACTGGCCGGTATCGCCACGATCATCGTGCTGATTGTCTGGCGCAAAATGCACCCATTCCTCGCGCTGACACTCGGATCCGCTGTCCTCGCATTGATTGCAGGCATCCCGCTGACCGACACGTTCACCGCATTTACCAAGGGCGTCGGATCCACCGTCGGTGGCGTGGGCGTCCTGATCGCATTTGGCGCCATCATCGGCAAGCTCCTGATCGACTCAGGCGGCGCTGACCAGATCGTTGACACTGTCCTTGAAAAGACAGCTCCGCACCGCTTGCCGTGGGCTATGGCACTGGTCGCCTTCGTCGTCGGTATCCCGCTGTTCTTTGAAGTCGGCATCGTGCTGCTGATCCCAGTGGTCATGCTCGTTGCGCGCCGCGCCAAACTGCCGGTCGTAGCGGTCGGGATTCCTGCACTGGCTGGCCTGTCGGCACTGCACGGACTCGTGCCTCCGCACCCCGGGCCACTCATCGCGATTGACGCACTGAATGCGAATATCGGCATCACACTCGGCCTGGGCCTCCTCGTCGCTGTGCCCACAGTCATCTTTTCCGGCCCACTGGCGGCGAAAGTGATGGTCAAGTGGGTGCCGCGCGAAGCCACCAGTGTCCTGGGCGATGCCTCTGAAACCGAAAAGCGCGAAGGGCACCGCCCATCATTCGGTGTGGCAATCTCCGTGGTTTTGATGCCCGTGATCTTGATGCTGCTGCGCACCGTGGTCGAAATGGTGATGATGGGGCACGAGGACTCCATCATCTTCAAACTGCTGACATTCGTCGGTGAACCGATCGTGGCGCTGCTGCTGACCGTGCTGTATGCGATTGTCGTTCTGGGGCGCATGAGCGGTCGCACCACACAGGAAGTCACCAACATCGTGGGCTCCTCGCTGGCCCCGGTCGCATCCATCCTCCTCATTGTCGGTGCGGGCGGCGGTTTCAAGGAAACGCTGGTCGAATCCGGTATTGCCGAGGTCATCGCCCAGTGGATTGAGCAGATGGGAATGCCGATCCTGATCGCCGGCTGGCTGGTGGCAGTCGCCGTGCGTCTGGCCACGGGTTCGGCCACAGTTGCCACGATCACCGCTGGCGGCATCATGGCACCTATGGCAGCCGACATTTCTCCCGTTGCCGCTGCACTGCTGGTGCTTGCCATCGGCGCCGGATCCGTGTTCCTCTCACACGTTAACGACGCTGGATTCTGGCTGGTCAAGGAATACTTCGGCATGACGGTGGGTGAGACGTTCAAAACGTGGTCGCTGATGGAAACGATCCTGTCGGTGGTCGCGTTGCTGTGCGTCATCGTTATCGCCATCCCACTGGGAGCCTTCTAGGAGACGACTACCTCACATCATCACGTAGCCTGATGCTGTTCTTTTCCCTCGAGACCGAAGGGGGCCATAATGAGTGAAATGACGTATCAGGCTATCGCGATGATTGTGTATTTCGTCGTCATGATTATGCTCGGCCTGCTGGCCTACAACCGGACGAGCAATCTTGACGACTACATGTTGGGTGGCAGGTCGCTGTCCCCAGGTGTGGCAGCGTTGTCGGCCGGCGCATCCGACATGTCGGGCTGGCTGCTGATGGGTTTGCCTGGCGCAATCTACGCGACAGGTCTGATCAACGGCTGGATCGCGGTTGGCCTGACGATCGGCGCATGGCTGAACTGGAAGTACACAGCTCCTCGGCTCAGGTCATACAGTCAGGTTTCCTCCAACTCGATCACTGTGCCGTCGTTCGTGTCCTCGCGCCTCAAAGACCCTCACAACGTGATCCGCATCGTCGCCGGCCTGGTCATCATGGTGTTCTTCACCTTCTACGTGTCATCAGGCATGGTAGCCGGCGGCTCGTTTTTTGAATCATCCTTCGGTATGGATTACCGCCTGGGCATGACACTGGTGGCCGGGATCGTCGTGCTCTACACCCTGGTGGGCGGCTTCCTTGCAGTATCGTGGACGGACGTTGTTCAGGGCCTCATGATGGTGGGTGCGCTCATTCTGGTACCGACCGTGGCGATTATTCACGTCGGCGGCTTCAGCCCGATGGTGCAGACCATCAATCGCGTGGATCCCACCATTTTGCATCCATCGGGCGGGACGCTGAGCACGACGGCCGTGATAGGCATTATCTCCGCACTGGCATGGGGGTTGGGCTACTTCGGTCAACCCCACATCATCGTGCGTTTCATGGCGCTGCGCTCAGCCGCAGAAGCAAAGGCTGCGCGTCGCATCGGCATCGGCTGGATGGCTCTGGCAGTCATCGGCGCAGGTATGACTGCTCTGGCAGGTGTCGCCTACTACCAGCACGACGAATCACAGCTGCCGAATCCCGAATCCGTCTTCATCACGCTGGGACAGCTGATGTTCCACCCCCTGATCGCCGGGTTCATGCTGGCCGCCATTCTGGCGGCGATCATGTCAACAATTTCATCGCAGCTGCTGGTCACATCCTCGGCAATCGTGGAGGATATCTACAAGGCACTGTCCAAACGAGACCTGTCGGAAACCAACGGCGTGCTACTGGGACGCCTGGCCGTGGCCGCCGTGTCCGTACTGGCAGCGGTGCTGGCGTGGAGTCCCTCGGACACGATCCTCGGCCTGGTGGCCTTCGCGTGGGCAGGTTTTGGTGCATCATTCGGACCGATCGTGATTCTGTGCCTGTACTGGCGCAAACTCACCTGGCAAGGCGCATGCGCCGGCATCATCGTCGGAGCCGTGACCGTGGCCGTGTGGGGCAACCTGTCAGGCGGCATCTTCGACCTGTACGAAATCGTCCCCGGATTCGTGTTCAACCTTCTGGTCAGCGTCGCAGTGTCGATGGCAACCTATCGGCGCAACAATGAGATCGACGCCGAGTTTGATGCCGCTCTGGACGGATTGACGGCTTAACCCACCCAGTGCCGCGCGATCGCGAGCGTTTCGGGCACGTAGGAGCGTCCGAACAGCTCGCAGTGTACGACGAGCATATGCAGCTGATGCAGTGAAATGCGTTCGCGCCAGCCGTCAGCAAGGGGCGATTCCTCGTCGTAAGCCGCCCAGATCCGCTCCACGAAGGGCGCGCCGAATACGGCAAGTGCCGCCAGGTCTTCCTCCGCATGACCGCCCTGAGCAGCCGGGTCGATCAGCGTCGCACCGTTCGGGGTCCACATCACGTTGCCCGACCACAGGTCCCCGTGCGTGCGGGCCGCAGGCGTTGTGACCAGTTTCGGCTGGTCATGGTCGAGGGCGCCGCTTTCAAGCCTGGTGCACAAAGCTTCGAGTGTGGCGCGCTCATCTGCGGTGAAGGCTTTGGCTTTGAGGTACGGGCGGATTCGATATTCGGCGTAAAACTCGCCCCATGACGTAGGTGCTTCGACTTTGGACAGGAGCGGCAGGGGTGTCAGACCCATCCATCCCTGAGCGTCCTCTTTGGCCGGTGGCGGCGCACCCAGATTCGGTGCGCCGGCCGCATGTGTGTGGGCCAGTGCGCGACCAAAATCCTCGGCAGTCTGCCTGGTTGGCCGCGTCGTTTCCAGCTCGGGTTCCTCCAGCCATGTCGTGCCGTAATCGCTCACCGGCACAACGGGCGCAGCCTGGGGTGGCGTGTTAGCCAGCCACTTGAGACCGGCCACCTCGTACAGGATCCTGCCTGGTCGCTGATCACTCTTGCGAAAAGTACCCATGCCCCCACCGTACAATCAGAACGAGACACTGTTCATCTGTTTTTCGAGGAGCGCACTGTGGCGCAACAGCACCCACAGCTATGCCGCTAGGAGTGGCTCGACCTCACCGGTCAGTGGCTCTTCGCATACGATGATGAGGATCGCGGCCTGAGCGAGCATTGAGAGCGCCCTCGTGACAATCCGGCTGAGATCTTCGATCGCACAATCACCGTGCCGTACCCGCCCGAATCTGAAGCCTCCGGCATCAATGACCCGTCATTTCACCCGATCTGCTGGTACTACCGCGCGTTGACGGACGCTGAGATCAGCGCGGTGCGCGGGTCCGGGCAGCGTGTGATCCTCAACTGTGGAGCAGTCGACTACCAGGCACACATGTGGGTCGACGGCAGCGTTGTGCTCATCGAGCTTGCGGATCTCGTAAGGTTCCCGCACGAAGGCTTGGACCACGCGGTTGCCTTCGATGTTTTCCTCCACCATCGAATTGAGACGAGCCAGGGATTCACGCATCGACAGGAAGAGGGGGCGCGCATGTTTGGCCAGCTGACGGGCACAATAGGCCAGGAACGGGGTGATGACCAGCAGGGCCAGCGCGAGGCGCCATTCGATCGTGAACATGACGGCCAGTGAGCCGATGAACAGGCACACGCAGTCGACCACGTTGTAGGTCACCCACGACAGGAAGTGCCGGATCGCGTCGGTGTCTGCGGTCAGGCGGTTCATGATGTCGCCGGTGCGCGTGTGGTTGAAGTACGTGAAATCCAGCGAATGCAGTTTTTCGTACTGGTCGGACACCAGGCGGTAAATCGAGTTCTGTCCGAAGCGTTCCATCAGCATCTGGTAGCCGTAGCGGGCGCAGGTGCGTACAAGCGTCACACCCACCATCGCGCCGCACAGGGGCAGGAGCTGATCGAGGTGGCGGTCAACGATGACGAGATCCACGATCATTCCCGCAAGGATCGGGACCAGCATGATCAGGATCTTGTCGACGACGAACAGCACCAGTGCGGCAAGGACGCGCGGAACGTCGGGGCGGCAGTAGGGCGCAATCCACCTGAGGTTCGAAGCGTTGGTGTTGGATGTGGGATCGACGTACATCCGGTCATCTCCCGAAGAAAAATCATGCGCGTGGGGTGACCACACTGTATCCAATCATTCGGTCAAGTGCGAATGGTGGAGCGGAGAGGTTTTCCACAGGTTCGCGCGCCTCCCCTCGCCAATCCACAGGCGGCCGAACGGCATGCGCACGAGGCGATGAGGCTGGCTACCGTGACACCGTCATTGATGTGAAGGAGGCAGCATATGAGTGGCGAAATCGACGCGGTACTGAGGAGCTTGTGGAGCGTGAGCGAGGACATGGATGGGCTTGTCGCAACCCTCAGCGCCATCAAATGTCCCAGTTGGCAAGGACCCACTGCGGACCTGGCGCGCCGGGAATTCAACGCCGTTGTGGCGGATGCGATGTGGGCGCAACAGGTTGTGGGCGATGCGGCACGCAACTCCGTATTGATGTGTCCGGTTGGGGGATAGGAGGAACGCGTGAGTGAGCAGAGCGTAGATCCAGGCTTCTATGACTCCGTTGTCACCACCAGCGCACACACCAGTGTTGACACAGATGAGCTGATCGGAGCGGCACTCGGCGTGATGATGGCGAAAGAGACGGCGCAGAACTGTTATGCGAATCTGATGGTTATTCAGCTCATGGCGTCCTCGGCCGTCATGCTGGGGGTCGACTCCGGCCGCCTCATCGGCGCGGTGGAGGATGCGATGACTGCTGTGAGTGCGCTCGTTGTGCGTCTGGAATCTTTGAGTAACCGCCTGACCGCAGCGGCAATGAAGTATCTCAGTGCAGAAGGTGATGCCCAGCGTTTTGTCACCGCACGCATGCTGCTGGTGGACGGGCGAGTGTCGTGGACACCGCTTTCGCCACTGACAACAGGGCTGACAGCGGGGCAAGTCTACGGGTATGCGAATGAATTCAGCGGCAAGATGCACAGCGACCCTACCCTGGGATACCGTGTCGAATTCGACATGGCGACGTTGGGGACGACAGTGAATTCCCTGTCCACCAGAAGGGATCTGTACGGTTTCCGTCCCGATGCCGGTCAGCAGGCATGGTGGGGCAGTCCGCGCACTCAAACCGTTGACGCCGCACGCGTTGCCAGTCAGCTCTTCTTCACGGTCGGGCAGCGCGCGACGGGACCGCTGGCAGGCCTGCAAATCACCACCTCGCAAATCAGTGACGCGGGAGGATCGGGGCGTCCCCAGCGATCCTCGCAGATCCGTGTCGTTGATCCGAGCATCCCGAAAACAGGTGTGGCTGCATTGGCGGGTGTGCCGCCGCTGTGGTTGACGGCGCGAAGTGCGGTGAATGCGTCGAGTCGAGCCAGCGACGTGAGCGTATCCAACAGGTATGCGCCAACTCCCCGCCTACCCCGCACCGTACCGACGCCTCGCAGTGGTAGTGAACTGTTGGGCCGCGTCAGTCAGCTTGAAAGCGGCAGCGACACGTTCGGCCAGCTTGAGATCCTCAAACATGAAACGCCGCAGCCCGACGGGTCGACAAAGCGATCATGGTCAGTCGTCGTGCGCGGTACGCAAAAGTGGACACCCGGACAGACCAACCCGCAGGACATGCTCAGCAACTTGCAGGCGGTCGGCCATGATAATAACGACCTGAGTGCTGCAACCCTCGAAGCGATGGACATGGCGGGGATCGCACCCGACGAGCCCGTTGAATTCGTCGGACACTCCCAGTCGGGTATCACAAATACGCAGCTCATTGCCGACCCGGACACGACGCGCAAGTACACCGTCGTCTCCAGTCTGACCGCCGGGTCTCCGACAGGAAATTACGTCATGCCCGAGGGCGTCCACACCCTGTTCATGGAGAATACGCGCGACATCGTCCCGCCTCTTGACGGCTCCCCCAACATGGATGTCAACGATGCGGTGACTGTTTCCTTTGACGGCGACCTGGTCGGACCGCTGGACGGGGAGGGGCTGGACATCACGCCGCACGGCCTGGAACCGTACACCAAAGCCTTCGACGCCTTGAATGATCCGTCAGCGTATGCGGCGCCCCCGGAAGTGCGCGAATGGTCCAGGCATCGCGAACAGTCACTGCACCTGAGCGATAAGACTGTGACAACCTCGCAGCTGTTCAACACTCGCCGCATCTTTGCAGATGAATAGCTACGACTCTGACCTGCGTGGCAGCGCGGCGACAACAAGAGCGGAAATAACAGCCGTGATCAGACCCGCACCCACTGCCGGCCAGAAGCCTCCAACCGTGAAACCAAGATTCGCCTGCTCACTGAGCCATCCTGTCAGCATGAACATCAACGCGTTTGTGACCAGTGCGAACAAGCCGAAGGTGAGGATATACAGCGGGAAGGTGACAACCTTGACCAGTGGGCGAACCAGTGAGTTCACCGCCGTGAAAATCAAAGCCACCAGAATCATCGTGCCCAGAGATTTCCACACCGACGCTTCGGGAGCAAAACTCACGGAGCTGATGATCAGGGTGGACACCCAGATTCCGACCAGATTGGCAAGGGAATGTACAAGAAACCTCATAGGTACATCGTCTCATGATGCCTGCCGCCAGACCACCGCTAAGGCGCCACCATGAGGGAAGCTCCCACAGCCACCATGACGACCAGTTCGGCCAGCCCGATGTATTTCACGGCGATCGTGGTGCGCTGATGCTTCCACGGCATGAAAGTCGCCCTCGTGAATGCGAGCGCGAAGGTGCAGGGTACGAGCCAATGAAGCTGCCCGGCCGCAGCTGCCCACGCAGTCCCGACGACAGTCAGCGCATGCCAGATCACTGAGGCGACAATCCAAGTGGGGTTTCCGCGCTCGCGGATCAGGCAGCGCACATGCAGAACGGACCCGACCAGCACTCCGGCCAACGCTGCCCACGCGCACCAGGCCTGAGGCCACAGCTCGCCGCCTTGCCAGGGGAACCAGTGTGTGCGCCGGAAAGCGGTCGAGATATCCACCGCAACAGGACACATGAACACAGAAGCAAATACCTGCGACAGTCGCGCGAGTATGGACCGTTGGCGCCGTCGCAGACTCTGCACCAGCGCGATCGCGATGAGGGGTGCGAAAATCGGTGCCCACGACAGCAGTTTCGGGGCGCACAGGACCGACGCTCCGCCCAGGAGGACGGTGCTTACGGCCCACGTGCCTGTGGCCGCTGCGAAACGCTGACGCTTGGGGGAGCGGATCCACCAGCTTCCCGCAGAAAACAACATGAACGCCACCATCCACGCAGCCAGAACCAGCAGGTGAAGAGGGCGCCAGCCTCCGCGCGTGGCACCGACCAGGAAAGGCAGCAGCGCCATCATCCACGAGCCGTGCTGGTCAGGCAGCCAGCCGGTGCGCATGAGTGCGCGCACGCGCGAAGAAGAACGCGGGCGTCGGATGCGCGGATGGTCGGTTGGGCGGCTCGTCATGACGATCAGTGTACGGAAGTGGCGCACGTGGTCGCCATATGGACACTTCGGCCAAAAGGTGAGATGCCGAATCATCTGTGGCATGCGGTGGAGCACTGTACATCTATGTCCCATGAACACAATAATGAGAGCACTACCAACGTGCTCGACTCCCAGCAGGATCACTCATCGGCACGTCTGAATCCGGAGGACCGCTCGGCTCGCCGCGCAGCGACCGTTTTCCCGCTCATCATCATTATCGCCTTCATCGTGGGACTGCTGATTCCCGGGCCAGCGGCGCGCCTGGCAGGAGGCGTCAACATTGCGCTCGCCGTCATCATGTTCGGCATGGGCCTGACGCTGACGGCATCCGATTTTGTCCTGGTCGTCAAGCGTCCGCTCCCCATCATCGTCGGTGTGATTGCACAGTTCGTCATTATGCCCACACTGGCCGTCGTCTTGACGAAGGTATTCAGCCTTCCGCCCGAACTTGCCGTGGGCGTCATCCTGGTGGGATGCGCGCCGGGCGGCACTGCGTCGAACGTGATTTCCTATCTGGCCAAAGGTGATGTTGCATTGTCCGTCGCCATGACATCCGTGTCGACTCTGCTTGCGCCGATCATGACTCCGCTGCTCACGCAGTGGCTGGCCGGCCAATACCTGCCTGTTGACGCGTGGTCGATGGCGAAGACGATTGTGCAGATCGTCCTTGTGCCGATTCTGGCCGGCCTGATTATTCGACGCCTGGCAGAAAGCGCCGTGCAGAAAGTGCTGCCGTTCCTGCCGTGGGTGTCTGTCCTCGGTATCTCATACGTGCTGATCGCTGTTGTCGGTAAGTCAGCTGATCGCATTGTGCATGCTGGCCTGTTCGTCCTCCTCGTCGTGATGCTGCATAACGTCCTCGGACACCTGCTGGGATACTTCGCAGGGCGGGCCACCGGAGGCGGAGAGCGTGTTGCCCGCACCACCTGCATCGAGGTGGGCATGCAAAATTCCGGTCTGGCCGCAGGCCTCGCTTCCCAGTTCTTCACTCCCGAATCCGCTTTGCCGGCAGCCGTCTTCTCCGTATGGCACAATCTGTCCGGCGGAATCCTCGCCGCTTTCTTCCGCCGCCGCAGCCTTGGCGACGTAGACTAAACAAGCATCGACGAGGGCGACCCCATCCGGAAAGGACACGTCATGACAGCTCAACCGTGGACACCCGACTATGACTGGGGTTATGGCCGGGAAAATGAAAACCAGCTGCTCAACATGCTTGTCTGCATTACCGTCACGGACGGTGATGAGACGGTGTGCGCCGACCTGCGGCGCGCATTGAGAGAGGGATTCGCGCACAAAACTCCCGCTCAGGGCGTGCCCGAGGGGTTCGGTGCCTACGGAGGCGGAGCCTCCATGCTGCGTTTCGGTGCAGGAAGCGCTGACGAGCCTGTTCAGATCGCGATCTGTTCAGGTGGTCAGGATGCGATCGATTCGGTCGAAATGTGCACCGACGCGATTTGGGCGATGATTGAAAGGTTTGCGGACGTGATCGACGTCCGGTGGGACTACAAGCCTTATACGCAATCTGCCATCTAGGATTCATCCGGGACGATCAGGTTGAGCGCATTCCTGAATGACTGCGCCCGCACCAGAACGTAGATGGAAACCGTCAGGATCACACCTGCCACGCCAAAACAGATCGGCAGAGCGTAGGGCAGTCGGGCGGGGTCAATGAACCCTGTCAATACGATGAGGACTGTGGCGATGACACACCCCGTTGCTCCACTGACTGTCATCGTGCTGAAAGTAGGGGTGAAGCGGTCGCGCTGCTCACGAACATGCGCACGAGCCTCGGCATCAGCGATCCAGCGGGTCCGTTTCCACTCTGAGAACTCACGGCGATGCGGATCCGCAATGAACAGGTATGCCGCAACGGCGAAGAACACAATCACAGCCGCACCGCCGATGCTCAACGCGAGTGTCACGGTCACGGCACCGTCCTGGCCTGCGAGCAGTTCAAGCACGATGATCGGGATGAATGCGATGACACACAGAGCTGACGCCAGGGCAATGCGCTGGCCTCGTTCGCGGCGATAGTCCAGCACACGCTGGGCACACTGCAGATCCACCACGGTGAATTCTTCGGGAACCACGTCGCGTTTCGGTGTCGAGGGTGACAGCGCTTCAAGCCCGAATGAGGCTGCGAGCTCATCTGGCGTGCCGAACTGGCTGATCACAGTTGACAGTGCCGAATCCTCGTCAACGCCGGAGTCAACCAGTGCCTGTACCCGTTCGCTCATCTGATCGTGGATCTGTGTGCGCGTAGCCTGGACCTGAGGGGCGTCCCTGTCGGCAACCTGATCAAAAACATAGTCAAGATACTGGGTGATGCCGTCCATAACACTCCGATCAGTGAACAGAAGTTCTGAAAGCTCCATTGTGCCACGCCGCGGTGCTCACTCACCTCCACGTGCCAGAGGCTTCCTCCTCTGTTTCGTCGATGCCTCGTCGTGGAACAAAGCGCCGACTTGATTGAAATACGTGCTGGCTACCTGCGTTGCACATACCCCTAGATCTTCCCTGTTTTGATGCACATTCCCCTAGATTTGACGCGAATATTGCACATACCCCTAGCTAAAGTCGGCACCCCAAAAGGACAAAACCTATTTCCGCAGGTCAGCCGTCAGTAGCTTCCGGCGGCCTCGAGCCTCACGCGTTAAATCTAGGGGATTGTGCATTTTTACAAGACTTTTTAGGGGTATGTGCACGCGGAGGGCTTAAATCTAGGGGTATGTGCACGAGGCGGGGCTGGAACTAGGGGTATGTGCACGTGTTGGTGCGCGCGGCAGGACAGCAGTGGCATCCCCGTCCGAAGGATCTGCGGTCATGACACACCCAAAAAGGCTGGGCCGGACACTAAACACCCCGCGACACGCCCACCCCATACACACATTTCGGGCATTAACCCCAAAAAGGCGGTGAGATGCAGAAAGGCCAGCAAGATGTGGAAACGCCGGCAGTGTACTGAAAGGCGGCCGTATACAGACAGATCGGGACATCGCCAACAAACTGTCAACGATGTCCCGACACATCACATGGTCGGGGTGGCGGGATTTGAACCCACGACCTCTTCGTCCCGAACGAAGCGCGCTACCAAGCTGCGCCACACCCCGTGCGACCGTTCAAGTATAGCGACGAGGGAGCAGAGTGCACAAAATTAAGTGGCTCATCCCTCTGAAGTTTCGGTCACATCTTCCGGGCCGGTCAGGTGGAGGATGGACACCTCGGGGCGCGTGGCGATACGAACCGGCGCCCACGGTGAGGTGCCCAGTCCGGCACTGACATGCAGGGGAGCAGACGCGCCCTCATGCCTCCACGTGTGCACACCCTTGGCGTAACGCTGCGGCAGGTCACAGTTCGTCACCAGCGCCCCCCACCCTGGAAGGCCAATCTGACCGCCGTGAGTATGTCCCGCGCAGATCAGATCCACACCTCGATCAACGAACGCATCGAGGACCCTGCGATACGGTGCGTGAGTGACACCGATGCGGATGGTGTCCGAATCATCCCATCTTTCCGGCAGCTTCGGCATGCGGTCGCGTTCAAGGTGAGGATCGTCAACACCTGCCAGATTGACCGCCACCGACCGGTCGCCGTGCGCCATGCGCACCGTCAGCTGATCGTACCGATTCGACAGGTCAACCCAGGACGCCCTCGTCAATTCCTGAACGAAATCGCGCCACGGCAGACGCGCCAGGCGGGACGTGTCGTGAACGGCGTGCGCATCGCGGCGCAGATAGTGCGTCCAGGGGCGGAAAGTCGACGACGTGTAATAGTCATTGGAACCCAGCACGAACACTCCGGGGTAAGCCAACAGCGGCCGGTAGGCCTCACGCAGAAGCGAAGCTCCCGTCGCATTGCCGAAGTTGTCGCCCGTCGACATCACCATGTCGAAATCCTCGGTTCGGGCCACGTGGTCAAGAAAATCGACGAGGAAGTCCTGACCGGAATACAGGTGGAGGTCGGAGATGTGCAGGATGCGCAGCTCTTCGCCCTGGCGCAGTGCAGGCACTGGAATCGAGAAGTGCCGCACCGTCGGGCATCGTCGCTCGCACTGACCCCAGGCAAGCGAAGCGACCCCCAGGCCCGCGACCGTCGCAGTGGCCAGGCCCAACGCGCGGCCCGCTGCGATCAGGCGGGGTGGCAGAACCGATGGCTGACGGGACGCATTGAGCAAGATGCGAGGATCCGTCGCAGCCAACGACTGGCGCGCGTTGAACTCACTCATCGTTATCTCTCTCGCTCAATAATCGTGCCGTCAGGAAGCTCGATGCTTTCGCCGGGCTTCAGATTCAAACTGTCAAGATCAATATTACTGAGGTCAACCTGGCCGTCGGTGGACAAACTAGTGGACGAGGAGTTCGCGTTGTTACCTGCGTTCCCGTCGCGATTCTGGTTCTGGTTGTTCGAGTTGGCATTGTTCTGAACCTGACGTGTGCCATTCAGGTTGGCGTTCGGCAGGGGCTGGACTTCCGCACCCTGAAGAGCAAGGTTCATGTACGGCATCCACAGGTGTAGGCCAACCGTGGAACCATAAGGAACCGAGTAGTAGCGTCCGGCCACCGTCACATCGGAGACCTGCTGGGATGATGCGTTCGCATGACCCATCCACGCGGCGGTGGCGAGCTGCGGTGTGAAGCCAACGGTCCATGTGTTCGAGTTCGAGTCAGTCGTACCGGTCTTTGCGGCAAACGGGCGGCCACCCTCCAGGTAAATACCTTCCTGCGGGCCGTACCATTCAGCAGCTGACTTGCCCAGAAGCGTCGCAACCTTATCAGCCACTTCCTGATCCAAGACCTGATGACACGACGGCTTGAATTCCTTCAGGACATTCTCTGAGCGGTCAGAAACGGACAGGAGCGCCGTCGGTGGGCACTGCGAGCCACCGTTGGCCAGCGTGCCGTACGCCGAAGCCATCGCGAGTGGCGATGCGCCGGTCGAACCAATGATGTTGGACGGGAGGGCGGCCGGCGCTTCACCCGTATTGGGGTCCTTAATGCCCAGGTCAGCTGCGCGCTGGAAAATCTCACACAAATCGAGGCGGCTCGCCATGTTAACAAATGCCTGGTTGACAGACATCTCTGTGGCGCGCAAGACCGTGTGGGAGCCGTCCTTGCCGGGCAGGTCGCCCACCGTCCACGGCTCGAAGCCACCGATCGCGGCGCCGTTGCAATGGAAATCACCCGGCGTGTAAGTGCGGTTACCCCGGCCAACACTTTCATAAGCGCCGTGACCTTCCTTGAACCACTGAATCAGAGTGAATACCTTGAAGGTTGATCCGACGTCAAAGTTTGAGTCCGCCGAATAGTTCACCTGCGTCATTGCTGGATCAGATTCGTTGGGTGCGCCGAAGTGCGTATTTTGAGCCATCGCGACGATGTGGCCGTTGGACGGCTCCACCGACGCGATCGCGGCGTCGACTCCGTTACCCGGTGGCAATGCTCCGTTGACAACGTCCAGCGCAGCTTTCTGCTTATTCGCGTCAATCGTGGTGCGAATCGTGATACCGCCGGTCTTCAGCAGGCGTTCACGTTCGATGCGGGTCTCACCGAATATTGCATCGTCGAGGAACTGCTGCTTGGCGAACTCGCAGAAGTACTCCATACCCGTCGCCGCGCCGGCACAGCCCTGGGGGCGCTCGTTCGGGTTGAGCATGTCGGGAACAGGTGTGGCCACCGCCTCGTCGTGTTCCTGCTGAGTAATGATGCCCTGATCGAGCATGACGGAAAGGACGATGTCACGTCGTTCCTGAGCGGCATCGGGGTGAATCAGCGGATTGTAGGAGACCGGGGACTGCACCAGGCCCGCCAGCAACGCCGACTGCGGCATGGTCAACTCGGATGCGTGGGAGGAAAAGTACAGGTCAGCAGCGGCTTCAACGCCATAGGTGGTGGGGCCGAATGGTGCGATATTCAGGTAGCCGGTCAGGATGTCATCCTTGGACATCTGGCGCTCCAGACTCATCGCGTACTTCATTTCACGCAGCTTGCGCTCAGGTGTACTCACCGTCGCATCGTGAATCTGTTCAGGGTCGCCTTCCAGAAGGCCTTTCTCCACCAGCGAGTTACGCACGTACTGCTGCGTGATGGTCGATGCACCCTGCATGCCGTCATCGTCGGAGAAGTTACGCACAACGGCGCGCATAATGCCGTCCGGGTCCACGCCGTGATGGGTGAAGAATCGCTTGTCCTCAATAGCGACAATCGCCTGCTTCATCTCTTCGGAAATCTTGTCGGACGGCACGACGATACGGCGCTTGTCGTAGAACTTGGCGATCGTCTGATTGTTGGCGTCGAGCATCGTCGACTCTTCAGCCGGTGCAACGATCTCGATATCTTCGGGCAGCCCCTCGAGAATCGATGGTGAGGCTTTGGCGGCCACCCCCAGTGATCCCACGGCAGGCACCGCGATACCGGCACCCAGGACGCCCAGCAGTGCAGAGATGCAGATGAAGGCGAGCAGGAGCGCCACCAGCTGGACTGGCGTGACTGAACGAGTTCGAGTCTGTGGCTTCGACATAGGTTAAGGATACGTGTGTCCACGTGCATTAGGGGAGGGGAAGTGCCTGAGGTATGAGGAATTCGTCAAATTGAGGCTGCTGGCGTCATCCTCGTCGATGATTGACGAGGGAGGCCGCGGGCGCCTGTTATGCATCCTGTGAGGAGTATATTTCACACTATTGATGATCTCGTGTTGCTTGAATGAGTCAGATGTGTGTATGGTCACAGTAGTGATGGTCAAGGATGATCATGGACTGGAGAACAAGGAATGAGCAGTATCGATCAGGATCAGACATGGGCCGCCCGCGCGCTGTGTGCGACGGAAGAACCGGACGCACTGTTTGTGCAGGGAGCTTCCCAACGCCAGGTACGAGTCAAATGCATGGCATGCGAAGTGCGCCTGGAATGTCTGGCAGATGCGTTGCAGTCGGAAGCTAACTTCGGCGTGTGGGGTGGACTGACTGAACGTGAACGGCGAGCCATGCTGCGTCACTACGACGACGTGGAGGATTGGTGGCAGTGGCTCAACGAATCTCAGGACGCGTTGGCGTGTGAACTACGTACACCGCGGATCCCGAAAGTTCTGGCCCACGTGCGCCGCTAGGAAGCATCGGTATCAAACAGTTAGGCTAGTGACATGACCACATGGGAATACGCAACGATTCCGTTGCTTACACATGCCACAAAAGCAATCCTGGATCAATGGGGTGCTGACGGGTGGGAACTTGTCACCGTCATCCCCGGGCCGACGGGTTCCGATAATCTGGTCGCCTACCTGAAGCGGCCGATAGAAAAACAGGCATAAAAAAATGGGGCGGTCAGCGACCGCCCCACTTTTTTGACGTCTTCAGCGTGCGCGACGAGCCAGACGGTCAACATCCAGCAGCGTCACTGCGCGACCCTCAAGGCGGATCCAGCCGCGGGAGACGAAGTCAGCCAGTGACTTGTTGACGGTTTCGCGCGACGCGCCAACCAGCTGAGCAAGCTCTTCCTGAGTCAGGTCATGAGGCACGTGAACGCCTTCGTCGGTGGGCGCGCCGAAACGGTCGGCCAGGTCAAGCAGCGCCTTGGCGACACGGCCTGGAACATCTGAGAAGACCAGGTCAGACATGGACTCGTTCGTGCGGCGCAGACGCTGGGCAAGTGCCTTGAGCATGTGCTTGGCCAGCGTCGGGTTCGTGTCAAGGATTTCCATGAGGTCTTCGTGCTCAAGGTAGAGCAGGGTCGCCGGGGACACTGCGGTAGCGTCCGTGGAGCGCGGGCCTGGATCGAAGAGCGTCAGTTCACCGATAATTTCGCCCGGTCCGAGCACGGCGAGCAGTGATTCGCGCCCGTCGTTGCTGGTGTGACCCAGCTTGATCTTGCCTTCGGTGATGATGTAGAGGCGATCGCCAAGGTCGCCCTCGTCAAAGAGAGTTTCGCCGCGACGCAATGCGGTGCGTCCCATCTTGGACTGCAAGAAGTTCTTCTGCGCCTCGTCGAGCCCGTCGAAGAGGGGAACCTGATTGATAATGTCATCAACAAACATGTGAGACCAAACTCCGTTCCTGTCGTCTATGTCGAATCGCGCGAGGCTGCTCGCAGCGTTTCATCTTCCATTGTGTCGTAATCGTGACAATCACCACGGCGTTTTGGCCGGAGTGTATGGCAACAACAGTCAATATTATTATTCATACGTGACGATTCCAACAGAACACGACACATCTGGGCTTGTCAATGCGGGTTCTGAAGCTGCCGAGGCACTTGCGCGTCAGCTGATGAACGCCTATCCGGACGCCACATGCACATTAGATTGTTCGACGCCGTTCCAGCTGCTCATTGCGACAATGCTGTCGGCGCAGACAACCGATGAGCGGGTCAACCGCATCACGCCGGCGCTCTTCGGGGAATTTCCAACAGCTCTGGACCTTGCTCAGGCGCGGCGCGATACGGTCGAGCAGATCGTGCGGCCGTTGGGTTTCCAGCACCGACGATCCGGGCAGATCATTGCGACCGCTCAGGCACTGTGCACTGAATTCGGTGGTGAGGTTCCGCAGTCCAACAAGGAGTTGGAAAAACTCCCCGGGGTCGGGCATAAGACGGCCAACGTCGTGATGGGAGTGTGTTTCGGAGCGCGCGCACTGACAGTTGATACACATGTCGGCCGCCTGTCTCGCCGTTTGGGATGGACGAGAGCGACCAGCGTGACGCGCGTCGAAAAGGACGTGACAACACTGCTGGCAGGCGTGAACTGGACGAAACTGTCACATGTTCTGATCGCACATGGTCGCTCAGTGTGCACTGCCCAGGGGCCCCGATGCGATGAGTGTCCGGTGGTGGATCGCTGCCCGAAAGTCGGTGTAGTGCCCTGGTCAGGTGGTGGGCAGTGAAGCCAGGAAATCGCTGATCAGGGTCGTGACACGCTCGGGTGCTTCTTCGGGGGCGAAGTGCCCCACTGCGGGCAGCATTGTGGTGTGCAGCGGATAGGTCACATGGTGTGAATCGCGCGCAAAATCTGTAGCCGACAGTGATGAATCTTCTGCGCAGTGCACGCTCAGAGTCGGAACCTGCACGGGGTCGGCCAGCGCCTTGCGCGAGGCGATGGACAGGAATCGCGTGCTGGAAAATGAGTCAGTGGTCGCGGAGGCGGCGAACGCGCGAGCCATTGCGCGTCGATAGGGTTGTGCGTCGGCCAGCATCTGTTCGCGATGTGAGGGCGCCGCCCACGAACGGATCATTGAATCGATGAGTTTGCCGGATTTGAGCAAGGTGACGCGCCGCCAGGGAATATCCATGCGCAGGGCGAGCAGACGCCCGCGCCACAGAGGAAGCAGTGTGGGCCACAGGGTACGTTCCAGTGGGTGCGGCGCCGCCAGCGTCATCACCGCGCGCAACGCAACCGGATTGGTAGCTCCCAGCATCCATGCAACAGCACCGCCCATGCCTGCGCCGACCACTGTGAAGTGGGAAATACCCATTGCTGACATGATGGCGGTGACGTCATGGGACAGTTGCAGCAGATCCACCTTGTCGGCCTGCAGGTCGGAGGCGCCGAAACCGCGCTGATCAACTGCGATCACACGATGCCCCTGCTCAGCCAGGGAGGGAATAACATGCCGCCAGGAACGCCAGAACAAAGGAAATTCGTGCAGCAGAACAACGGCGTGGTCACATTCCAACGGGCCGGCATCGACAACGTGGAAGGTCGCGCCGCCAGCGTTGACGTGGCGATGCTGCCACGGACCGGGCTCTTCCAGAACCTCCCGAAGAGAAAGATCTGCATCCATGTGATTCAGCGGCCCTCATCGCGAGCCTTGGCCGCGCGGCGGCGGGCTCGCCATGAGAAGAAGGCACCTTCAGGATTGATCTTTTCCACCTCAGCGCGCAGAGCTTCCTCCGAGCGGCCACGGCGACGTACCCAGTGAGAGACCCACGCGCCTACCAGCACGATCAGGCCCAGGAGTGCGAAGCGTCCGGAAAATGCGGAGGCCTGGAAGTGGTGAGCAAGATTCATGCCGAATGCGTTCCACGAGTTCAGCCACTGAACAGCAGGCTGAATGAGCTGCGAGAAAATCCCCGGAATGACGATCGGAACAAGTCCGGACAGGAAGGTGAGGATACCCATGACGAAGCCACCCAGCGAGGAGCGCGCAACCGTCACCCCCAGCAGGACAACAATCACCAGAGCGCCCACCAGTTCGGCAATAGCTGCCAGGTTCACTGCCCCCGTCGAGAACGCAGACCCGTCAGCAAGTGTCATGCGCGCCCCGGCATCAGCTGCGAGGAACCATGCGATGGGCAGGAAGATCAAGAATGCGAAGAAGCTCCACCAGTGCGATCCAGCGCGAGACGGAATCTCGGGCGACAGTGTCGTGCCTTCAAAGATGGCGTCATCGAGGGAACTCGGGGTGCCTTCCACGTGCACCGGAACCGGTTCAGCGCGAGGATGCCAGTTTGCCTCGTTCTCATCTGCCGGATCTGCTTCCTCCGGCGGAGAGACGAGGGAACGGCGGTGCACTGCGGTGCGCTCCAGCTCATCTTCATCTGTGGCTGTTTCGTCCTCATCGCGGTCATGGCGATTCTCGAGGACGTCGCGCGGAGCTGGTGCCGGCAAATCATCACGCTCAGGCGGGGAGATGCGGTCGCGAGGTTCATCCTCATTCAGGTCAGGTGCGTCACCCTTGTCGTCAACAGGATCGACGGGGGAAGGGATGCGTGGTTCGGACGTGGAGGGCACAGGATCGACGGCCGAGGTGTCATCGGCAGCACTGTCAGGCGCTCCAATGATGTTTTCCGTGTCGCCCTCATGCCTGCTCAAGGTCACTTCTTCGCCCGTGAGAATCTCATCGCTGACAGGTGATTCAGCGATTTCGTCAGTTTCTTCGGGGCGCGGTGCCATCGGCACAGCCGTTGATCCGCTTGCGCCCTCGAAAGTCGGGCTCTCATCGACGATGAGTTCATCGTCTCCCACTTCACCTTCCGGGCGGCGGTCGTGGAGTTCCTGATCAGACATGGTGCTACCTCCTTAGACCTTTAATGTAGCGTGAGAACTGCCCGATCTTGCGATGGGCGTGCCGAAACGGCCGATTCTGATCGTGTTACATCTCATCCACAAAACCGTGGCGGTGCCCGGTTGCCCGCAACACCTGTGCGCGAACATGGCGGCGCGTCAGCAGCGGACCCATGACCAGCGCAGGAAGCAGTAACCCCAGCGCGGACAGCACCGGCGCAGCCAGAGAAATCTGCGTCGTGACGGAGGAATGCGGTGTGACCACCGCGCCGGTAAGGCTTGACCACAATGGGATGAGGAACGAAAATGGTATGACCACCAGAACTGAGGACGCCACAATGGGTCCGGACGTTGACCACTGCGAAATCCACGCCACCAGGCCGAAACACAAGGCGCAGGTCAGCGCCGGAACTGGTCGGAACGTGTTTTCTGCCATCAGCCCCTCCAACCCCTGTGACGCTACGCGCAGTGATTCCTCGGGCGCGGCAACCATCATCATGATGCACCCGAGAATCAGGGCAACACAGGAAAAGACCGCGACCCACGTCCGGTTGCGCGCATTGTGGAATTGCCCGTTGAAGGGACGCACGCGGGAGGACCCTCCCTGAGAACTCTCGGCACTGGCCTGCTCCAGTTCCCTCAGCGTGGCGTGAACCGTCCACCGCCGCGTGGCAATGGTTGCCACCGTCGCCCCCAGGCAGATGAAGACCACGCATATTGGATACAGACTCCACCGCATCGATGTCAGTGAGTCCGCCTCGCTCATAGCGATTCCCATCCACAGGGGAGCGCGCAACGCGCCGGTCAGCTGGCCCACTCCGACAATTACCGCACTGACAGTGGTGACGGCAAGGCCGGCTGAGGACTCATCAGAGTTGGCAGCCACGAGTGCCAGCAACAGGGTCGTAATGACGATACCGACGGTGCCCTCGGACGATGACAATGGCTGTCCCTGCGCGGTGGCGGCCTGAGTGTCAGCGACCGCAAATCCCATGATGATCAGCGCTACAGGTGAAAAAACCGCTGAGAAAACCGCTGAACGCAGGTGCTGTGACAGCGTGGCCCGAGGGATCGACCTGACCCCAGTCTGTGCCACTTTCGTCTCGCTCACGTTCACCTCACCCGATAAGCTCACCACGTGGAAGAATCCGATCACATTGTGCGCATGCGCCTCCTGCTTCAAGCGTGGCAGACCCCAGATATCTGCGCGCTGCGCGAACAATGTGACAGCGCATTGACGCGCGTCCGTTTCCATCATAGTTTGCGCCGCCGGTGGCAGGAAGTACGCGCCCTGACCAACATCTATGAAGCTGCCTATCTTTCTCGCTGGGAAGGCTCACCGATCAGCACCAGCGACCTGCGTGACCTCACGATGCGCGAGGGACCACACGAAGCCGGCACCCTGACCACAGGTGAACAGTTCGCGCTGGGGATCTGGCGCAGCCAATGGCACGTCATGACGCTCATGCCGCCCCTAAACCGCACGCCCACCACCAGGCCTGCATCGCAGCCCGCTTTGCCGAACCTGGTCGCCGGACTGCACCGCGACATCACGTCACTTCTTGCTACCTCAGGCTACGTTGAACGTTCCCGAATTGCCGTTCCTGCCTCGCCTCGGCGTCTCGCTCACGTTTTGTCGTATGTCACTGGTGATGTGCCTGCTGTGGTGAGTGCGGCCGCAGTATGGGCCGACTGTGCAGCTCATCCACTGTTCGAACCAGGTTCACGCTCCGTGGGGGCGGCTGTGGCGCGATGGATTCTGACCGTGCGCGGCACGGACCCGACAGGGGTCGTGACTGTGAGCAAGTTGAGCGCCACAGACCCTCAGCGCGTTGCGCGCATTGTGTCCGGCTGGGCAGCGCCCGATCACTCCTACGCGCACGACGTGCTCGCATTCTTCCTGTCATCACTGATCGCCGGTGTCGACGATGCCCTGGATATTGCGCTCAGTGTCCAGGCAGGCCACCCTCGGCAATAGGAAACGAGGGCGGGCTACTTGCCGCGCAAACTGGTATACGCGCGGTAAAACGACCACGCCGCGCCTGCAGCAGAGCAAGCGGCAATCATGCCCGGCACAATGAGTCGAGCCGGCGAGGTGCGGACCTGAACCGTGTGCGTGAAACTGCGAATCGGCCAGTCGCGTTCCTGAGCGATTTCACGCAGCTGACGGTCAGGGTTGATGACGACGGGGTGCCCGACTGCTTCCAGTAACGGCACATCAGTGATGGAATCTGAATACGCGAAGCACTCCCCCAGATCCCACCCGTTGCGCTGTGCCATGTCGATGCAGGCGCGCGCCTTCTCATCGGCGTAGTTGAAACGCGAAATCACGCCGGTGAACGTTCCGTCCTCATTGCGCTGCGCGTAGGAACCGATCGACGCGTCAGCACCCAGCATGTGAGCAACCGGGCGCACCATTTCTTCAATCGAGGCTGAGGCGATGACAATGCGCCGGCCAGCCGCGCGATGAAGGGCGATTTCTTCCAGCGCCTCCACGAAGCACACCGGGTCAATTGACCTGCTCAACGCATCCTTCACGGTGGACTCCAGGTAGACACCGTCCCATCCGGCAGCGATTTCACCCAGTGATTCGCGCATTTTCTCTGTCGCCTGCTCGTCAGCGCCCTTGATCAGGTAGGGCAGTTGGATGAGCAGACCCAGCAGTGCGCCGCGCCGGGTCAGAAGGCCCGCCTCACGCAGGGGAGTGCGCAGCGCCACGGAGGTTGACGTGGCCAGGATTGTCTTGTCGAGGTCGAAAAAGGCAGCGGACCTTGAGCGTGGCTGTGATCGCTTCATGCGGGTCTCCTGATCGTCGAGTCGAAAAACTGCGCGCGTTATCCACAGGGTGGTGTCTCTCTCCAGTCTTCCACAGGTTGACTGAGCGAGGTGGACGAGGGAAGCCACGTGAGATGAAGTGACGGCATGAGTACACAGTGGAACGTGCGCGTCGGACTGGATCGACTGGACGAGGGTGCCAGGCGCAGCGCATGTGAAATCATCGAGCTTGCAGGCGGAACGGTTGCCAGCGACGGACTGCCCTGCGACATGTGGCTGACCTCGGATCCGGATGGGCCACCCTCGTCAGTCCGTGCGTCTGCACAGGTGCCGGTCATTGTTGTCGGCCCTGCCGGATCGCTGCGCCTGCCCGGCGATGAGATGATGCTGGCCGACATTGTCGCCTCATGTGCACCGTCACCGGTATTTTCCCCTGACCTGATACGCATCGGTTGCGCCGGATGGCAAGGTGGGGTGGGGGTGACGGCAATCGCGCGGGCGTTGGCTCAGCAGATCCGGTCGCACCCGCTGCCGGTTCTGCCTCAGGCTCCCCCTCCGCCCGTGATCGTCGTGGACACCGCCGAGTATGGGCCAGGCGTGGGCGCGGCGCAGGACGTGGCCGCTGACGGTATCCACTGGGGTGACCTGCGCGCAGACGAGACCGGATGGACTGGCACGCTCATTGACGCTCTGCCCGTGCGTGACGGCGTGAAAATCCTCGCGGCTGACTGCCGTGGTGGGCCGGCACGTTCAGATACGAGGCTGGTGCGGGTGCTCACCAGCGTGAGCTCCCGCGCGCATGTTGTGGTCGATCTGGGACGGTGGGATGAATACGCAATGCGCACCGCCTCCCAATGTGGAATCGATGCGCTGTGCCTGGTCGGACGCGCCGACCTGGACGGGGTGTGTACGCTGATGGCCGGCATATCCCGCTATGCGCCACCTGCTGTGCCCGTCGTGATTGCCACGACGCACGGGACGACGACGCAACTGTTGGGCAGTATCCGCGAGTGCGGCTTCCAGTCGATTCAGGCTATACAGTGTCCTTTTCGAGGTGGGATGCCCAGGGGTTTTGCCGTCAAGCGAATGTATGCCGCGCTCAGGTCGGGCATGGAGCGTGCGCGATGAGCCGTCACACCATGAGGCGCGCGCTCGCTCAGGGGCACTCAGCTGTCCGGGCGGTGCGTGACAATGCTCGCGAGGGTGCAGGAGTGAGAGAACTGGCCACCGATTTTGACGATCTGGTGGCGCGCGCCGGCGGACTCGGACCGGACCTTGCTCCTCTTGTGGCGGACCCCGATGTGACAGATGTGCTCGTCAACTCCACCAGTGTCTGGATCGATCGCGGGCAGGGGGTGGAGCGCGTTGACGTGCAGCTGGGGTCGGAAAGTCAGGTTCGGGCGCTCGCGGTCCACATGGCAGCTGCGTGCGGACGACGACTGGATGAGGCCAGTCCGATTGTGGATGGAACGCTGCCCGGCGGCGTGCGCCTGCACGCGGTGCTCTCACCAGTTTCTGATGAAGGAACGGTGATTTCCCTGCGGACCTCGCGCGCTCACTCCATGACGCTGGAGCAGATGGTGCGCAAGTCTTTGATGGACGGTTCCATCGCGAGCGTGATGGCCCAGTTGGTGGCACTGCGGGCCAACATTTTGATATCCGGGGCGACCGGGTCGGGTAAGACCACATTGCTGTCGACCATGCTGTCCAGCGTGCCGCATGACGAACGGATCGTGTGTATCGAGGAGGTACGGGAATTGCGTCCCTGTCACCCGCATGTTATCCACTTGCAGGAAAGGCAGGCCAATGTTCAGGGCGCGGGAGCGGTGAGCCTGTCGGATCTGGTGCGCGCTGCGATGCGAATGCGGCCCGACCGACTGATTCTCGGTGAGTGTCGAGGCGCCGAAGTGCGTGACGTGTTGACGGCGCTCAACACCGGACACGACGGGGGAATGGCTACCATCCACGCCAACGCGGTGGAAGATGTCCCGGCACGTCTGGCTGCCCTCGGATCGCTGGCCGGCCTGTCGGATGCCGCGCTGTCAGCGCAGGCGGTGGCCGCATTTGACGCGGTGATTCAGATGAGGCGCGATGCGCATGGAAGGCGGGTCAGCCAGATTGGTGTTCTGACCCGGACAGCAGGTGGCGTTGCCTGTGAATGTGAATGCGCGCTGAGAGAGCGTGATGGCCGGCTCTACCCTGATCGCGCCTGGCCACTGCTGGCTGAACGGCTGCACATCGATCTGGACGCGAAAAGTGCTGCTCCATGATGGCGCTACTGTGCTTGATGAGTGCCTGTTTGGTCGCGGCGATTGGCATATCGGCCGCCAAACATTGGCGCGCTCAGGCTGTGATCGTGGCCTGGAGATTCGACGAATCATTGAAGGCAGTTCGCGCACAGAAGCCAGTGCCTCCCTCGTCAAATGTCGTGCCGGCCGGGCAGGACAGCAGCTCCCAGTTGTCGATGTTGGTGGCCGAGGTGGCAGCCCGGCTGCGTGCCGGTATGCCGACTGCCGAGGCGTGGATGCGTGCGTGGGACAGAGTTGGCTCTACGCACCTGGGTTCATGGGAGGGGATTGCCGAGGACGGTGTTCCCCGATCCGTGGCGAGGCTGGCGCGCGCTCCCTCGTGGCGCGATGTGCGGCGTGATGTGCTGGGTTTGGTGCGGCAGCGAGACGCGTTGTCGTGGCGCCACCTAGTGTCCTCGTGTGGGCGGCTGCGGCGACGCAGCACAGTGAGCGAACGGGTCAGTCGGCGCTCAGCTCATACCTTGAGTGTCGCATGCCGCCTGACGCAGGAACTGGGAACGCCGCTTGCTGAGGTACTGGATATTGTGGCTGACAGTATCGATGAAGCTGCAGCCGCCGAAGATGCGCGCGCCATCGCACGGTCTGGCCCCTTGACCTCGGCACGTATTCTCACCGCATTGCCTGTGGCGGGTATTGCGCTGGGCCAGCTGATTGGGGCGAACCCTCTTGAGCGCTTCTGTGACGGTGGGATCGGCACCATCAGCGCCATCATCGGAACGGTGTGCCTGATCGCTGGTCGGCTCGTCTCCACTCGCATGATCACCCGAACCATTGACATAAGCGAGGGCGTCGACCCGGCCACTATGTGCGATCTGACGATCGCGGGAATGGATGCGGGTGCCTCAGTGCCCTCCATTGTGCGCACGCTGGGCCGCGTCAGTAATGGCGCGGAACTGGAACGGATCGGTAGCGAACTGGTCCTGGGGGCACGGTGGGGTGATGCGTGGAATCCCCATCCAGCCAACGCCGCGCTGCTGGCTGATGTCCTCGAGCCGGCATGGAGCGATGGCACGTCGCCGGTGCCGTTGCTCACGCGTGCTGCGCGCCAGGTCAGGGCACGGCGCATCGCACATGCAAAAAGTGAGGCTGAACGCCTGGCGGTGCGCCTTGTCATCCCGCTGGGGGCGTTACTGCTGCCGTCCTTCATCGCCCTGGGCGTCGTGCCAATCCTGCTGCATATTGGCACGAACACTTTTGGCGGGCTGTGGTAGCTGACGGGTCGGCACCTGACAGCCCCTGGTTATCCACACCGCGCATCTACAGATGCGTTGAATCCACAGCTGCCCTTCCAGGCGCTTCTTGCTCCACAATTTGCGCACAGTCGATGGAGATCGCAGTGCGTGTCACGGAAGGTGGTCACACCGTCAAACGGCGGACAGTCACTATTGATCGAAAGGACAAACATGGCAATCACCCAACGCATCGAAGATGCAGCGACGAAGGCAGCGTGTGACACGTGGTGTCAATACGACGCAATGATCCAACGTGCTCACCATGTCGAGGATCATGATGCCGATCCGGAAGAAGGATCCACAACCGTGGAATACGCGATCGGGGCGGTCGCAGCAGCCGGCTTCGCCGGACTTCTGCTCGTCGTTCTCAAGTCAGGCGCAGTGAAATCCCTGCTTCAGGGCATTATCCAGCAGGCGCTTTCACTGTGAACAGGCATGCGACACGTGGTCCCGTAAGTGCCAGGGAGTGCTTACGGGACCACCCCGCTGGTGGCAGCGAAACGGGCGGGCATAGCGAGGACGGCATGGTGACAGTCGAACATGCGCTCTCACTTTTCGCCGTGATGATCGTGGTGGCGTTCGTTCTTGGCGTCGTCAACATTGCTCACACGCGCATTGAACTGTGTTCGGCGGTTCGTCAAGGTGCACATGAAGCAGCCATAGGTGGCCAGGATCCAGCTCTCAGTGTTTCCCAGGCGTACGGCAGGCCCGTTACTGTCACAACGAACAAATCAGGGCGATGGATGACGGTCACCGGGCGCGCCAGTGTGGCTGCGCCGGCAGGATGGGTCGGTGCTACAGCATCATGCACGATCACCACCATTTCCGAGCTGGTGCCCTGATGGTATACGGCGACAGGGGGAACGAGGAAGGATCAGGCACCATCTCCGCGCTGGCGGTCATCGCATGCACCGTGATGATGTGTGTGGTGATTGCTGGTGCAGGGAGTGTGTACGGGCATCAGACCCGTCTTCAGGCAGTGGCTGACGTTGCAGCCCTTGCCGGTGGGCATCGGTCGGCGGTTGCACAGTGGACCGGAGGTGGGATGAATGCCTGCACGGTGGCCAGTGAGGTCGTCGAGCGCAATGGGGCTCACGCCGGCTGCGAGGTGCGCGGAGATGACACCTATGTGACGGTGAGCCAGAGAGTGCTTGTTGCGGGGATCAGTGTGGATATTCGCGCGAGGGCACGCGCAGGGCCGGTCAGGCGTGACACGCTGAAGCAGTGAGCGAGACGACTAACACGAGGAAGTCCCCTAATCCGGGAAGATTCACGGTGAAAAACGCTTAACCCGAGGCGGCAGAGCGTCGTTCAATCCTGGTTTTGCCTGATGAATCACGACAAAGGTACGCTGTGACCCTTCAATCGTTAACGATCACGTAAACGGTCGGCGTCGCGCAGCGGTCGTGCTGATACGAGGACGAAAAATTACGTTTTTATATCGTTTTTGGCAGATTTAACACTTTATTTGTCGTTTTGCACGAACCAAGCTACACTGTCAAGCACGTTGTCGTACAAATGTGACACTGGAGTCGTTAGCGCTAACGGTCTAGGTCTTATTTGTCGCAGGCGTTATGTACCACGCACGAAGGGGTGAGACGTGACACATTTGCTCGACTTGAAAGGTATGTCGAAGACCTTTCCGGGCGTCAAAGCACTCTCGAATGTCAATTTGGATCTTCGAGCAGGAGAAGTGCTGGGGCTTTGCGGTGAAAACGGTGCCGGAAAGTCGACGCTGATGAAGGTCCTGACCGGTATTTATCAGCCTGATCCAGGCGGCGAGATTTGGATCAAGGGCGAAAAGGTCCACGTGACGGGCATCAACCACGCACGTGACCTTGGTCTGGCCATCATTCACCAGGAACTCAACATCGTTCCCGACCTGACGGTTGCCCAGAATCTGTACCTGGGGCGCCCAGGCTCCACTAAAGCCGGGATCGTCAATGACAAGAAACTGAACAAGGATGCTCAGGAGCTTTTCGATCATCTGAAGATGGATATCAACCCCAAGGCTTACTGTCGCGACCTGTCAGTGGCGCGCCTCCAGATGGTGGAAATCGCCCGAGCGCTGTCGTATAACGCAGACATTCTCATTATGGATGAGCCGACTGCGGCGTTGACGATCGAAGAAACGGACGCACTGTTTGACCTGATCCACGACTTCGTCACGCCGTCAACCGGTCTGATATACATCTCGCACCGTATGCCTGAAATCAAGCAGATTACGGACCGCGTGGTCGTTCTGCGCGACGGTGAATACGTCGGCACGGTGAACACGGATGAAGTGGAGATGCAGGAAATCATCTCCATGATGGTGGGACGCAAACTGAAGTCTGACGTCCGTCCCGCCACGAAGCCGCAGACAGACGAAACTGTTCTGGAAGTCAAGAACCTGTCCACGAAGAATCTCATCAAGAACGTGAGCTTCGACGTGAAGAAGGGTGAGATTTTCGGATTCGCCGGTCTGATGGGTGCAGGTCGCACCGAAGTGGCGCGATGCGTCTTCGGTGCTGATCCGCGCACCGAAGGTGACATTTACGTGCACGGCAAGAAGGTCAGGATTACGAACGCCAAAGACGGGGTGACGAACGGTATCGGCTACCTGTCCGAAGACCGTAAACGCTTCGGAATCCTGCTGGATGCTGACGTGAAAGCCAACGTCACGCTGGCCGACATGAAGGACTATGCGAAAGCGGGCTTTGTCGACGATCGCAAGATCCGCAAGACCGCACTCGACTATGTGGACAAATTGCGGATTCGCACCCCTTCAATCAATCAGACCCTGTTGAACCTGTCTGGTGGTAACCAGCAGAAAGTTGTTATTGCCAAGTGGTTGGTTCGAGACAGTGATGTCTTGATCTTCGATGAGCCAACACGCGGTATCGACGTGGGCGCAAAAGAAGAGATCTATCAACTGCTGGAAAACCTCGCGGCGCAAGGCAAGGCAATCGTTGTGATTTCATCGGAACTGCCCGAAGTACTGCGCCTGTCGAACCGCATCGCAGTGATGGCACAGGGCCGCATTATCGGCATCCTCGATAACAAGGAAGCCACCCAAGAAAAGATCATGGAACTGGCCACCGTTGGCCAAGAGCAAGCAATGGGAGTGGACGCGTGAGCACCGAGGTTGAAACGAAAGACCAAGCGTCAGAAAAGTCCAACAGCAAAGTCGTGACTTTCCTGAAGTCATCAATTCAGCAGCTTTTCGCATTCGCTGCACTGATCCTGATTTACATTTACTTCCTGTTCGCAGCCCCGAACTTCGCATCCATTGGCGTGTTCATGAACGTCCTGATGGCAGCTTCTGCAATCGGCGTCATGGCGCTGGGTGCAACGTTCATCATCGCCACCGGCGGCATCGACCTGTCAGTGGGCACCGGCATGACGCTGACAGCGGTGTCGGCAGGTCTGCTGATGGGCTCACCCGAATCCGGATACCTGGGGCTGCCCGTCGGTATCGGCTTGCTGCTCGTCCTGATGGTCGGCGCAGTGATCGGACTGGTCAACGGGTTTAACGTGGCGTTCCTGGGTATTCCTCCCTTCATCGCCACACTGGCCATGATGATGGCAGCCAACGGTCTGTCACTGATTCTGTCGGGTAAGAGCTCGATCAAGATCCCCTCGCCGTTCTACTACAACCTGTCGAACGGCAAACTGATCGGCTCCCTGCCCAACGCAGCGTTGATCTTCATTATCTTGACTGTCATCGCATCGATCCTGCTGACGCGCACGGTCCTGGGCCGCTACGCGCTGTCGATGGGATCGAACATCGAAGCCACACGCCTGTCAGGCGTGAACGTGCGCTTCTGGACCTTGATGGTGTACATCGCAGCCGGTATCTTCACGGCCATCGGCGGCATCCTGTACTCAGCACGATTCGGATTCGCACAACCTGCTGAAGGTCTCGGACTCGAGTTGCAGGCAATCGCAGCGGTCGTCATCGGCGGTACCTCACTTGCCGGTGGTCGCGCCACAATCATCGGTACGTTCATTGGTGCGCTGCTGATGAACACGCTGACGACAGGTCTGCAGATGATGGGTGTTGCAAAGGAATGGCAGCTTGTGGTGACCGGCCTGGTCATCCTGCTGGCAGTCTTTATCGATAACGTCCGCCGAGCCCGTGCTCAGGCAGTGTAAGCATTACTTGAATCGGACAACCGTCCAACCACCACAACGGCGAAGAAAGACCTTCGCCCGAAAGAAAGGAACAGCAATGCGCCCAATTGGACGTATCGTGAGCCTCATTGCCGCTGGGGCAATGGCATTGGGAATGACCGCTTGCTCATCAGGCGGCGGCGACACAAACGCCGCTTCCGGCGACGCCGGTGCAACACAGAGCGGTGAAAGCGCCGGCGGTGCTGCCAGCGGTGAAACCATCTACCTCGTCTCGAAAGGCTTCCAGCACCGCTTCTGGCAGGCAGTGAAGGAAGGCGCAATGCAGGCAGGTGAAGAATTCGGCTACAAGGTTGAATTCATCGGACCCGCCAACGAGCAAGCCATCACTGAGCAGCTCCAGCAGCTCCAGACCGCACTGGACACCAAGCCTGCTGCAATCGGATTTGCAGCACTGGATTCAGAAGCTGCCGCCCCGATCCTCGAGCAGATCAAGGCCGCCAACATTCCGGTGGTCGCATTCGACTCCGGCGTTGAGTCCGACATTCCGGTGACAACCGTTCAGACGGACAACAAGGCCGCTGCCGCTGAAGCCGCCAAGCACCTGGCGGAACTCGTGGGCCACAAGGGCAAGGTTGCTCTGGTCTGCCACGATGACACCTCCCAGACCGGTAAGGACCGCTGCGCCGGATACCAGGAATACATGGCTGAGAATGAACCTGACATCGAACTGCTCGATCCCCAGATCGGCGGCGAGGTCGGTGTGGCAGCTGACGTTGCCAAGAGCATTCTGACCGCCAACCCGGATGTTGTAGGTATTGGCGCAACGAACGAGGCATCAGCCATCGGCACGATGCAGGGTGTGACCGAATCCGGCAACGCCGGCAAGGTTCAGATGGTTGGTATCGACTCCGGTAAGGCACAGCTCGAATCCGTTCGCAGCGGCGTGCAGGCCGGCGCTGTGACTCAGGCTCCAGTCAAGATGGGATACGAAACTGTCAAGGCTGCAATTGCAGCCATCAAGGGTGAAGAACTGCCCAAGATCATTGACTCCGGTTTCGCCTGGTATGACAAGACCAATATGGACGATGCTGACATTAAGGCCAACCTCTACGAGTGATTTCACATCCCACCGGATAATAGCCCAGGTGGAGGGGGAGAACCCGTTGATCCCCCTCCACCACCTCCTGACCAACGGGACATAATAGTGACGTGACGCTTCGGCCGAACGTCACCGTCCTTACTGCCACGCAGGGGACCAACTAAGACAAACGAAACCAATGAAGGAATGAGGAAACATGGCTGAACACCCCAAGATCGGTATCCGACCAATTATCGATGGACGTCGCAGGGGAGTGCGTGAAAGCCTTGAAGATCAGACAATGGGCATGGCTCAGCGTCTGGCGAAGCTGTACACGGACGAACTGCACTACATCGATGGTGAACCTGTGGAATGCATCATCGCTGACACCACCATTGGTGGCGTTTCCGAAGCCATCGCATGCCAGAAGAAATTCGACACTGAAAACGTTGGTCTGACTGTCTCGGTGACCCCGTGCTGGTGCTACGGCACAGAAACCCTGCAGATGGACACCCGTACCCCGCACGCAATCTGGGGCTTCAACGGCACAGAGCGTCCAGGCGCCGTCTACCTTGCCGCTGCACTGGCAGGACACGCACAACTCGGCTTCCCGGCATTCGGCATCTACGGCAAGCAGGTCCAGGATGCTGACGACGAGACTATCCCCGATGACGTGCGCGGCCGTCTGCTCGACTTTGCGAAGGCAGGTCTGGCTGTCGCACAGATGCGCGGCGAAGCATACCTGTCGATGGGCTCGGTTGCCATGGGCATTGCCGGCTCAACGGTCAAGGACGAATTCTTCGGCCCCTACCTCGGCATGCGCAATGAGTACATCGATATGTCCGAGTTCTACCGCCGTATCAACGAGAAGATCTACGACGAAGAAGAGTACGAAAAGGCCCTGAAGTGGATGAAGGAAAACTTCACCATCGGAAAGGACTACAACCCGGAAAAGAACCAGCATCCCGAGCGCCATGAAGATTGGTGGGAAACCTGTGCCAAGATGGTGCTGATCGGCCACGACCTGATGAAGGGCAACCCCAAGCTGGCAGAAAAGGGATGGGCCGAAGAAGCCGGCGGCCATGGTGCAATCGCAGCCGGATTCCAGGGACAGCGTCAGTGGACAGACGGCATGCCCAACGGCGACGTCATGGAAACTGTCCTCAACACCAACTTTGACTGGAACGGCGCACGTCAGCCAGTCGGAGTTGTCGCAACCGAAAATGACTCCCTGAACGGTGCATCCATGCTGTTCGGATATCTGCTGACCAACACCCCGCAGATCTTCTCCGACGTGCGCACCTACTGGAGCCCGGAATCGGTCAAGCGAGTCACCGGCTATGAGCTGGAAGGACACGCAAAGGACGGCTTCCTGGATCTGCGCAACTCCGGCTCGACCACACTGGATGGTGCCGGCAAGGCCACCCGTGACGGCAAGCCTGTCATCAAGCCGTGGTGGGAAGTAACCGAAGAGGACCAGAAGGCAGCCCTTGAGGCAACAACCTTCCACCCCTCAGGGTACGAATACTTCCCCGGTGGTGGGTGGTCAACCCACTTCCGCACCAGCGGCGAAATGCCCGTGACGATGTGCCGTATCAACCTTGTCTACGGACAGGGCCCGGTTCTGCAGATCGCTGAAGGCTGGACCATTGATCTGCCCGACGAGGTCGCCACAACCATTGAGCAGCGCACCGACCCGGCATGGCCGACCACCTGGTTCGCACCGCGTCTGACCGGCGAGGGGGCCTTCGCCTCCGTCTACGACGTGATGAATAACTGGGGCGCCAACCACGGTGCAATCTCATACGGACACATTGGCGCTCAGCTCATCACGCTGGCCTCCATGCTCCGTATCCCGGTTAACATGCATAACGTGCCGGAAGATGATATCTTCCGTCCGCGCGCATGGACACTGTTCGGAACAGCCGACGTTGAAGGCGCGGACTACCGTGCCTGCAAGAACTTCGGACCGCTGTACCGCTGAGTCATCCGGCTCTCGCCGCTGACATCAGGATGCCCGATGGGTGGGGCGTCAAGGCGCCCCACCCATCACTGCACCCACTGGGCGAATGCACTGTCACCCTCGGACAATTACCACTGACATCACACTGAAAATACTGAGAAAAGAAGGGCGTTTCATGACCACTGCGCTAGCTGTCGATTTAGGGTCGTCGTCAGGCCGCGTTGTTGCAGGACGTTTGGAAGGTGACCATATTGAGATCCACGAGGTGCATCGGTTCTCACATGAAGCGATCCGACGTGACGGCTCACTGGTGTGGGACCTGGAGCATTTGTGGGATCAAACCGTTGAAGGTCTGCAGAAAGCCGTCCAGGAATATCCCGACGCACAATCCGTATCTGTGGATACCTGGGGCGTCGACTTCGTCGCGCTGGACAGCGACGATCATCCTGTTGGCCCACCACGCGCCTACCGCGATGAGCGCACCGCACGCACATTGGAACAATTCCGTCAACGCATTGATGATGAAGAATTCTTTCATCTGACAGGAATCGCTCCAGCCACCATCAACACCGCAAACCAGCTCGTTGCACTGACCTGCGAAGAACCGGAACTGGCTGAGCACATCGACACGATTCTGCTTCTGCCTGATTACTTCGCGTGGAAACTGTCCGGCGTCAAAGGCTGGTCTCGTTCTATCTGCTCCAGCTCAGGACTGTGCGAACCTGGTTCGCCACGCTGGTCAGACACGGTCTTTTCACGCCTTGGTCTTCCCCGTTCATGGGTTGATGATCTCAACGATGACCTCACCACAGTCGGCCCGTGCACGGTCGAAGGGCTCGAATCGCTCACGGTGGTGCGCGGCGGCGCACACGATACGGCATGTGCAGTCCACGGCCTGCCTGTCGAAGAAGGCGTCAAAGCGTACTTCCTGTCCTGCGGATCATGGTCCGTGCTCGGCGGCATGCTGGACCGCCCGCTGCTCACTGACGCAGCATTCAAACTGGGCCTGACCAATGAATCACGCAGTGACGGAGGAGTTCGTCCGCTGTTCAACATCACCGGCATGTGGATCCTGCAGGAACTCCAGCGTCAGTGGGAGCGCGAAGGAATGCCGACCGACACCGACGAATTGGTGGCCGCTGCGCGCACATGCGCCCCGTCCGCACATCTGTTTGACCCGGATGACCCCCGTTTTGCTGAACCCGGTGAAATGGTTGAAAAGATCGACACCGTGATCCGGGAAGCCGGCGGTGAGCCTCCCTCGACGAAGCCCGAGTACGTACGACTGGTCATTGAATCCTTTGCCCAGCGTTATGCGCGCGGCATTGACGAGCTGGCGCAGATCGCTGGAAGCAGGCCCGACCAACTCAACCTGGTAGGAGGCGGCGCGCGCAACCACCTTCTGTGTGATCTGACCGCGCAGGCCGCTCAGCTGCGCGTCGTGGCCGGCCCGATCGAAGCGTCGATCCTGGGCTCCCTCATCGCGCAACTGGAAACAATGGGGAACATCGCTTCAGGCGACAGGCCCGACATTATTGCAACGACAGCGAAGACCCGTGTCCACGAACCCTCTGCGCGTTAAGAACAGACCACCTGCGAAGAACAAGCGAATCTCGCTCGCAGACGTGGCGCGCCATGCCGGCGTGTCAGCCAACACGGTCTCGCGCGTGGTACGAGGCGACCCTGAAGTCGCAGATTCCACACGAGCGAAAATCACCGCGCTGCTCCACGAGATGGGGTACCGGCCGAACTATGCGGCCAGGGCTCTTGCCGGCAAGCGCACAGGTGTCATCCATGTGCTGATGGCGGCGCCGATGTTCCACGGGCACGGCCAGACGTTGCTGCATGTGCTCAACGCTGCCAGCGATGCCGGTCTGAGCGTGTCGATTTCGAGTGTCTACACGTCCAACGGACACGTCACCAGTGACGCGATCCCATTTCGAGTCGACGGAATCGTCATTCTGGGCGGTCAGGACCCCGTCATCGAAATGGCGATGAAGCTGGCTCGCACAACGCCGACGACGCTGCTGCTGTCATCGGAAACGAATATCGATGGCGTATCGACCGTCTCTGTCGATAACGTGCTGGGCTCACGAGTAGCCACCGACCACTTGTTGCGTGGAGGAGTCACTGACATCGTTCACCTGATGGGGCCGACAGGCTGGAACGACGCACATCAGCGGCGCAAGGGATTCGAAGAAGCGTGTGCGCAGTCCGACGCCTCTTTAAATGTCGAGATCATCGAATGTGGCTCGTGGAATGCTGTGGACGGATTCGATGCCACCTACAGCATGGGGCGCATCCCTCAGGGAATCGTCGCATCCAACGACCAGATCGCGCTGGGCGCCATGCGCGCCGTTCGCGAGCTCGGCGGAGAGCTCCCCCACGACACCCGCGTGGTCGGTTTTGACGATGAGACGGGCGCGCAGTGCTTCTCGCCGCCGCTCACAACTATTCGACAGCCCTTTGACCGGGTGGGCCGCACGGCGATTCGTCAGATCGTCGACCTCATTGCCGGACGCCCACCGCAGGACTTCATCATTCCCCCCGAACTGGTCATTCGGACCAGCTCCCAAATTGTCACTCACTACGAATGAAAGGACACCACTGATGCTGTACGGACCTATGACTCACCCCGCGTTCCTACGCGCACTTGCCGCAGCCGGACACGGCTCGAAGATCTTGCTGGCCGATGGTAACTACCCGCACACCACCGGCGTGAACGAGCGCTGCGAACTGATCTCCCTCAACCTTGCGCCCGGCTTGCTGGGCGTCAACGAGATCCTCGAAGTTCTCAAGCGCACGATCCCGATTGAAAAAGCGGAGATCATGGTGCCTGAGGATGATCAGGACACGATTGACATTCCGGCTCACGCCGACTACAAGGCAGCTTTGCCGGATGTGGAATTCGGTGAGATTCCGCGCTTCAAGTTCTACGACGCGGCTCGCAGCGAGGATGTCGGCATTATTGTGGCGACGGGCGATCAGCGCCTGTACGCGAACTTGCTGCTGACAATCGGCGTGCGCCAGCCTGGTGAGTAGCCGCTCCGTTACCCTCCGTTCACCGGATTTTCGTTTGAGTGACGATTGATCTGAGGTGAGTATCTGGGACTTTCGTCGCCCTCGTGAAGATTTTTCTTCAACGAGGGCGACTTAATTTTCTGCCTTCCGTTGATTTCCAGCCGTTATCTGACGGCTGGAAGGGCGTGATTCAGCGGAAAAGTGGCGGAGAAAAGTTCACATATTGACTGTTGCATACTTTCGATTGATTTACTAAAATTCATCATAGGTAAATCGAAACGTAAGGATGCGATGAGATGACGAGCGCGCAACACGAGCGTAACAGCTTCATTCTCGACCAACTGGCGGCCGAGGGTGAAGTCTCTGTGAGCGCTCTTGCCGTTGAACTCGATGTCTCTCCAGTTACCGTCCGATCCACACTCAAACAGCTCGAAGAAGACGGCTACCTGGTTAGGACACATGGAGGTGCGCGTCCGACCGCGTTCCGCAATATTCGACTGCGCCAGATGGATCGCGTCGACGAAAAAGAGCGCATCGTGCGTGCAGCGGCAGCGATGGTCAGGGACAACGACCGCATCATGATTGAAGCGGGCACGACCTGCGCGATGATCGTTCGGCACCTGGCCGGAAAACGCGGCGTGCAGATTGTCACCAACTCGGTGCTTGTTTTCGCCAACGCTCGCTCGAATCCACACCTCAACATCACGCTGACGGGTGGCCAGTTCCGCGCTGAATCAGAATCGCTGACCGGACCGCTGGCGGAACGCTCAATTAACTCGTTCAATGCACGCATCGCGTTCCTGGGGACAGACGGATTCACAGTCGAACGTGGTCTGACAACGCAGCTGGTTGAAGGCGGAGAAGTCGCCACCTTGATGAGGGCGCGTGCAGAAGAGACGTGGCTGCTGGCAGATTCGTCGAAATACGGAAAGAGCGGATTTGTCAGTTTCATGGGACTTGATGACGTCACGGGGATCATTACCGATGATGACCTCACGGCGGACTCGATGAAGGAATTGGAAGAACACACCCGCGTTCGCGCGGTGTAAGGGAGGAACACATGGCCACCATCGTGGTGATGCCCCAACTGGGTAACTCAGTGGAGTCCTGCTTGATCAACGAGTGGGAGGTCTCCGTTGGCGACACGGTCGCCGTTGACCAGGTGCTGTGCTCAATTGAGACGGACAAAGCAACAATGGACGTGCCCAGTACCGATGCCGGCACAGTCCTCAAACTTCTGTGGGAAGTCGGTGACGAAGTCCCCGTCAAGGATCCCTTGCTGATCCTGGGCGAGCCTGGCGAAGAGATCAGCGAGGATGTTCTCGCGCAGGCCGGTGTTTCCGGTGACTCCAACGAAGCCGCCAGTGCTCCCGAACAGGAAGCACCCGCTGAAGAAGAAAAGCCTGAGGCGCCCTCGTTCCAGACGGCAGCATCCGGCGGAGCGATTTCGCCTCGCGCCCGCGCACTGGCCGACAGTGAAGGACTGGACCCGTCGGCAGTGTCCGAAGGTTCCGGCCCCCACGGACGCGTGCTCGAACGCGATGTAAAGGCCTATCTTGCCGAGAACCCTGCCACCAACGCGGCTCGCGCCCAGGGCGCAACCGGGACTGGAACCGGACTGGGTGGACGTGTCACGACCGCCGACCTGGCTTCCCCGGCAGCCGACGAGGCAGCCGCCGCGCCATTGATCAGTGCCAACGCCGACTTCCCTGGCCCCTCCGAAGCGGCACCGTTGAAGGGCATCCGCAAGGTTGTCGCCACGCGCATGATGGAGTCCCTGGCCGAAACCGCTCAGCTGTCCTACACGGTCAGCGCGAAGGCCGACAAGCTCATGGCCATGCGCAAACGTTTCAAGCAGGCCGACGAATCACTGGGCGTCAATGCCATTACGATCGGTGACCTGGTCGGATACGCAGTCGTCAAGACGATCGCGAAGTACCCGGCATTCAACGCGCATCTGGCTGACGGCACCTACACGAAGTTCCAGAACATTCACCTCGGCGTGGCCGTCGATACTCCGCGCGGCCTGCTGGTCCCGGTGATCCGCGGAGCCAACGCCATGAACCTGAAGGAATTCTCCGCTGCCTCCAAGCAGGTGGCTGGTGATTCGATTGACGGCACTATCAGCCCCGACCTGCTCAACGGCGGCACCTTCACCGTGACGAATCTGGGATCGTTCGGCGTGGAGACCTTCACACCGATCATCAACCGTCCGCAGGTCGCGATCCTGGGCGTGGCAGCTGTGACGCCGCGGGCCGCCCTCGACAATGACGGAAATGTTGTGGTGGAAAAGAGGATCGGCTTCTCGCTGACCGCTGACCACCAGGTGATTGATGGTGCTGACGCAGCGCGATTCCTGCGCGACCTGGTCAACGCCATCGAAAACATCGACCTGACAGTATTGGGATGAGCGTCATGACAGAGACAAAATTCGACGTCATCGTACTGGGCGGAGGCCCGGGCGGATATCTTGCAGCCGAACGCCTCGGCAACGGCGGCAAGAAAGTCCTGCTGATCGAGGAGAAAGATCTCGGCGGCACATGCCTGACGGTGGGATGTATCCCCACCAAGACCCTGCTGAACTCCGCGAAGCACTACGTGCACGCGAGTGAGGCCGGCGCCTACGGCGTGGGGATCGAGGGTGCCTCCTATGACTGGGAAGCGATGCAAAAGTGGAAGGGCCAGGTCGTCAAAGGTCTGGTCGGAGGCGTGGGAGCCAGCGTCAAGAAAGCCGGCTGCACCGTCGTGTACGGGCGTGGCTACTTCGAAGGCCCCGGCAAGGTACGCGTGGATGACACGCACTACACCGCTGAACACGTCATCATCGCGACCGGTTCAGTTCCTGCGATGCCGCCCATCCCGGGCAGCGCCGACAACGAAAAGGTCGTGGATTCCACCGGACTGTTATCTATCTCCGACGTGCCGAAACGACTGGCCGTCATCGGTGGCGGTGTCATCGGCGTGGAGTTCGCCTCGTTGTTCTCCAGCCTGGGCAGTGAAGTGACCGTCGTCGAAATGATGGACGAGATCCTGCCCTTCATGGATGACGACATGGCAGCTCAGCTGCGCAAGGCGATGCCCGCCATCACCTTCAACCTCGGCTGCAAGGTGGAGGCGGTCGAAGGGCCGAACGTCGTCTTCTCCAAGGATGGCCAGAAGCACACGGTGGAGGCCGACCTGGTTCTCATGGCGGTGGGTCGTCGCCCAGCCACGCGCGGCTGGGGAGCTGAAGAATCCGGACTTGACATCGGGCGCCGAGGCATAACGGTTGATGACCGCCTGCGCACGAACCTTCCCAACGTGTGGGCCATCGGTGATGTGACGGGTCGTTCCCTGCTGGCGCACGCTGCATACCGCATGGGCGAGGTCGTGGCGGCGAACATCCTAGATGACCAGGCCTACAAGCGTGGACAGGTGATGCGCTGGAACACGATCCCATGGGCTGTGTATTGCCTGCCGGAAGCAGCCGGTGTGGGACTGACCGAATCGAAGGCCAAGGCTGAGGGACGCGCCATTAAGGTCGGGTCCGTGCCTGGCCAGATGTCCGGCCGGTTCATCGCTGAGAACGGCTTCAAAGCACCCGGCAGCGCCAAAGTGATTGTGGATGCTGAGACGAACCACGTCCTCGGCATTCACGTGTTGGGCACATACGCATCCGAGATGATCTGGGGCGCATGCGCCGTCCTCGAAACCGAACTGACACTGGACGATCTGCGTCAGCTTGTCGTCCCGCACCCGACAGTATCTGAACTCATCCGCGAAGCTGCCTGGGCTGTCAAAGCCTGAGCGCACCGACGTAACTGATTAGAAGTAGGCGAAAGAAAGAACATGACGAAGTCACTGACAGTTGACCCGGCGAAGGTCCGCGCGTCCGGAAAGATCACCATTCCAGATATTCCGATCAACCAATACACGTTCGACCTTGACACCGAGGTCGGCCGATACGGCAAAGATGGCATGGTGCAGATGCTCCACGACATGATCGCGGTGCGCACATTTGAATCCATGCTTGATTCCATCAAGAAGACCGGCGGATGGCAGGGCGTGGAATACAACCACCGTGGCCCCGCCCACCTGGGAATCGGTCAGGAAGCCGCATACGTCGGCCAGTCCTTTGTGCTGACCCCCGACGATTTCATCTTCGGCTCTCACCGCTCACACGGTGAGATCCTGTCCAAGTCCTTCTCAGCTGCACGCCAGTACGAGGACGCTGATCTGGAAGCAGTTATGAAGGGCTTCCTCGACGGTGAAACGCTGGGACTGGCCGAAGAAATCGGGTACGAGAACCTGCGTGAGCTGTCCGAAAACTTCATCCTGTTCGGCACGCTGGCGGAGATCTTCGCCCGTAAGGCAGGCTTCAACCGCGGCATGGGCGGCTCGATGCACGCCTTCTTCCAGCCTTTCGGTTCCATGCCGAACAACGCCATTGTTGGCGGCTCGGCACCCATTGCTACGGGCGCAGCGCTCTACAAGCGCATTAACCGCAAGCCCGGCATCGTGGTGGCCAACGTCGGTGACGCAGCCTTGGGCTGTGGCCCGGTATGGGAAGCCATCCAGCTGGCATCGATGGATCAGTACCGCACGCTGTGGCGCGAAGAAGACGGCGGCAACCCGCCGATCATGTACAACTTCTTCAACAACTTCTACGGAATGGGCGGCCAGACCTCCGGCGAAACAATGGGATACGACGTTTTGGCCCGCGTTGGCGCAGGTGTCAACCCCGAAGCCATGCACGCCGAACGCGTCGACGGCATTAACCCGCTGGCCGTTGCAGATGCCGTCACGCGCAAGAAGAAGATCCTGGAAGAAGGTCGCGGACCTGTCCTCATGGACACCCTGACCTACCGCTTCTCAGGCCACTCCCCGTCCGACGCCTCCAGCTATCGCGACAAGGCTGAAGTGGATCTGTGGGAGGAAGTCGACTGCATCAAGACATACTCTGAGCTGCTCATCTCCAACGGCCTGGTCTCCCAAGGCGACATCGATGACTTCTCCGCGAAGTTCACCGAGAAGCTCACCAAGGTGCTGGTGCTGGCATCCGACGATGAGAAGTGTCCGCGTGTGGGATCCGAGTACGTCGAAAACGCCATGTTCTCCAACACGCCCACCGAGGCAATGGAGGAGGGCGAATCTGAAATCACCCTCGAGGACAACCCGCGTATCAAGGCTTTGTCCAAGAAGATCCGCTCTTCGCGCGACGAGAACGGCAAGCCCGTCTCGAAGATGAAGATGTTCCAGTTCCGTGACGCCCTGTTCGAAGCCATGATTCATCGCTTCTCCGTCGATCCGACGATGGCGGCATGGGGCGAAGAGAACCGCGACTGGGGTGGCGCATTCGCCGTCTACCGTGGCCTGACCGAAGCACTGCCGTACCGTCGCCTGTTCAACTCGCCGATTTCCGAAGCAGCGATTGTCGGTGCCGGTGTTGGGTACGCGATCTGTGGTGGCCGCGCTGTTGCAGAACTCATGTACTGCGACTTCCTGGGCCGCTCCGGTGACGAAGTGTTCAACCAGATGGCCAAGTGGCAGGCAATGGCCGCGGGCCTGATCAAGATGCCACTGGTGCTGCGCGTGTCTGTCGGCAACAAGTACGGTGCGCAGCACTCACAGGACTGGACAGCTCTGACCGCTCACATCCCTGGCCTGAAGGTATACTTCCCGGCCACGCCAACCGACGCAAAGGGCATGTTGAATCTGGCGCTGCACGGCACGGATCCCGTGGTCTTCTTCGAATCCCAGCAGCTGTACGACAAGGGCGAAGACTTCGAAGAGGGGGGCGTGCCCGAGGGCTACTACGAAACACCTGAAGGTGAGCCCGCCGTCCGCCGCGAAGGCAAGGACATCACCATTGCAACCCTGGGCGCAACGCTCTACCGTGCGCTTGAAGCAGCCGACATTCTGGAAGAAAAGTACGGCATGTCCGCTGAGGTCATCGACCTGCGCTTCGTCTGCCCGCTGAACTACGACAAGCTGATCGAATCAGTGAAGAAGACAGGCCGCCTGCTGCTGAGCTCGGACGCGTGTGAACGCGGCTCGGTGCTGCAGGACGTCGCACAGAACGTGCAGTCACTGGCCTTCGACGCACTTGACGCACCGGTGACCATCGTGGGATCGCGCAACACCGTGATCCCGGCTGCTGAGCTGGAAAAGACCTTCTTCCCGCAGCCTGAATGGATGATCGATGCCATTCACGAGCGCATTGTTCCACTGCCGGGACACACCCCCACCACCAACCAGACTGAGGGTGAACTGGCACGTCGTAACCGCCTCGGAATCTGAGACATGCGGTGAGACGGCAAAAAGGCTGCTGCCGCCTCACCGCCGTATCCCACCCGCAGCCACAACATATCCAACGGCCACGGTGCTCACTGAGCGATGCCGTGAGCACCTGGCCGACAACGAACCCAGCAGAGGAAATATGAGCGTTCCAGTTACTAACGATGTCAGCCTCTCTCAGAGTGAACGCCTCGATGCTTTGCGTGAGGGCGCCGCACACTTCACGTTCCCTGCGTGGGCGCCAGAATCCAACAACCACATCCACACGTGCTACTCCTTCAGCCCGTACACACCGACCCATGCTGCACTGCGAGCCAGGCAGGCAGGGCTGCGGGTTGTTGGGTCCGTTGACCACGACTCGATCGCTGCCGCCCCGGAAATGAGCGAGGCTTGCCGTATCCTGTCGATGGGTTCGGTGACCGGCTTTGAAATCCGCGCGTTCTTCGACGATACGCCCGACGGCCCGTTTGCATCGCGCAAACTCAACAACCCCGATTCAGCGGGTATGGCCTACCTGACCGTCCAGGGAGTTCCGGCGCCGTCCCGTGAAAAGGCCGATCAGTGGCTTGCACCCAAGCGAGTGGCACGCCTGCAGCGCACCCTCGAAATGGCCGAACGTGCCAACAAGATTTTGGCCGGCCTGAATCTGACTCCCTTCGATCCACAGCGCGACATGGTGGATCACTCCCAATATGCCAACGGCGGCGGAATCACGGAACGCCACTTGCTTGCAGCGATGGCGCGCGCACTGATCAACGGTTTCGGCAGGGGACAGGCTCTGCTTGACGGCTTGGCGACCATGAATGTGGAGGTGCCGGCCCCCCTCGTCGATCGACTGGGAGACGAGGCCAATCCGTACCTGATGTACGACCTGCTCGGCCTGCTCAAATCTGAATACCTGCAGCAGATCTACATTCAGCCTTCTCACGAGGAATGCCCGACCGCCCGCGAGGTCGTCGCCTTTGCTGATTCGATCGGCGCGATCGCGACCTACGCTTACCTGGGAGACGTGTCAGCCTCACCGACAGGAGACAAGAAGGCGGAGAAGTTTGAAGACTCCTTCCTTGATGAGCTGTTCGAAGCTTTGGAGGAACGCGGGTTCAGGGCAGTGACCTACATGCCGCCACGCAATACCGATGAGCAGCTTGCCCGGATTCATGAACTGGCCACGCAGCATGGCATGCTGGAAATCTCCGGTGTGGACATCAACCAGCCGCGCCAATCCTTCAACTGCCCTGAGCTGCGCAGAGAGGAATTTGCCGGACTCAACCAGGCGACCTGGGCACTCGTGGCGCACGAAGCACTCACCAGTGTGGACCCGCAGCTGCACCTGCTGGGATCAGGTCGACTGAGCCCGCAGGACCTGGTGGCCCGCATCGAACAATACGCGCCGCTTGGCCGCGAATACGCCGACGGGACGCCCGCCGAGGACATAGCTTCACGCCTGACGGCGTGATCACAGACTTACCCAAGACCCAAGTGATGTGGAGGAATGAAAGATGAGCGTTGCACCTATCGTGCGCGGAGTGTTTCTGCGCGCACTAGGTCGACCGGTTCTGGTCAGCCGCAGCGACAAGGAAGCAACGATCACGCTGCCTGCAGACGAAGACAGCCTGATCCAGATGAATGACTCGGAGGTGAACGAGCTTCTGGGCGGCGTGAACCTACCGGTCACCGTCAGATGCGGAGACGACATCTTCGAGGTCACCGAAACAGGTAAACGCGGTGAACGCGAGATCTCCGGCAGGATTGCCGTCGTAACGGGCGGTGCGCAGGGCTTCGGTGCTGAAATCGCACGCGGCCTGATCGACCAGGGCTGCTTCGTTTTCATTGCTGACCTCAACGAAGAAGGCGCCCGCGCCAAGGCCGAAGAACTTGGCGAACACGCATGGCCGATCACGGTAGACGTGTCCAACGAGGAATCAGTGGCAGCGATGGCTGAGGAAATTGAGCGCGTGGCCGGCGGGCTTGACCTGGTGGTCTCCAACGCCGGAATCGTGCGCGCTGGAAGCGTCCTGACGCAGGACCCGTCCGCATTCCGCCTGTCCACGAACATCAACTACATTGCGTTCTTCCTGGTCACTCAGGCGTGCGGCAATCTTCTGGCCCGCCAGCACAAGGCTGCACCCCAGTGGCTGACTGACATCATCCAGGTCAACTCCAAGTCCGGCCTGGAAGGATCCAACAAGAACGCCGCCTATGCCGGGTCGAAGTTCGGTGGCCTCGGACTGGTGCAGTCCTTCGCCCTCGAACTGGTCGCCCACGGCATCAAAGTCAACGCTGTGTGCCCGGGCAACTTCCTCGACGGACCACTGTGGTCAGACCCTGATCGCGGACTGTTCGTCCAGTACCTCAACTCAGGGAAGGTACCAGGCGCAAAGACCGTTGCCGATGTGAAGGAATACTACGAAGCGAAGGTGCCGATGCACCGCGGCGCACAGGGCATCGACGTTTTGCGCGCCATCTACTACATCGTTGAGCAAGCCTATGAAACTGGCCAGGCGGTGCCCGTCACCGGCGGTCAGGTCATGATGAATTAACAGGGCCACAGGCCGAAAGGAACACATTTCAATGTCCACTCAGACAACAACTGCAGTGCGTATCCACGGAGTGGAGGACCTCCGCCTGGAAACGTTCGACCTGCCTGAAATCGGTGAGGACGAAATCCTCGCTGAAGTCACGTCAGACTCGATCTGCATGTCCACCAACAAGCTCGCACACCAGGGCGAGGCGCACAAACGCGTGCGCGGATCGCTGGCGGAAACCCCGACAATGGTCGGGCACGAATTCTGCGGAACGATCAAGAAGGTCGGCTCCAAGTGGGCTGACCAGTTCACACCCGGCATGAAGTTCGCCATCCAGCCCGCCCTGAACTACAAGGGAACGCTGTGGGCACCGGGATACTCCTACCAGTACATCGGCGGCGACGCGACCTACGTCGTGATCCCCAGCGAGGTCATGGAGTCCAACTGCCTGTTCGAATACAAGGAAGACAGCTTCTTCACCGGCTCCCTGACCGAGCCGTACTCGTGCGTCATCGGCGCATTCAAGGCGCAGTACCACATGAAGCCGAACGACTACACGCACTACATGGGTATTCGCGAGGGCGGCACACTGGCCATGCTCGCATCCGTCGGCCCGATGGGACTGGCCGGCCTGGACGTGGCACTGCATCAGGAGCGCAAGCCGCGCCGTATCGTCGTCACCGACATTGCACAGGATCGCCTCGATCGTGCAGCCGCGCTGCTGACCGTTGAAGATGCGAAGAAGAACGGCATCGAGCTTCACTACGTCAACACCGGCGACATGGAGGATCCGGTCGCGGAGCTGACAAAGATCAACGAGGGCGAACTGTTTGATGACGTCTTCGTGTTCGCTCCGGTGCGTCCGGTCGTGGAGCTCGGCTCGAAGCTGCTGGCTCGCGAAGGCTGCATGAACTTCTTCGCCGGTCCGCCGCGTAACGATTTTGAGGCGACGATCAACTTCTACGATATCCACTACTCAGGTCACCACTACGTGGCCACAACCGGTGGCACGTACGAGGACGTCGCTGATGCGATCGATATGTTTGAATCAGGCAAGCTGAACCCGGCCGTCCTGGTCACCCACATCGGTGGTCTGAACGTGGTCGAGGAAACGACGCTGAATCTGCCGAACATTCCCGGTGGCAAGAAGCTGATCTACACCCACAAGAGGCTGGATCTGGTCGCAATTGACGACTTCGCTGAGCGCGGCAAGACGGATCCGTTCTATGCGGAGCTGGATCGCCTGTGCAAGGCGAACAACGGTCTGTGGAACAAGCAGGCTGAAGAATACCTCCTGGAGCACGCGCCGTCGATTGACGAGTAGCATCGTCGCGCGTCATGGGTCGCCCTCGTTCATTGTGATGGACGAGGGCGACCCATAATCGCTTCTGTAGATCCTGCTCACACGATGTGAGAAGAACGCTGCCGCCCTGATAGCCTAATTTTCATGACACGCGGGATGACAGTTGCGATACAGGGAGAGGCCGGATCGAATTCCGAAGTGGGTGCTCTCCAACTCTTTCCGGACGCAACGATTGCGCCCTGCGAGACGTTTACCGCCGCTTTCGATGCGGTGCACGACCAGGCAGCTGATGTAGCAGTAATACCGGTGGAAAACTCCTCGGCCGGTCGCGTCGCAGACCCGCACCAGCTGCTGCCCAACTCTGGCCTGTACATCACCCGTGAACTGTTTCTGCCGATCCACTTCGATCTGGTGGCACCCCAGGGTGCGACACTGGAGTCGATCCGCTCCGTGCGCTCCCACGTCCACGCATTCGGCCAGTGTACGAAACTGTTTGCCAACTGGAAGTGGACGCGCCACATCAGTGCCGATACGGCAGGGGCTGCGCGTGAAGTTGCGATGATGGGGAACCGATCCGTAGCGGCATTGGCTCCCTCGGGAATTGCAGACAAATTCGATCTGGCGGTGCTGCAAAGCCATGTCGAAGACAACGACAACAATGCGACGCGATTCCTTGTCCTGTCGCCCAAGCCAGAGGTGAGCCAGACACGGCCAGCCATCACAACGGTTCTGTTTCGCACCAAGAACGTGCCTGCCGCGCTGTACAAATGCCTGGGCGGATTCGCGACGAACTCGGTGAACATGACAAAGCTGGAAAGCTACCAGCTGGGGGGCTCTTTCTGCGCCACGCAGTTTTATGTCGACCTCGATGGGCACATGGAGGATCCAAACGTCAAGCGTGCCCTCGATGAATTGCACTTCTACGTCGCGGACATGAAAGTCATGGGCTGCTACCCGGCGGACCCCTACCGCGAGGAACTGGCGTAGTTCCCTATCGTTGCGGCTGTCTCGGGCCTTCATCTGTGCCTTGTAACCTTTCCTTTTCATGATCGGTGAGGAACATGAAAAGAAAATAGTCAGAACTATTGACTGACAGTCAATTCTCCATTTAATGTAGTAACGCCTGAGTTCCTCCGAGACGAGAGATTGACAGTTCGATGGCTGACTTGGAATTCGATCGCGCTGCCGTTGGTGTGAGCGCGAAGAAAGATTGGACCGATTCTGAAGAATTCGGGAGAATCGGTGCTGTTGCCAGACAGATTTCCATAGTGGGAATTGCGAAGAATCTGCCAGAAGGCCCGAACGAAGGTGTTCAATCCCTGCGTGATGCAGTGAGGAACTATCGCGATGGCATGAAGGACGTGATCTTTGAGTTTTCGGATGCCTGCGCTGTTCTGGGATCAGGTCAGGAAAAAGCAATTGCCAACTATGACAAAACTGAAGCAGCGAATGAGAATCTCTTCATACGAGATGTCCGTGAAGGTATCGCAGTGCTGAGTGAGAGGTTGGGAGGCTGACTATGGCTGGTGCTGACGAACTGCCCACCCCGCCTGATATCCAGGCAGGCGCGAACGCGTATGCCGACGATTTCGAGATGGTGAGTAAACGTATCGCGAACACCCAAATCGCATCTGGAGCAGATCAGGTGCCGGGCTGGGAAGGCCAGGCTGCTCAAAAGTACTGTTCGGAAGCTCAATCACTGTCGAAACACGTCTCCACATTGGCTAAATCATTTTCAAAGCCTGTGAATTCACTACGGGACTGGGCTCACACTGTAGGCGAAGCCATCCGCAAGGTTGAGCGGTGGCAGCAGGAATGGGATGACGCTGAAGCAGAAGCTACGCAGAGAATCAACGCGCTCAATGCCGACAGAGACGCCCGACAAAACACAAACAATCCGATGGATCGTCTTGAGTACAGCCGGAGCCATGGAGAGATCATTGAGTCAAAAGATATTCAGCAGACTCGTCTGAGAGAATCTTATAAAAATGAGATGGAAAGACTGGATAGTGAGGCGTCAGCTACTGCGTCCGCTTTAACCGGATCAATCAATTCAATCGTATCGGCTGCTGATCGCAAGGGTGGGCGAGACTCGATAGGAAAGAGCCTATTCGACGACATGCCGCTGGTAGATGGCCAGGCCGAATGGGAATACTGTCAGGGCATAGCGGACGACGCTGCTGATCTTCTTGATATGTCTTCCCCGGATCTCATTGAAAACATCAAGGAATTCAATAAGAAATATGCTGATGATCTGGATAACCCGTTCTTTGCCAATGCGCTTGCCGAACGGGTACCTCCTGAGGATATGGCCCGATTTGTGGCGAGGATGGGGGATCTCAAGGGACAGATTGTTGATCCAGGGACTCATGAAATTGACACCGATTTCGATAAAGCAATCGAAAATGTGACGCGTTCGCTGGGAACAGCCATGGCCCTGTCAACTGGGGGAATGAATGGTGATCCTGCATACCAGAGTGCCCAGAACAGTTTCAACGTGGTGCAAGACGGCCTGATGGCATCTGATGGACAGCATTATTCCGCTGTTCAGGAGCATAATCTGGATGGCTTGAAGGAGTATGGCCGCACGCTTGTCGACTCTTTCGGAGAACCTGTAGACCCCAATTTCGCGGGGATGACTGGAACTCATTATGGCTATGAATATGTTGGGCATATGCTCGGCGTAGCGTCAGAAAATGAAAACATTTCACTTGGCGGAGGATTCGTTGAAGATTACAACGGGAAAGACTCGATAGCTCGCGACATTATCACCTGGGATAATGAGCATCCTGAATTGCGACAAAACGCCTTCCCGTACTCTTCATGGAATGGCTCGCAAATGCCTGGAGGCAGCTACGGTGCCTACGGCTGGACACTTGATCCTGTCACCTCCATGATGAAATTGATGGATATGCCCGACTCCTTTGCCGATGGGACACCGGATTCTTTGTCTGCCGCAGAAACTGACCGCGCAGATGGTGTGCGTAACCTGCTTGCCAGTAACACTGATTTTGATGTTGACGGCGGGACGATGTCGATGACGGAGTACCTGACAGGGCACCGCGCTATTACTGATATCTTCAGTGGATGGACTGATCAGGGAGATGCATTTGGTGAGGTCATTGCGCAAAATACGATGCTTGTTGACAAGCCTGACGTCTCTCCCGCCGATCCAGCGTATGCAGAATGGGCGGATCGTGAGAAGAAATCTGCGCAAATCACCATGGATTTTGTTCAGGGGTATCAAGATGGCCTGAAAGACTTTGGAGAATCACAAGGCGAAAATCGCTTCGGCATGATGAACAGTCAACTGAGAAGCTGGGCTGGCGTCGCGCTTGCGCCTCGAGTTGATAATCTTCTGTCCGAAATCGGTTCTGGGTCGAGTGCTGAAAACACCGTAGCGGAAATGGGTCTGAATGATGATCGGGCATCGTTTGCGTTCTCTAAAGGTCTCAGGAAATCGCTTCTGGGTGAGAAGAGCCTGCTGACTGATTTGGCATTTGATCATCCGGTGAAAATGGATGACGGTTCGTACATCGGTGGACGCGGACCCGCAATTGATAATCTGCGACTTTCGGCAATTGAGAAGTTCCAGGAAGACGTCGATGGTTCGTCGCCGACAACAGCAGGCGTACAAAACATTGCTCAAAAATGGGCGCCCGGTTTCAATCAATTGTTCGGTGCGCACGGAGCCGCAGACGGGGCTCATGCCGAATGGCTTGACGAAACCAACAAACGCTGGCGAGAGCTCGCTGAGGGCGGCCTTGGTGCAGCAGGACTGCCAGGCAAGATTCCTGGCGCCGGTAAAGTCACGCAGTTTATCGCGGGTCAGGCACTCGGTGCCGGAACTGACATGGCTCTTGACCAATTTCTGCCGACCAATCACGCTGAACTGGCGCAGGCTTCACGCATTAATGATCAGGAAGTTGCGCGTACTTTGATGGCTCAGTCGTTGTACTCACGTTATGCCGATTCGGAAGTCATGGGCGCGCCAGTTATGGGCAAACAGCCTGATGGGAGCTTTTTGAGCACTCGCTCTGGTGCCGGTTTGGACGACTATTACAATTCTGATGGGACGTTGAAAGACTATGAGGATCTTTCACCGGAACAACGCTCGGCTTTCCAGAATTTCATCAACAATAATGAGAATACTGCGAATATTGAGCACGAAGTCAATTCGGTGTTCAATGACACTCAGCAAAATGAAAAGAACGCGCAAGGCGGGAACTAAGGACTCATTGAATCGCATGGAAGGCTGTTGAAAGATGAGGAGACTGTGGCGGTATGCACTGGTCACCATTGGACTTGTTTCACTGGGGCACTTGAACGGATGCGCCGTCACGTCGGGACAGTCGGAATCATCCATGTCGGATTCGACGCAGTGCATGCAATCTTCCGATGATGACCAATCCAAGGAGGTCAGCACCATGAATATTGACTTGCCCAGCGGGTGGGTCATCCGTGAAACTCCGGATAATCCGACAGTGGATTATCGGATTGAAGCGTCCACTGATCCGGCTTCAAACGCAACGGCCGAAGTTGTGCGCTACCACATTTTCGACTGGGGCGACATCGATACAAAAGAACCTCGCTCTGATCCGATGGAACTGATTCCAGATCCTGCTGACATGCGAGAAGACAGAATCAAACTCGCTCAGGAGAACTCTCGCGTGTCCAACACTGAGGCATTGCCTGATCGGAGTATCGACGGCTGTCAGGCCACGGGACTGACTTTCGTTGCGGATGAGGATGAGGGTGCTGTTGAGACCATGATTGTGTACGTGGCTCGACCTGATGGCATGTGGGTGATGACCCTTCGAAGTGCGCAGAACGAGGCGCTGCCGCACGAACTCGTGTCCGCCCTCGACACCGTGACGTGGAGCTGAACGCGCCGCGCAGGTAACCGGAGCCGATCATCTGGCTCCATCGCAGGTGATGTGCCCAACGATCGCCGGAATGAGCAGTTTTTTCGTGTATTGTCTCGTTCAGCATCGTTGTAGGCAACAATCGAGGGAAACATGAGCGCAGACACTCACGCGGTGAACGAGACACAGTGGTCCATTGAACGACGAGTGACCGTATGGTGCATCCATGCTTTCACCATGAGCGGTCTGCTCTGGGCACTGCTGGCAGTCGACTCACTGCGCTCGGGCCACATCAAGATGATGTGGCTGTGGCTGGGAATTGCGCTGATTGTGGACGCTGTTGACGGGCCAATGTCACGCGCGGCTGACGTGACGAAAGTGGTCCCGTGGTTCTCCGGTGTGATGATGGATAACGTCGTGGACTATCTGACGTGGACATTCATTCCAGCGGTGTTCATGTTCCTTTACATTCCGCTTGGGCCGGGCAAATGGCCAATCCTTGCTGCAGCACTGGTCCTCGGCTCATCCATGTTCTGTTACGCCAACACGAAGATGAAGTCCTCGGACTGGTATTTTGTAGGGTTCCCGGCAGCGTGGAACGTCGTCGCTATTATCATGTGGTTGTTCGCGACGCCCTCGTGGTTCAACTGGCTGATCGTCGTGATTTTCTCCGTGTTGGCCCTCATTCCGTTCAAGTGGATCCACCCCTTCAGAGTCACTCATCTGCGCATCTTCAACGCCACGGCCGCCGCCTTGTGGGTCGTGACAACTGCGGTGATGGTGGCGTTGTACCCGGCTCGCCCGCTGTGGCTCATGATCGTGTGGCTCGTGGCTGGCGTGTGGCTGATGGTCGTCAGCGCAGAACGTACCGTACGAGGGCGCCCCTCCAAACGCCACGTGTCCTAATCAGGCTCGATGCTGGAGAGCTGGCGATTGGCACGCCGGTCCAGCCAGTACTTGAAACCTTCGAGCACGAAGGCAGAGGCAATCAGTAGTGCGATGATCACGATGACGTATCCCGGGTAGTTTCTGCCGTTGAGCCCGAAGTACACATAGGGTGCGACGAAGGTAATGACGGTGACGGCCAGTCCTGCCATGCGTTTGAGGAAATGCGCGGCCGTCACCATCGTGAGCACGCCCCACGTGTAGGGAATCGCCGTCGTCAGGTCGATGAGCCACAACAACAGAAGCGAGCCGTGGAATTCGCGCACATACGACACGGGCAACACGCGCAGCGCCGAGTAGATCAGCACAACCGCGTAAGCCAGGAACTTCGGATTCGTCAGTATTCGCGTGACCATGAAACGGTGTTGTAGGCGGATACCTGCCTGCGTGAGGCCGCGGTAAGTGGAAGCTGAAACTAAAAGTGCATCCAGGCCGGTGAGGGCATGGTGAAGGAACGCCAGGTCCTCAGGTCTGCCTCGTTCCAGAAGGAATGGGATTAACAGACGCGGGGCTACGCCGATGGGCTGGCATTGCTGCCCCTCGTAGGTCTGCACGGGTCCGAGCTCGTGGAGCAGGTCGGGGGCCAGCCACTGTTCCCAGTGCGCGCGATCGGTGGGCGTCATCATCAAAAGCCAGAGCCGTTCGCGTTTTCGTACCGAGTCACGCAGCGTGACCTGCAGTTCGCGGATATTGTCAGGGCGAGTGGGATCAATGACGCGGGAGAATTCGCGGACGTGGCGATCCCGCAGGTCGCCTGTGCGTTCGACACCTGCAGCTTCGCGCACGGACACCGGGTCGAGGCTGATGTCGCTGGCGAATGAGATTCCCAGAAGAAGATGCACCTACCCACAGTACATGTCGAGACCTCTCGCGCGGCAAAAGGTGCGCCGGTAGTGACGTATCTGCAAGGCTGAGGTGTTGGAGGTAAGCAGACGCGATGTGTAGACGCACTGAGGGGCCGGTCAGCAGACCGGCCCCTCAGGCATCCCATCAACACAGTGCGAGTCTAATCGAGAAACAGCTCCCTTAAAACAGTCGCTATAGAACCTCGTTGGCTCGATGGTGTCAACACTACGGGCCCTACCTTGGAATAGCTTTGAGCGAACCTTAAAAATCCCTGTGAATTTTGGTCCTGTGGTGAGGTCCTCGACTCAGGATCTGACGGTCGCGGGGCAGGAAGACAAAGCTTCGGGAGAAGCAGACGGTGTGGGCGAATCCGAGGGCGCCGCCTCCTCCGGCGGGCAGTGACTGGCCAGGAACTCCAGCACCGCGATCGCGCCGGCCTTCGACAGCGGCTCGTTGCCGTTGCCGCACTTGGGAGATTGCACGCACGATGGGCACCCGTCCGAACACAGACACTCCTGCAGGCGCGTCACAGTTGCCTGCACCCACCGCGCAGCGTGCGCACACCCGTACATCGCATAGCCAGCACCGCCGCGATAGGCATCGAACACAAAGACGGTAGGCGCGTCAGTGTCCTCGTGCAGCGCGGTCGACAGCCCGCCCAAGTCCCAGCGGTCACAGGTCGCCAGCAGCGGTAGCAGTGCAATCATCGCGTGCTCAGCGCCATGCAAAGCGCCCGGCAGTTCAGCTTGCGTCAGGCCAATGCTGCGCAGTGCACCGGGAGCCAGAGTGAACCACACGCCTACAGTCTCCAGCGTGTGGGACGGCAACGACAGCTCGCGGTTACGGATGAATTCCAGGCCCGGAAGTCGAAGCAGGTCGTAGTCAGTGACTCTAGTGGTGACGTCAACCTCGCCGGTGTGCCACGTGACCGCGCCATCTGCACTGTGCCACTCCTGGGATGTACTTACGATGGAGACAGCAACGTGTTGTTTCGCGCGGGTGCGCAGCTGCGTTGAGACAGGTTCGACGAGGGCGACCCGTCCGCCGTCACCAGGTGACAGCGGTGCCAGGCTCAGTACGTGATAGGTGCGCCCTTGATGCAGGTAGATGGCATCTGGAAAAACCTGAGCGTCGGCGGATCCCTCGTCGACTGTGCCGATGACGGTGCCGGTGGCCTGATCGATGATCTGGACTTCGCCGCCGCCCCCTCGTAAATCGGTCAGATCAGCTGCGCGGTCGCCGCGCGTGACATCCCAGTACCACCCTGCCGGGCGGCGCACCAAAAGCCCCTGATCAGCCAGGTCATCGAACATAGAGGTGTCACCGTCAGGCAGACCGAAGCAAGCGGCATCGTCAGCGGTCAGCGGCAGCTCCTGAGCGGCGGCACACAGGTGAGGCGCCAGGACCCACGGATTGAGCGGATCAATGACCGCGGCTTCAACCTCCCGGGTGAGTTCGTCGGGGTGATGGATGATGTAGGAGTCGAGCGGATTGTCGCTGGCGATGAGGATCGAAAGGCCGCGCGCTCCGGCCCGACCGGCACGGCCCACCTGCTGCCACAAGGATGCGCGCGTACCCGGCCAGCCGACGGTAATGGTCGCGTCCAGTCCGGACACGTCCATGCCCAGTTCCAGTGCATTTGTCGTGGCGACCGCCCTCAGCTGCCCAGACCGCAAAGAACGTTCCAATGCTCGGCGCTCTTCAGGCAGATATCCGCCCCGGTAGGAGGCAACGGACCCAACCAGCGGAGACAATGAGGCAGACAGTATGTCGCGCACATGCGCCGCCAGGGTTTCAGCTCCCACGCGTGAGCGCACGAATGCCAGGAGACGAGCGCCACGCTCCACCAAAGCAGCGATGAGCGAGGCAGCCTCGGACGTGGCGCTGATACGCCACGTGGACGGTGCCTTCTCCAGCACGACCGGCTCATTGTCAGCCAGCGCGTCCAGGAATGCGTCAATGGGGATATCGTCCGGGTCGGGGCGCAACGCAGGCTGCCACAGTATGAGCTGATGCTCACCGGCAGGTGAGCCGTCCTCGGTAATGGCGCAGATGTCCTCACGCCCCGTCATCTGACGGGCGACATCGTGAGGGTCACGCACAGTGGCGGACAACATGATGACGGTGGGGTTCGCACCCAGGTGGCGGGCAATACGCAGCAGGCGGCGAATGACCAGGGCAATGTGGGAGCCAGTCATGCCGCGCCAGTAGTGCAGCTCATCGATGACGATGTAACGCAGGGAAGCCAGCAGTCGTGTCCACCGCTGATGACCAGGCAGCATGACAAAATGCAGGTAATCAGGATTGGTCAAGACGATGTCGGCATGAGCGCGCGCCCAGTCCTTCGCCTCGCGTGGTGTATCACCATCCGCCGTACTCACGCGCACTCCCCACTGCGTGCCCTGCGCCGTGTTGATCCACGTGTGCAGTGCGCTCAACTGGTCGGCGGCAAGCGCCTTCGTGGGGGACAGGTACAACAGTGTGGGCCGGTGGTGCACTTCGGAGATACGCGCCGGCCTGTCGGATGCGGCGTGGTCGGCCAGATCGGACAGAATCGGCACCCATGCGACCAAAGACTTCCCGGAGCCAGTCCCGGTGGCAACAACTGTGTCCTGCCCGGCGTGCACGGCGTCCAGTGCGCGCCGCTGGTGCTCCCACACGTGCTCGATACCCAGGTCAGCGCCCGCGTGTGTGACGGAGGGGTTGATCCACCCAGGCCACGGTGCGGTGCGTGCCGGTCGTGCAGGAATGCTGTGAACGTGGACCAGCCGATCGTCACGCGCACCAATGCGCTCTAGCATCGCAAGAAGGTCGTCGATGCCCGCGCTCAGGGACGAGGGCGCCCTCGTCGAACCGGCACCTGCGACATCAGCCATTGGGACACGACGTATGGGTGAACGCTTGACGCATGTAGGCGATGGCTTCGAGGCCGGCGCTCACCCCTGCTGCGAGGTTGTCGGACAATTGAGCGTCCGTGAGGCCGCACTGCGTGTCAACGGTAAAGTCAGCGCACACCTGGACGTGGTGATCGGGGCTGTTCATCGTGTAGACGGTGGGAATGAACTTCTCACGATTCCACCAGTCGGATGCGGCAAAGAGCTGCTTCTTGCACCGACCAGGCTGCGCATCGGTATCCCACACTGCGCGAACACACAGGAAGCGCTCGCTCGCATCGAAGGAGAAGAGGAAAGGAACCTCCTCGATCACTACTCCGGCTGCCTGATCTTTGACGAGGACACCCAGCTCGTATGTCAACGCGTGGGCGCAGCTGATGACGCGATCCAGGCTGACCGGTGTGGGGCGCGCGGAATCCGCTGAATCAGGCACTGAATGCAGCGACGTGTTCATTGTGCCTCCTCCTCGCGTTCCCATGTGATGAATTCGGGCAGTGTTGCCTCCAGATCGTGGAAGAACGACATGGTCATCGCCATCGAGGTTTCGTAGAACGTGGAGAGCTGCTGGTCGGTCAGACCTGCTGACGTGAGGATGGCGCATTCGGTGTGGAGGCCGAAACTCGTCTGATCTTCCAGGGGCGCCAGGTAAGCCTTGGGCGCTGTGCGCATCGAGTTGCAGGCTTCGATTTCACATTCGAGTGCGTAGAACTGAGCGTCGTTGCGTGCGATGCCTCGCCAGATGCCCCGCATGATCAGCACATTCGGATACGTCGCATCCCACAGGTAAATCGCGTTCGGGGTGGGAACGACGAGTTGGTTGTTTTCCCAGTCATCAAAATGCACGTGATTGCCCGCAAGCAATGTGCGTATGCGCTGGACATCAATGGGACGGGACAACGCAACCATGACGACCTCCTCTGGCTCAGGACGAGTGGCGGATACGTGGAAAAAGTGGGCGCACTGGCATTGCCAACACCCTATGACACGTCATCGCTTTCAGCGCGCTGAGATGTCGGGGCCGTGGTGGTTGGCGGCTGGCTTACGCCGTCAATGAAGTCCAGAGCCTGTCTGCCGCCCTTGAGTCCGACATTGACATTGGTTCGAAGCTGCGCATCTGACAGGCCGTGTGCTGTTGAGACGCGTAGGCGGGTAAAGACGAAGGAACGATCCTGAGCATCGGTCTGGACAAACGCCGTGGGTGTCACCCGCTGCGCATTCCACTGGTTGGCTCGTTCAATTAACGTGCCAGCCTGGCGCGAAAAGACGCGTGTGATCAGGCGCGCAGCACTGACAGTCAGCCACGGATCGTCGCCCTCGGAAAGGGAGACGAAAAACAGGTCACTGCCAAGTCTGACCTGAAGCTGTGTCGGGTTGGATGCGGAGGGACGCGGATGTGTGCCCACGTCGCGCAGTGCGCGCTCAATGCGATCCAGGTCGACAGGAAGAATTGCAGGTGCGTCAGACATGGTCAGCGATCCTCCTCGTGCGGCGCGTCCACATCCCAGGTCACCATGTCCGGCAATTGGCGTTCGAGGGCGTGCAGAACTTCAGCAATGGATGCCACCGAGCGCGTGATGAACCCGGTCAGCTGTTCGTCGCTGACGCCGTCCGCAATGATGAGGGTCGTCTCGGCTACGAGCTGGTATCCCTCATCGTCAGCCAGTGGCACGATAAAGAGCTTGGGGCTGAACTCGACTGGATTGATCTTGGCGGCTACCAGTTCAAGTTCGGTGCGGCTGTCTTCATCAGGAGCTTCACCGCGCCAGTGAGCGCGGATACGGAAGAAATCAGGGTGGGACAGATCCCAGGAGTAGAACGCGTTTTGTTCCAGGCTGGTGAACACTGCGTCATCGGTTGGGGAGGGGCGGAAATCGACATGAAGATCCGTCAGAGTCCGGTCCAGTCGGGTCGATGTGACGGGCGACGTCTGTGATGGTGACACGCTCAACCCTCCCTTGCCAGCTGCCGATGCATTTTCATCATATGCGCTTATCGTGCCGTTTCCTGAGCGAGGTGCCCAGGCCTCATTTTCTTCATCCTACGTGAGGGAAAAGAGGGCGGCAGAACTTCGTTGCGAAGAGCCGCAAGATCCTACATGTCTAGACGAGTGTGACTCGCGCGCTTGGGCGGCGCGCGGCCGTGAAACCGTGCTCGGAAGTTGGCGCATCATGGAATACAGTTTCTATCGGGAATGCTCAACACGAACCGAGGAGTAAGCGAGATGGCCATGCCTGACGAGCCTCGCCCTGACGTGCGGCAGGTGCCCGAAGATGGTGCTGGTCAGCGCGCAGCCGGACCACCGGCCTCATCCACATCGCCGTCCGCGCCCTACCAAATCGGGCCATCATCTCGCCCGGCGCAGCAGTGGGCCGCCCGCCCGGATGGATACAGCGCACGGCTGTTCCGCCGGATTGTGTCAGCCGTGGTGTATATCGTCGTGATCGTGGTGACGACTCGCGGCGCCGTCTTCACGGCAGTTGGGCAGGCCTGGGATACGGCATTGATGGAAACGCTGGCCACGTGGCGCCCCACTGTTGCGCCGGTGGGCCGCATCCTGGTTCACCTGGCCTCCTGGCAGGCCGTCGTTGTCATGTGTGTCGTTGTCGCGGCCGTTGCGATTGCGCGCAGGCGGTGGCACCTGGCCGTGCGTGCCGTCATCGTCGTCGTTGCGGCAAATCTGACCACGCAGCTGGTCAAACTCCTGATCGTGCGACCGGATCTGGGATCGTCGATCCACATCGCAAACTCACTGCCCTCCGGCCACACAACGTTTGCCGCATCCATCGCGCTCGCCCTGGTCATCGTGGCGCCTCGATGGGTGCGCACCCCGGCCGCCTACGTCGGGTGGATCTGGACCACGCTCATGGCCATGACCGTCATCATGTACGGCTGGCATCGTCCTTCCGATGTTCTGGTCGCAGTGCTGGTGGCCGGCACATGGGCGCAGCTGCTCGCACCCGTTGAACACCGCAGGCGGCACGGCGTGATGGCGCGGCGCATGTTGTCCTTCTTCTGTGGCTGCGCGATCATCTTCGCGCTCCTCATCGCATGGTATTTCATGCCCAACGTCGACATCGTCTCGCACTTTGCGCCGGGCGCGTGGGACATGGGTTACGCACAGTTCGTTGCCAGTGACCCGGCGCGCACCAGGTGGCTCGCCCTGGCCGTCATGTTCATGCTCAGTGGTGTCGCGGGCGCCGTGATGTGCGAGGTGGACCGCCTGTCGTGGGCACAGCCGCAATCTCGCAACAGTCGGTGAAACAGCGGGCGCGGTCGCCCTCGTCAATGACAACACGCACAAAGTGACCGACGAGAGGGACGCTGTGCAACGCCCACTGGGCGAGATGGGGACTTTCGACCCATGCTCGACGAGGGAATCAAAGCTGACACATGCGACACGCCGAACCACGACATCTAGTGGGTGGAATTTAAAACGGCAACTAGATATGGTGTTCACGCAACGTCGACAAGGACGACGGCCTGACGCCGCAGCAGCCCGAGTGCGGGCTGTTTTCCCTGTGACGAAACCCCCGACGCGTGGCGGGCTTTCCGCGCGTCGACCCCACATCAAGGCAGAGGAGACTGAACCGTGCGCTATGACGTAGATGCCATCAGCACAATTGATGAATACCTGGAACGCTCCGACTGGCGCGTCAATGCGAACGCGAACCAGGGGTACTCCCTGGGCGGTTTAATCCTCAACGCCTCCGGCAAGATGGTCGCAAACTACTGGCTGGAAAAGATCTATTCACCGGAAGCCGGTGAAGCGCACCGCTCGGGAGCCCTGCACATTCACGACCTCGACATGTTCTCCGGGTACTGCGCAGGCTGGTCGCTCAAACGCCTCATCCAGGAAGGCTTCAACGGTGTGCCTGGTGCGATCGCCTCGGCCCCACCCAAACATTTCTCCTCTGCGTGCGGTCAGATCGTCAACTTTCTGGGCACGCTGCAAAACGAGTGGGCCGGTGCGCAGGCGTTTTCATCTTTCGATACCTACATGGCGCCATTCGTCCGCCTCGACAACATGACGTACGAGGAGATCGTCCAGTGCATGCAGGAACTGATCTTCAACCTGAATGTTCCTTCACGCTGGGGCTCGCAGTGCCCGTTCACGAACCTCACGTTCGACTGGACATGCCCCGACGATCTGATGGATGAAGCTCCGCTGATTGGCGACGAGATCTGCGACTTCACCTACGGCGACCTGCAGCATGAAATGGACCTGATCAACCAGGCGTTTATCGAAGTGATGACCGGGGGAGACGCTGACGGACGTGTCTTCACGTTCCCGATCCCGACGTACAACATCACCAGGGACTTCGACTGGAATTCGCCCAACACGCTGCGCCTGTTCGAAATGACCGCGAAGTACGGCCTGCCTTACTTCCAGAACTTCATCAATTCCGATCTGGATCCGCATATGATCCGATCAATGTGCTGCCGATTGCAGTTGGATCTGCGCGAACTGCTCAAGCGCGGCAACGGCCTGTTCGGGTCGGCTGAGCTGACCGGATCGGTGGGTGTGGTCACGCTTAACATGGCGCGTCTGGGCTACCTGTACAAGGGTGACCTGGACGGACTGATCGGTGCGATGGACCAGCTGATCGACATTGCCTCCGACACGCTGGAGCGCAAGCGCGAAACCATTTCCTACCACATGGAACACGGCCTGTTCCCCTACACGCGCCGTTACCTGGGGTCACTGGATAACCACTTCTCCACCATCGGTGTGAACGGCATGAATGAGATGGTCCGCAACTTCACCGACGACCAGATGGACATCACGGATCCGCGTGGACGCGAGATGTGCGAAAAGATCCTCGATCGCGTGCGCGACCGCATGGTGCAGCTGCAGGAATCCACCGGTCACATGTACAACCTGGAGGCCACCCCTGCCGAAGGTACGACGTACCGCTTCGCCAAGGAAGACCGCAAACGCTACCCCGACATCCTGCAGGCCGGCTCCGCCGATCAGCCGTACTACACGAACTCCTCGCAGCTGCCCGTCGGCTACACCGACGACCCATTCCAGGCTCTGGAAGAGCAGGAAGTGCTGCAGGGCAAGTACACGGGCGGCACTGTGCTTCACCTGTACATGGGGGAGCGTGTTTCATCTGCGAAGGCCTGCATGGAAATGGTCCGTCGCTCTCTGACTGCTTTCAAGGTGCCGTACGTGACAATCACGCCGACCTTCTCGATCTGTCCGGTCCACGGGTATCTGGCTGGCGAGCACTTCACGTGTGAACGCTGCGCGGATGCCCACCCGAACAGTGAACCGCAGACGTGTGAGGTGTGGACACGCGTCATGGGGTACTTCCGCCCCGTCCAGTCTTTCAACATCGGCAAGAAGGGTGAGTACGCCGAACGCACAATGTTCACTGAATCAGCCGCCTCTCAGCACGGCGAACTGGTCAGCGCCTTTCCTCCCGTCTCCCTTTCATGAAGGACGAGGCAGGCCGCGGGCGCCTTGTCAACGCCGACGACCTTCAAATAGCTGGGCTCACCCCGATGTCAACGGTGGACTGGCCTGGCAAGCTGGTCGCATCGGTGTTCTGCCAGGGTTGCCCGTGGCTGTGCCCGTACTGCCATAACCACGCGATCATCGATCCGACGATCCCGGGCGTGGTCGCATGGTCATCGGTGGAGGATCTGCTGTCACGGCGCCGCGGACTGCTCGATGGCGTGGTGTTTTCCGGAGGGGAGGCCACACGCCAGCAGGCGCTGATACCGGCGATGCGTCGTGTGCGCGAGATGGGATTCCTGATTGGTTTGCACACCGCAGGGCCGTATCCGCATCGCCTGCGTGATGTGCTGTCTGAGGGTCTGGTGGACTGGGTCGGGATTGATGTTAAAGCGATGCCGGACACGTATCAGGTCGTGGCGGGGCGCCAGGGAGCCGGCACGAAAGCGTGGGAGGCGCTGGACGTGCTGCTCGAGTATGCCGAACGCAGCCCAGGCGCGGATAGCGCTGGTTCGGCTGGCGACGAGGGTGATGACGGTGCGCGCTCGCGGTCGGTGGATTACGAAGTGCGCCTGACGGTGTACCCCGATGGGCCGCGTGACGGTTTGACGGTGGCGAGAGAGGCGTTCCGGCGCGGCGTTCGCCGCTTTGCCTTGCAGCAGGCCAGGGCGATGGGTGCGCCTGACGGTTTCCGCTCCGACGCGGTGGGGTGGAATGACCAGGTTGAGGCGCTGGCCCGCGACATCGAACAGATCGGGTTCGACACCTTCGCCTATCGGCCCGCGCACTGAATAGGTGAGTGCGATGACCTCGGACAATAGGGCAGAGTTCGCCCGCGCGATCGTCAGGCGTGTAGCGGTGCGCTAGGCTTGTCAGTAACACCATTGGAGCTGATGGAGGCAAACGCGATGAACAATCAGTCAGATCCTCGCAACCTACATCAACTGGCCGCTGACCCCGGTACGGATTATGAGACGCTGAGGGATATCGCCTACCGTCACCCGGAGCTGCGTGCCGTCGTTGCTCAGAATCCGCACACCTACTCGGGGCTGCTCGAGTGGTTGGGATCGTTGGGAGATCCCGCGGTGGACCAGGCGCTTGCTCAGAGGCGTGCATACGGGCAGCAGGGTCCGGGGCGTTTCCCACCTGTTTCTCAGGCGGCGTCCGGTACGGCCGCCCTCGACCAGGCCAGTCGCCAGCAGGGGAATCGAAGCGGTGAATCTGATGGATCGTCGCAGTCCCGAGTGGGACTGGTGCTCGGAATCCTCATCGCCATCGCTCTTGTGCTTGTGGTGATCTCGATCGTGGTATTCAAAGGGATTTTCCCCTCCCGTCCGGTTGATCCCAGCCCCGCGCCGGCTCCGCAGTCGTCTGCGCAGTCGACCGAGCCTGAAAGCAACGGGGCGGCTGAAGAGCAGTCGGAGGCCGAACCAGAGCAGGCTCAGTCAGATGAACAACCGATCGTGTACCCGGCACCGGCGGGTGCAGTTCAGGCCGGCGAGATCATGGCGCCCTCGGGCAATATTGCCTGCACCCTGTCCGACGAAACTGTCTCATGTGTCATTGTTGATGACGATTACGCAGCTGCCGGAGTTGAGAATTGCGGCGACCGGCTGACAAATCTGGTTGCCACCGCCGAAGGAGCTTCGCGCGAATGCGTGGAGTCCGCACAAGGTGGTGGGCAGGCCCTTGAATACGGCAAGTTTGCAACCAGTGGTGACGTCGCATGTCAGTCGACGCAGAACGGCATGAGCTGCTGGAACGTGAAGTCCGGAGCTTCATTTGCCCTTGCCCGTCAAGGATGGATGGTCGGGGAGCAAGGCCCCATCGGTGAAGACCAGTTCAGGTGGTAGTTGCACGGGGCGTGCGGGAGGAGCGATCACTGGGGTCAGGCACGCTTTGCGGTTGAGTCGCGGATAACCAGAGTCGTTTCGAATCGAAGAGGTCCGGTGGGTCTGTTGCCCTCTTGAATATCGATCAAAGTGCGAATAGCAGTTTTGCCAATGTCGCTGACCGGCTGCCTGACGGTTGTCAATGGTGGATTTGCAGCGAGGGCGAGCAGAGAGTCGTCAAATCCGACAATAGAAATTTTCTCCGGCACTTTCTTACCGTGACGACGGAGAGTTTCGAGGCTTCCTAGAGCCGTCAGATCGGATCCTGCGAATATGGCTGTGGGCTGACTTCCTTCTGGCAGGGCCAGGAGTTTCTCCGTCACTCGTACTCCCTCGGCGTAGGAAAATTCGTTTCCGTCAACCAGTTCGGGGTTAAAAGGCACATTTGCCATGTGATGCGCGGATAGGAATCCCTGGTAGCGCTCAGTGGAAGGAACGGAATGCGGTGGGCCTGAAATGTAAGCGATTCGGCGGTGTCCTAAGGATATAAGGTGTTGGGTCGCCTGTAGGCCGCCATTCCAATTAGTCGCTCCGATCGATGTCAAACCTTGCGGTGGGTGGTTGCGAGGGTCGATCAGGACCGTTGGGATTTCTTCAGCTTTAATCATGCTTGCCTGTTTTCTTGAGACAGGCATCGTCATGAGGACTAGTCCGAAAACTTTCTTCTGCGCAATAAGTGAGAGCCAGGGAGCGCTCAGCACCGGCGGCATGTGCTGAGAAGACGGTGCGCTGAGCGCAGTAATCGATAGCGACAAACCATGGGTAGTGCATTCGTGGACCATTCCATCGAGGACGCTCATGGTATAGGGGCTCTGAAGGCTGTCCGAGACTGCCACGATGTCTGGAAGCACATGAGTGAGAGGAGACGCGTGTCTGTACCCCATTGTGCGAGCAATTTCTTGAACCTTCTTCCGCGTGTGGGCAGCAACCTCCTCGCGGTTATTCATTGCCTTTGAAGCGGTTGCCTTTGATACCTGCGCCTGCTGTGCGACGTCGCTCAGGGTAACGCGGCCGTTTTGCTTTCGTGCTGTCACTGTGTCCCTCGGTCCCTCGTGATTGCCCCACCTCTTTGAAACTGTTTCAATAGTATCGTGCATTGTTAAGATTTTGTATCGGCATGTCAACTGATCTTGACGTATTAAAATTAACTACTAAACTAAGTCACGAGACCGCACTTTGAAACATTGAGGTTGTGATCAATGGAGACCGTTCATTGTGCTGTTCCAACGAGCAGCGTGGCGTGAGGCAGGTTCTCTCGTCAACGTCTTATCGCTGAGGATAGAGGCTCAAATCTGAGAAAGGGATGGAACTGAGATGAAAATTAGGCAAAGAGGAATCTTCGCTGTGGGCGCGCTTCTTGCGGCTGGCTCGCTCGTTCTGAGTGCCTGTGGCGGCGCTCAGCCTGGCCAGTCTGGTGAGGCAACAGGTTCGAATGGTAACGGAGAGGCGTCAGCGTGGGCGCTCACTGGCGGCACCCACGAAATCATCTGGCGTGACTCGTTTGATAAGTGGAATACCGAAAACAGCGATCAGTCGATTAATGTTGATTGGTTTGCCAACGACGCTTATAAAGAGAAGATCCGCACCGCGATCGGCTCTGATAATGCCCCTACGCTGGTCTTTGGCTGGGGCGGCGCGACCTTGCGTGACTATGTCGAGGCCGGCAAGGTTGTTGACATTACTGACAATGTAAAAGATTCGGTTGATAAACTGATTCCCAGCATTGCTGACGGCGGAATCGTTGACGGTAAGTACTACGCACTTCCCAATGTTGGAACGCAACCCGTCCACATGTATTACAACAAGCAACTGTTTGAAGAGCAGGGTTTGGAAATTCCCCAAACTTGGGATGACCTGCTCAATTGCGTCGAAAAGTTCAAAGAAGCTGGCATTATTCCGATCTCCTTGGCCGGCGCATCCAAGTGGACGTCCATGATGTGGTTGGAATATCTGTTCGACCGGATCGGCGGATCGGAAGTATTTGATCGGATTGCCAACGGCGAAAAGGACGCATGGTCTGATCCTGCTGCGATTGAGGCGCTTGGAAAAGCTCAGGAACTCGTGAAGGCCGGCGCCTTCGGGGATGCCTATGGGTCAGTCGTTGCTGACGCCAATGCTGACGTGGCACTGGTCCACACAGGCAAGGCTGCGATGATGCTGCACGGATCATGGGCATACGGAACGTTCATGACGGACGCGCCTGATTTCGTTAAAGAAGGAAACTTGGCCTTTGGCGCATTCCCATCCATTGAAGGTGGTAAGGGTGATCCCAGCGCTGTTGCAGGAAACCAGTCGAATTTCTGGTCCGTAAGCGCCGCATCAAGCGAACAGGCACAAACTGCCGCGAAAGGCTATCTCAACAACCTCTTCGACGATGAATACGTCAAGGCGATGGTAGATGGTGGCGATATTCCGCCCACTGTTGGAGCAGAGAAATTCATCAAGGGCAGTGAACAGGAAGATTACCTGACTTTCGGCTACGACATAGTTCTCAACTCGAGCAACTTCCAGCTTTCCTGGGATCAGGAGCTTCCGTCTGACACCTCGCAGACGCTGCTTGACAACATCCAGCTTCTGTTCGATCTGAGCATTACACCTGAGCAATTCGCTGATGCGATGAATGCAACGATCAAGTAACTTGTGTGTTCCATGACAAGTAGTGAGATTAGAACCCATTCGGTAGGAGGTCAGGTGAACAAGAAACCTCGCAATGAAACGCGAGTAGCCAGCAAGGCTAACGGTCCAAGCGGGTGGTTCGCGCTCCCTGCGATGGCATTCTTTATCTTCTTCGCCATCATCCCACTCATAGGCGTAGTTTTCCTAAGCTTCATGAGCTGGGATGGTCTGGGAACGCCGTCATGGGCAGGTATGCACAACTGGGCAGTGACTCTCTCTGATCCGCTGACTATAAACGCGATCAAACTGACGATAATTGTCATGGTCGTTACTTGGCTTATTCAGACTCCGATGTCGCTCTTGCTCGGAATCTTTATGGCCAAGAAGCAGCGGTACAGAGAGTTCCTGTCCGTGCTGTATTTCCTCCCGCTGCTGTTTTCGTCTGCAGCATTGGGTATTGCATTCAAGGCTTTATTGGATCCCAATTTCGGAATGTCAAATGCCTTTGGTATCTCATGGCTGAGACAGGATTGGATTGGAGATGCAAAGCTCGCTTTACCTGTGACGATCTTGATCATCGCGTGGGCCTTTATCCCGTTCCACTCTCTGATCTACCAGGGTGGGGTGCGGCAAATTCCTGCAATGCTCTACGAAGCCGCAGAACTGGACGGAGCATCAAAGTGGCAGCAGTTCTGGCACGTGACGATTCCTCAGCTAAAGTACACAATCGTTACTGATTCGACGCTGCAGCTGGTCGGTGCTCTAACCTATTTCGATCTCATCTATGTCCTGACAGGAGGCGGACCTGGAGGAGCAACGAGGATTCTTCCACTGCATATGTACCTGCTTGGCTTCAAGAGTTTCAACATGGGTCAGGCCACAGTGGTAGGAACTTTACTCCTTGCGGTCGGATTGGCGCTCTCACTGGGACTGAATAAGCTTTCCGGTGCGACACGAATGGAAAGTCAGGCACAGGGGCTATGAACAGAAACAAAACGACAGTATCGAGTCTTCTTGCCGGTCTTGGTGGCTGGATTTGGCTCGCGATCGTGATCCTGCCGATCTATTACATCGTCATCACGAGTTTGCGGTCGCAGTCTTCGTTCTATACGGAAAATCCTCTGCTTCCAACGAAGTCGCCAACAATTGCAGCGTATATTTCAGTTTTCCAAAACGATTTCTGGATGTACTTCTTTAATACGTTGATTGTGACAGTAGCTACCGTTGCAGTTCTGATGGTGGTGTGCGTCATGGCATCGTATTACGTCGTGAGACGCAAGAATAAGTGGTCACGCAGAACCTTCAGCCTGATACTGCTTGGGCTGGGAATTCCATTGCAGGCAGTGATTATCCCCGTGTATTACCTGGTGGTTCAAATGGGGCTGTACGATTCGCTGCTGGCCATTATTCTGCCTTCAATTGCATTCGGGATTCCTGTCACGTGTTTGATCCTGGTCAATTTTATGCGTGATATTCCCAATGAATTATTCGATTCGATGGCAGTTGATGGCGCGACGAACTGGAAAATGATGTGGACCCTGGTGTGGCCCTTGTCAGTTCCGGCGATCATGACCGCGGGGATCTATCAGGCGCTACAGGTATGGAACGGGTTCCTGTTCCCTCTTGTATTGACCCAGAGCTCGCAAGTTCGAGTGCTGACCCTATCCCTGTGGAATTATCAGGGCCAATATACGAGTAATATTCCCGCAATCCTGGCCGCTGTTACGCTGTCAGCTTTGCCGGTGCTTGCCGCATACATTGTGGGCCGGCGGCAAATGGTTGCAGGCCTGACCGCAGGCTTTGGAAAGTAGGTACTATTCCGCTAAATAGGACAAGAGGGGGCGCTCCGAGGTTTCGGGGCGCCCCCTCTTGTTTGCTTGTACAGAAGGGTGATCATGCGTGGCGTGAAAAAGCTTATGGTGGGGAACCTGCCATAACTTCTCCGCTATGACTGGAGGGGGCCAGCTGTCTGTGCAGCCGGCCCCCTCTTGAGGACGATTAAGGGTTATTTACCAGATCTTGATCGTCTTCTGGGTCCACAGATTAGTTGCAAATGGACCTGCTTGGCGCTTATCAGCCTCACTGATATTGCCAAGGACATCTGTGTCAAAGGTTGCCGGCGTGCCATCAGCGTTCTCATAGTGTGCATCGGGAAAGTATGCAGGTGGCAGATCAACTCCGGTAACTCGATCAACTTCGGGAACGTCCAGCGCGGCTGCTTCCTCGAGGTGAAGAATGGCGCCGCGTTGATCCTCGTCTAGAGTGACTGATATCTTGGCGCTCTCTCGATCGATTACAGTGGGATCTTCTTCTCGGTCGAAGGGGGTTGGACCGCCTACATAGGTGTTCGTGCGAATGTAAGCGGGAAGACGCCTGCCGAAGTAACGCTCGTGGTCGCCTTCAGAGGATTCGTCGAGCTCTTTGATAAGTTCTCCGATTGAAGTATCGCAACCGTCGTACACGGACGTACCCAGCGTCGTATCAGGTAGAAAATCACCGATACCGTGCGCCGAGTAAGCAGCGTCCCTGTCTCCGCCGACAAACACGTTGTTCATCCAGCGGTCATCTCCACAACAGAAGGTTCCGTATCCAGCAACTTGAGTCGAGTGGGCTACGTGATAGGGAGTCGACCGCGTGAGTTCCTGGCTGACACGAATTGTCCCCCCAATGAGGTTGTGGAGGAAAGCGCCGCCTTGAGAGACGCTTTCGAAAGACACAGGTGAAGCGAGAACGTTATTGTCCACCATGTATGGGCCGTGTGACACTTCAACGAAAAGATCGCGGCAGTTTGAGTGCATGACGTTACGGCTAATGCGAGTGCCCTGAGTTTCCCAATCCAACCAGATACCCAAAGAACAGTCATGGATGTGGTTGTGTCGAATTTTCACATCGATAGCAGCGTGGAGTTTGATACCTGCAATCTCGTGTCCGAAGAACTCGCGGTCGGTAGCGATGTCATGGATGTGGTTGTCCTCGATAGTCGAGAATACGCATCCAAGATGACCGACGATTCCAGTCTGGCCGCACGAATAGATCTCATTACCTCTGACGATATGGGATCCGATGTGTTCCTTGTCCCACCCAATTTGGCGAGCAGAGAATACGGATTCCAGCTGGTATTGGTAGCCTGGCTTGTCCTGACGCTCGGTGGCGTAGTTGTGGCCTGTGCTCTTCTCCTTGCCTAGTGAAACAGCTGAGCACTTGGCATCATGAATGCGGTTGTTTTCGATGATCCAGCCTTTGGCCCAGTTCGGGCCAATGAGGCCGCCTTGAAATGCTGTGGGAGGAGCCCATTGGGTCGCTGCCTGTGCGAGTTCGAAGCCGCGTACGGTGATGTAGTCAATGTGGTGTTCAGCCGGCATGAAGACTGAAGGGCGAACGTTGATTTCAATGAGTTCCTCGCGTGGGTCCTGATTGCCGAAATTAGCCCAGATGCACGTGTTTTCAGGCCCGACTTCAGCGAACCAACGCCGTTTCGTCCACTCAGGGTCGGCGTTTGTAACTTCCTGACCTGTCCAGTCGTCGATCATAGTTTCTGTCGCAGAAGGGTTTGAAAGATCCTCAAGCGAATCTGCCTCAAGCAGACTCCTTCCGTTGAGGTACACGGCTCCCAAGTGTCGGCGCGGGCCCTCAACTCGAGGATTCGGGCGGACAACCCAGTCGCCGGAGAGTTCTTCAGCGAAAGGATTGAAAGTTCCGAACACGCAGTTGGGAACAACTGCTTTCCACACGTTGTCAGAAGTTGATTCCCATTCGCTGACTATCTCGGACCCCTTGACGACGACGTGCTCGTCAGGGGCTGCACAATAGGTGATACGACGGTTGTCTGAAAGACCACCGAAACGGGGTTGAACCCATTCGCGGTATTCGCCCTCGTGAACAATCACAGTGTCTCCGGGTCGGGCGATGTTCGCGGCCGCATTGATGGTGCGGAGGGGTGCTTTCTGCTCCCCGGTCGCTTCATCGTTTCCAGTGATGGCGACATGAATGGTGCGTGGCACTAGTAATACTCCTTTGTCGTTGCCAGTTGATTTTGTTTTTATTCTAAACAAGTTTTGGCGAAAAAGTGAGTCCTGAGTGCTCGAAACTTGAACGTTACCGATATGTTCTGCCAGAATGCGGCGTTTTGTTAAGCACCGAGGGCGTCTGCCAGTGCCTCGAGATAGTCACTGGCAGAGCCGTCGATGCGCAGGCGAACAGCGGGGTGATGATCGAGGTCGCACGGCCCACGATTGATGACGACCAGGTCAGCGCCACTGCTGATTGCCTGGTGAGCAATCCACACGGCGGTTGACACTTTCACTGACGTGCCCACAACCAGGAGCACGTCACACTGCGCAGCAAAGGTCAGTCCCTTGTCCATCTGGTCTGATGGCAGCATTTCACCGAAAAAGACGACGTTCGGTTTGAGGATCCCACCACACTGCGGGCAGGAAACCAGTGTGATCGCGGAAGCCGTGGCGCCCTCGGGATCAACCTGAGCCAGAATCGCAACGTGAGTGGGATCAGGGTCGTCGACCAGATTCGGATTGGCGGCGCGCAACTCGCCATCGAGCCATTCTCGAGGATACCGCGCTGCGCACTGCATGCAGTCAACCGTCAAGAACGAGCCGTGAAGCAGAGCGAGCTGGTGGATCCCAGCCTTTTCATCTAGGCCATCGACATTCTGGGTGGCAACGCCGTGAAGGATTCCTGCCCGCTCCATGCGTGCGAGCGCCTCATGTCCACGTGTGGCGGGCAGGTCCTGCAACGCTCGCCACGTCACCTGGTTTCGCTCCCACACCCAGCGTTGCCATTTCGGATCCGACAGGAACAGGTCGATATCCACTGTCGGCGTGCCTGACGATCCGGTTCCGCGATAGTCCGGAAGCCCTGAATCAGTGGACATTCCGGCACCTGTCAGAGCAGCCAGACGCTTACCCGTACACAGCTCGACCAGCTCATCCAGGTGAGGCAGCGAGGATGACGACCGTGGCATTACTGCTGCCTGAACCTTTCAACGAACTTCTTCACGATTTGTCCCGCCTGGTGGGTTCCTTCACCCATGTGCCCGATCTGCACCAGGGTCTCCAGATCGTCAGTGCCTGAGTAGCCGGCATCGGCATAGATCGCCAGGCGCTGATTGATCGCGTCGGAGTCAAGTTCAGGGTTGAACTGCGTAGCCCAAAAAGCCGGCCCAAAACGCATCATCTGCGTGGGACACGTGACTGATTTAGCAAGAACCGTCGTGCCCGGCGGCACTTCTTCTACTGCTTCGTGGTGGCCGACGTAGGTTGTGAATGTGCGCGGAAAGTCCTCAAGCAGCGGGTCATCCTCGGCCTCCTCAGTCAGGGTGATTGTCACCATCGAAGCCGGTTCAGCCCACCGCGTCGTCACCGTGCCGCCCAGAACCGTCGCGGCAACCTCCGTTCCGTAACCCGTGGTCAGACATGGGGTTTTCGCCTCGAGGATCTGATGGAACAAGTGAGCCAGATCTTCCTCAGTTCTGCGCTGGGACGATGACTTCTTCTCAGTGGGAGTAGTGGTGCCGTAAGGCGATCCAGCCACGAAGATGCCGCTGTAGGCATTGACGTCAACTTCGGGCAGCCCCAGCATATCCATGCGAACCTGTTCGAGCGTGGACGGCGTCAAACCGCTGACCAGGAGGTACGAATGGTATTCAGCGTCGATCGCTTCTTCTTCGGGGCGTGTTGATACCAGCAAGAAAGGCTTCATGCTTCAAGTGTAGGCAAAGAAAGAATTTCCGGTACCCTTACGGTCGAAACATGGGATCTACAGACCGGCCGTGAAACCGATGACGAAGATGCCGACAACGAGACAGATCGAGATGATCACGATGCCCGATACAACAAGCCCGGCGACGGCCTCGTGCCTTCCTCGACCACCGCGTGAAAACGAGGTGATGAGTCCGGCAATACTCAAGATCAGGGCGAAGATTGTCAGAGGGAACGCCAGCAGGGAAAGGGCTGCCATCCACAGGCCAATCGTGGCGGCAGTGTTGGAGTTATGGCGAGGGGCGTTGTATCCGGGGGCCGAGAAAACCATGGCCGGGTCAATGTCCTGAGTTCCGGGGAAAACGAACTGGGGCGACGAGGGATCCAGTGCAGGATCAAGGGATGGATCCAAGGACGGATCCAGCGTCGGGTTTTCTGTGGCACTGTGTGAGGAATCAAGAGAAGGATCCAGCACGTGCAACTGCGAACCTGTCGCTGGCTGACTCACCAGTTCCCCCCTCACTCCCCGTGGCCCTGTGCTGACCGAGGGCATCTTTGGTATCCCCTTGTGGCGATCCTGCTACGTCCCACCCTACGGCATGACGACTGGGTTCATCTATGGTCACAGCTTATCTGCACGCTCAGGCAACTCGCCCATCAGATCACCCGTGTGAAATCAACCATGATTTGCCGCGGAATTTAGCCTTTTGTCGGCAAGTTCGATACTGTGATGTTCCGACCGGTGAACGGCCTGCACTTTTGCATCCTTATCAACTGATCGGAGACATCCGCATGAGCGGTTCAGCTACCCCTCGCGCCTCGCGCGAGTCTTCCCATTCATCAAGTCGTCCTCGGGGCGGCTTTTTTTCATGGCGACTTCACGGTGATGGCACGTCAATCGCTCCCGGCGAGGTTGTCGCCCCCGAAGAGCGTCTGTCCTGGCCGCGCACCATCGGAATCGGTGCGCAGCACGTTGTCGCCATGTTCGGTGCGACGTTCCTCGTCCCTCTGATCACAGGCTTCCCACCTTCGACCACGCTGTTCTTCTGCGCAGTCGGCACACTGCTGTTCTTCCTGATCACCGGCGGGCGCATGCCGTCCTACCTCGGATCATCTTTCGCGCTGATCGCGCCGATCACCGCTGTCACGCAGACCCTCGGCCACAACTACGCCCTGGGCGGCGTAATCGCCACCGGTGCAACCCTGACGCTGGTCGGCATCATTGTGCACTTCGCCGGCGCGCACTGGATCGACGTCGTGATGCCCCCAGTCGTCACTGGCGCAATCGTCGCGCTGATCGGCCTGAACCTTGCGCCAGCCGCATGGAACTGGGTCAAGGAAGGCCCACTGACGGCAGTGGTCACCATCGTGTCAATCTGTCTGATCACCGTGCTCTTCAAGGGTATTATCGGACGCCTGTCCATTCTATTCGGCGTGCTGATCGGCTACGTTGCAGCAATCCTCCAGCACGAGGTTGACTTCTCACGCGTTGCTGAAGCCTCCTGGATCGGTCTGCCTGAGTTCTCCACACCTGCTTTTGATCCATCGACGCTGGGCCTGTTTGTCCCGGTTGTCTTCGTCCTTATTGCTGAAAACGTTGGTCACGTGAAGTCGGTGTCAGCGATGACCGGCCGCGACCTTGACGGCATCACCGGGCGCGCACTGATCGCTGACGGCTGCTCCACCATGCTTGCCGGTGCCGGCGGTGGTTCAGGTACCACGACGTATGCGGAAAACATCGGTGTGATGGCTGCGACCCGCGTGTACTCCACGGCCGCGTACCTGGTCGCCTCAGGCATGGCGTTCCTTCTGGCTCTCACGCCCAAGTTCGGCGCCCTCATTTCGACGATTCCGGCTGGCGTTCTGGGCGGTGCGGGAACGGTTCTATACGGCATGATCGGCATGCTGGGCGTGCGTATCTGGGTGCAGAACCAGGTGGACTTCTCTGACCCGGTTAACCTCAACACCGCTGCGGTTTCCCTGATCGTCGCAATCGCGAACTTCACGTGGGTTGCCGGCGGCATGCAGTTCGAAGGTATTGCACTGGGTTCAGGTGCAGCATTGCTGATCTACCATGTCATGCGCTGGATTTCTAAGCTGCGCGGCACGACGCTTGAGGCTGCTTCACCTGCGTCAGCCCCGTCAGGTACCGAGTTGGAGTCGACGGCCTATTCGACCCGTCATCATTCACGAGGGGAACTGGCGGACGCTGCTGAACTGGCAGATGGCACCGAACAGACTGGCGGCGCTGAACAGGCTGGCTAAGCCAATTCTTCAGGTATCAAACGAGGGCGGCTCACTTGAGTCGCCCTCGTTCCTATTAAAAGCGGACGCAACGCCACTGCTGTGACACCGCGGCGACGCTACTCGGATTGTCCCTGTGACTGGCTGCCCTGGCCTGGCTGGTCATCGTTGCCTGTCTGGCTCGTGGTGGGAGCAAGAAGCTCCGGGTCGACAGGCAGGCACGAGTCGCTGCCTTTGAGGGCGCTTTGAGACTCTGCGATTTTCTCGATATCTTCCTTAGGCAGCAGTGAATCGAAGAATGTACCGAGGATGACCTGGACAACCTCGTCGGTGCCTTCACTTAAGACCACGCGCGCATCAGGGAAGAAGCGTGCAACCGTGTAGCCGGCATCAATGTTCTTGGGGGAGACGTCAATTTCGACGGTGCCGGTCAACTCACTTGCCGCGTTGGCAGGATCCTGCATGACAAATCCCTGCTCGGCCAGCATCGTCGTCACCGAGCTGGCCAGGCCCGACTGTGAGGTGGCGTTGAGAACCTGAACATGGATCGTGTCTGCCGGTAGCGGTGTCGTACCTTCCGTCGGGCACACAATGTCGCCCAGACCTGCCGTCTTTTCCGTCTTGGAGAACTCTTCGGAGGGCATCGAAATGATGTTCGTGATCACGAGGAGCGCAGCAATGACCAGTACTGCCATGACGGATGCCACGACGGAAAATGTCAGATTCTGCTTACTCTGTCGGGCATCAAGGAAGCGTTGACGTGCTGTTCGACGCCGAGATTGCTGCGGGTTCACGTCACTAACTTAGCCGAAATACACTGTGAATGTGACCTCGCCATGCACGGGCGGTGAAAGCTCAGCTGCCGCTGTCCAAGTCCTCGAGCATCTTGTCAAGCTCCTCGAGCTGCTCATCCAATTCTGCGAACTGGTCGTCAAGGTCACTCGTGAGGTTCTCGAAGTCGCCCGAGAAAGTGTCTGGATAGCAGAACTGTGCCTGATCCATCGACACGTTGACAATGCCCATGTAGTCGCCCTGTTCAGCCTTGTCGGCCAGTGAGAGTAGGTTCTTCTTCGTGCGATCGTCGTCTGTGAGCCGCCCGGCGTGAGGCCCGTGGATTGGGGGGACGGGGCGGGAGCCGGCGCCGGGGTGGGAGTCGGAGTTGGAGTTGGAACGGGCTGCGTGCTTTGCGGTGTGAGTTGGATGCCCTGTGCAGTGGGGTCCTTTTTGACGAGTGGTCCACATGCACTCAGGGTCATGGTGATGGCGACTGTGCTCAGGAGCGCGAGAATTTTGGTCGGTTTTCTCACATTTTGGAGTCTGTCACGACGAAGGTGCCATGAGAACCCTCGTCGATAAGGTTGATATGCAGTTGTCACCATCAACGCCTTATGGTGATAGAGCAGTGTGCGGCTCCCAGCTGTCGCGCACACGAGCGAAAGGACGATGTGTGAGCGCGCACATCAACACAAACAGCGCAAGTCACGATATGGATGAGCAGGCAGAATCCTCACCGGACGGACGGCCTCGCGAAGGGGAGATCGCCACTCGACCCACACCCCAATCACCACCAGTCAACTACCCGGTATTCATCGGATCAGCCCTGATCGTTGCGGTCATTGCCATCATCGCGCTCGCATCACCGCAAAGCGTGGAGGCAGGGTTTACCGTGGCGGTGGATTGGATCAGTCACTGGTTCGGATCTTTCTATATTTTTCTCGCAACCTTCATCCTGGTGTTCGTCGTTGTGCTCGCTTTGAGCAAGTTCGGCAACGTGAGGCTGGGGCCAGATAACGCGACACCTGACTTCTCGACTTTCTCATGGGCAGCCATGCTGTTTGCCGCAGGTATCGGTACCGACATCATGTTCTTTGCTGTCGCAGAGCCGATCGCGCAGTACATGGCGCCTCCCACCGGTGAAGCTCAGACAGTGGAAGCTGCCCGCGCCGGCGTGGTCTACACGCTCTTCCACTACGGCATCACAGGGTGGGGCATGTATGCGCTGGTCGGAATTGCCCTGGGATACTTCGCCTACCGTCACCAGCACCACCTCGCGGTGCGGTCAGCCTTGCGGCCTCTTTTCGGCAAACACGTGGACGGCCCGCTGGGCAACATCATTGACGGCGCAGTGGTTGTGGGCGGTGTTTTCGGTATCGCCGCATCCCTGGGCGTGGGCATCATTCAGCTGAATGTCGGTCTGACGATACTGTTCGGACTGCCGCAGGCAACCTCCACTCAGATCGGATTGATCGCACTGAGTGTCATCATGGCGACAGTTTCCGCTGTTTCCGGCGTCGATCGCGGCGTGCGCGTTCTGTCCAACGTGAACGTACTGTTGGCAATCGGTCTGGCCGTGTGGGTTCTGGTCACCCAAAACACCGCGTACCTGCTGGACTCGCTGGTTCGTTCCGTGGGCGACCTGGTGCGCATGTTCCCCGCCCTCACATTGGAAACCTACGCTGACCTGCGTGTGAACCCGGCAACGGCAGATGTGATCAACACGTGGCTCAATAGCTGGACCTTGTTCTTCTGGGCGTGGTGGATCACCTGGGCCGCATTCGTCGGAATGTTCCTGGCACGTATTTCACGCGGCCGCACCATCCGTGAGTTCGTCATGGGCTCACTGATCCTGCCCCTGAACTACGTCATCATGTGGGTGTCAATTTTCGGTAACGCTGCACTGGAACTCGTGATGAACGGTGACAGGGAATTCGCAGAAATCACTGTGAACGCTCCGGAACAGGGGTTCTACGCCCTGCTGCAACGAGTACCTGGCTCAACAGTGGTTGTCGCCGTCGCACTGTTCGTCGGAATCCTGTTCTATGTCACCAGCGCGGACTCAGGCTCCCTCGTCATGTCAAACCTGTCCAGCCGCATCACGAACGCTCGCCAGGACGCTGTGCCGTGGCTGCGTATCTTCTGGGCGACGCTGACCGGTGTGCTGACCATTGCGATGCTGGTTGCCGGTGGGTTGACGATCCTGCAGCAAGCCACGATCGTTATGGCGCTGCCATTCTCCTTCGTCCTTGTGCTGGTGATGATCGGCTTGTGGCGCTCGCTGTCGCAAGAGGCGTCGATGGCTCAGCGTCGTCGCCGCATCGTCCAAAACCGCGTGCTCGCATCAGGAGCCGGAACGATGGCTCGCCGCTCCTGGCGTGACCGTCTGAGCAAGACATTCGACGTTGTCACCCCTGTGCGCGCTCAGCGTGTCCTTGACAGGCGAGTGGTTCCCGCATTGCAGGCTGTGGCCGATGAACTCCACAAGGAAGATCTGCCCGCATGGGTGGTTGTTGAGGGTCCCGAAGCACAGGATCCGGATGGCGAGCGTAACTTCCTGGGCCGCGTCACGCTGACAGTTGGCGGCGAATCGGAGGCCAGCGCGTCGGGCGCGCAGGAGTGGGATTCAGGTGCTCAGACCACTGATACGGGCGAGCAACCACAGACCGATTCCACCACTGAGCTGCACGAGCAGATCACTGAAATGGTTGATGATACGAAGCCTCGAACGATCGGGAGTACATCTGCTGACGGAGCTGAACCGCGCATCGCGGGCCTACTGACCGAACATCCGTTCCGCTACACCGTGCGAGTGGTCGAGTCTCCCGTTCCGTCTGTGGGCACCGCGATGGTTGCTGAGGCGAATGACGTGACGGTGCGCCTGGAAGTGCGTCCCTCGGGCGGTGGTCAGGGGTACGACATTGTGGGGTGGTCCTCTGACCAGATCGCGCACGACGTTCTGGATCATTACGAAGGGTGGCTGGACTACCTGGGCGTGTACGACGAGTAGCACATGGGTCGCCCTCGTTGATTGATTGCATTGACGAGGGCGACCACGCTGCACCTGGCTGGCGCTGCGTGAGCGATTACACCCTGATGTGAACGCTGCGAGGTGGCCGAAAGGGCGGTCAATCAGATATGCTCCTATGTTGTTGCACGTATTGATCAGCTGTGTGGTCGAATCGGTGCAGCGCCTTGGAGGATTCGCCTAGTGGCCTATGGCGCACGCTTGGAAAGCGTGTTGGGTGCAAGCCCTCGGGGGTTCGAATCCCCCATCCTCCGCAGATACCCCGCTGTTTCGTTGAAACGGCGGGGTTTTTCGTTGGTATTGCGGGGAAAAGCCCGGGTGGTGAATATGCGTTGATGTACGTTGATGTACGTTAATATACGTTTTTATAGAACCTGAGAAAGAACCTAGAGAACAGGATCTGGCAATGGTTGGTAGGTCGGGAATAGGCAGAGTTGTCAAATACTCCACGGGCAGCGGCGCGCGCTACAAAGCCATCGTCCAATACCGAGGCAAGAAGTACATCGAGGGCGGATTCCTGACGCTGACCAAAGCCCGCGAGCGCTCCTGGCACATGAAGGAAGAGCTCGTCGAGGGGACGTATCTGTCTCCCAGGCAGAAAGCTCAGAAGCGTGAAGCAGAAGCGGCTCGTGAGGAAGTTGAGTCGATAACGGTCCGAGAGTTTTCTGAGGCGTGGCTCGATCAGTGGCGCGCGAAGCAGAAAGATGGGCGCGTCTCTGCGAACACGGTCAGGTCCTACAAGTCGTCTCTCGAACGCCACGTCCTCCCTGCATTGGGAGGGGAGAGGCTCGTGAGCATCACGCGTGCCGACGTCGACGAGTGGTACAAGAAGGCTGCTCAAGGCATGTCGGCGTCGACCAAGGCGAACGCGTACCGTGTGCTGTCCTCGATGATGAACAGTGCGGTTGAGCAGGGCTATCTGGATGCCAGTCCGTGCCACGTCAAAGCCGGAGGGAAAGTCACTCAGAGTGATCACAAGCGCCAGCAGCACTATTTCACGCATGTGGAGTACGAGGCGCTGTATGAACAGCTGCAGGCGTGCGACATGCCCGCGTATGCGGGGATAGCTGCGCTTGTGTATTACACGGCGTGCAGGCCGTCTGAGGCGCGCGCCGTGCGCACGCGCGATATTGATCTGGAGCGTAAGCGCATCTGGTATGGCAGTGGGATGCAGCGTGGGGAGAACGGCGAGACGGTGGAGGGGCCGACGAAGACGCGGCGCGGCAGATGGGCACCTCTGCCCGCTCCCCTGATTGACGTGCTTACACCACTCATCGAAGATCTGAATGAAAACGAGTGGGTTTTCCCGTCGCCCACTGATCCCAGCGAACCGGCGTCGGACAAGCATGTGAGCGGCCGCGTGAGGAAAGCACTGGACGCGATTAAGCTCACCGATGCGGAGCTGTACGACCTGAAGCACACCTGCCTGACCAATCTCGGCCGCGCGGGCGCGTCACTCAAGGAGCTGATGGATCTGCCTGGGCATACGCAGATCGAGACCGTGCTGAAATACCAGCTGAGCGATTTCGATCGCGTGGCGTCGGCTGTGGACAGGATGGTGGAAAAGCTGGATAAGTAGGCGGCTGGCTGTCAGGAACGATCGACCGATGGCAGGCGAATCGTTCAGGGCGTGGAGCGCGAACCGACCTGCACTAAGACACACAAAAAAAGAACAGCGCCACCCACCGGGAAATGTCATCCCGTGGGTGGCGCTGCTCTACGTGCGTGCCGTGTGTTACTTGTTCATGTCAGGATGAAGGCGGCGCACCGTCTCATCGACCTCAGTAAACCGACGCTTGGTCTCCGACGCGAGGTCCCTGACTTCCTGCCGCGTCTCATTCACCCTCGAGTGCAGCAGCTCCCGGTCGCGCGTCGCGTTCTCGGTCGCAGACCTCAGGTCCTGACGGATACCCAGTACGCGTTCTTCGCTTTGCTGGTCGCGCTGGTGCTGCTCGTGCTGAGCCTCCCGCGCCTGCCTGTCCTGATCTGACAGCGAGGCTTTGATCTCGCTGAGCTGCTGTATGACTTGGCCTGAGAAATCGTGAAACTCACCGGACAAGCGGTCTAAATCGTCTCTGAGGTTCATGTCGTGATTATTCGCTACCTGCTCGTGCGTAGCGTCTGCTGTGTGTGCGATGCCGGTGAGGCGGTCCTCAAATTTGCGCGTGATGACCTTGACGATAGCGGTGATGCCTCCGAGTAGTGCGACGATGAGGGCGATCAGTCCGGCTCCGACTTCGGGGGCTGACAGGGCGACAGCGACCGTGTCCGGCATGGCTGTCATGCTCATGCTCATACGCGACCACCTGGCCTGTCGTCTTTGGCGAGGTGTTTGGGCCGGTACGACTCACTGTCGGAGCTTTCCCCGCCTGGGGTGACCCTGCCGATCCAGTCGATCAGGCCCACGCGCTTCAGCACGGTAAAAGACGCGGTAGCAGCCCCGATAATGACGCCCGCTTGTGTGCAGAAAATCCTCCACGAGGCGGGGTACACGCCTGCCAGCCAGATCACGACACCCAGCAGCACGCCCGCGATCAGGACGATCAGCCGTCGCCGGTT
>NZ_JASODH010000005.1:0-211752 GCF_030212035.1 Pauljensenia sp. UMB10120 | reverse complement strand
GTGGTCGCGTGCACGCGACCACTCGGCACACACACAACCCTAGTGCGCTGGGATGTGACGAAGCCGCGGGTGAGCGGTAGATTCTATGTGTGAGCTCATCAAATACTGCGCAGTCACCAGTCGAAGAATCCGCAAACACGGCAGCAGCCGTCGACAACCTCGAAGCGCCAAATGGTCACGTGGCGTCTCATACCACCGGGGCACCTAGCGGTGCGCCAGCGCCTTCTGCACCTCGCCCCGTCATCGCTGTGATCGGTGGTGGTCAGCTGGCGCGCATGATGCAGGAAAGTGCCATTGCACTGGGAATCGACCTACATGCGCTGGTTGAAGCTGAGGATGGTGCAACGGGCTCAGTTGTTGTGCACTCAGTGGTGGGGGACCCCTCGGACATCGATGCTGTGCGCACGATCATCAGCGGCGCGGATGTGCTGACGTTCGAGCATGAACACGTTCCGCAGGACATCCTCAGGCAAGTAGGATCCGACATTGCAATCAATCCACCTGCATCGGCTTTGCTGTACGCGCAGGACAAGCTCGCTATGCGTGAACGCCTCACTGACGCCGGGATTCCGTGCCCCCGTTGGGCGAAGGTCACCACACCCGAGGAACTGGCAGCATTTGGCGACGCGGTTGGATGGCCGGTCATCGTGAAGACACCGGTTGGCGGCTATGATGGTCACGGCGTGCGGGTTGTCAGCGATGCTCATGGTGTTGACGATTGGTTCGACCGTGGAGCGCCGCTCCTTGCTGAAGAAAAGGTGTCATTCACGGTGGAGCTGGCCGCCCTCGTCGCCCGAAATCCATCCGGTCAGGTGCGCTCATGGCCAGTTGCTCAGACGATCCAACACAACGGAGTCTGCTCCATTGTGCGGGTGCCTGCACCAGGTATTTCTGCCGAGCTTGCCCGGCAGGCGGAAGATCTTGGGGAGCGTATTGCAGTTGAGCTGGGAGTCACCGGTGTTTTGGCTGTCGAACTCTTTGTTGCTGATGGGGTTGACGGTGCGCGCGTGTTGGTGAACGAGCTTGCCATGCGACCGCACAATTCGGGTCACTGGACGATCGACGGGTCTGTGACCAGTCAGTTTGAACAGCATCTTCGCGCTGTGCTCGACCTGCCGTTGGGGAGCACGCGAATGACGGCGCCTGCCACGGTCATGGTGAACCTACTGGGGTCGAATCGACACGATCCCAGCGAGGGCCTGTCTCAGGCTTTGGCATCGAGTCCGGAGGCAAAGATCCATCTGTACGGCAAGTCGGTGCGACCCGGCCGGAAGCTCGGACATGTCAACGTATCTGCGACTACGGTGGAAGAAGCTCAGGCCGCAGCTCAGGCGGCGGTCGATGCGCTGTTCGGCGAGCCGGAGGAGGAGGACGGCTAGGCCCGTCACACTGGTCGGCATTGACGAGGGCGACGCTCTGCGGCGTGGCACGTTGAGATTAAGACAGGGGTCTGCCTGATGATGAGGTGGCGGCGCGCTGTGAGTGCGCAAAGCACCAATGAACAACACGAGAGGACACGGAGCACCATGAACCTACAACCATCAGAGGAATCCACGAGTGGTCGCATGCAAGCGACCACTCGGCGCGGCGAGGGTGGCGACGCGTTTCCTATCGTGACCCCAACCGGTCAGAATCCACTGGTCGGGGTGGTCATGGGGTCGGATTCGGATTGGCCGACGATGAAACCTGCCGTTGATGCCCTTGCAGAGTTTGGCATCGCCTGTGAGGTCGGTGTCGTTTCTGCGCACCGCATGCCTGAAGACATGGTGAATTACGGCAGGTCAGCGTCCGAACGAGGTCTGCGTGTCGTCATCGCAGGTGCCGGTGGTGCAGCGCATCTGCCTGGCATGCTCGCAGCGCTCACCGAACTGCCCGTCATCGGTGTTCCGGTACCACTGAAACACTTGGATGGTGTGGACTCCATGCTGTCGATTGTGCAGATGCCTGCTGGCGTCCCGGTCGCCACGGTGTCAATCGGCGGTGCGCGAAACGCTGGATTGTTGGCGGTACGTATCCTCAGCGTCGGTACTGACGAGGCTGCTGCCGATCTTCGCGCCCACATGCGAGCTTTCCAGCAGGATCTGCGCGCAGTTGCCATGAACAAAGGAACACGCCTGCGCGATGAACTGGGTGGCCAGAAGCACTAACACCTTTCACTACCGTTGTCGATCCACCAACCAGTACCTGCATCTATCTGGCCCAGCGTTCGGACCGATGCGCGCCCCCCCTTCGAATCACACTGAGAGTTCGTCGGACGGTCACGCACCACGTGCGTGACCTGGCATGCATATCCGTAATACAGTAGTGGCATGAGTATTCTTGTATGTGGCGGCGCCGGCTACATCGGCGCACATGTAGTACGGCTTCTCCAGCAGCGCGGTGAACGCGTCATCGTCGTCGACGACTTGTCGTACGGAACAGCTGACCGTATCGGCGACGCGAAACTCATCAAAATCGATTGCGCATCCGATGAAGCTCGCGGCGTTCTGACCAACGCCATGGTCGATGAGGACGTGGACGCAGTAATCCACTTCGCCGCCCGCAAGCAGGTTGGCGAATCGGTGGAGCGCCCCGCCTGGTACTACCAACAGAACATCGGTGGCCTGGCCAACATGCTTCTGGCGATGCAGGATGCAGGCGTCACCCGCATGATCTTTTCCTCCTCTGCCGCGGTGTATGGCATGCCGCCCGTCGAGGTTGTCCCCGAAAACATCGACAAGAAACCAATCAACCCATACGGCGAGACCAAGCTCATCGCCGAGTGGATGATGGCGGACTGTGAACGCGCATGGGACCTGAACTGGATCGGCCTGCGCTACTTCAACGTGGCGGGTGCGGGGTGGAACGACCTGGAAGACCCCGCGACCCTCAACCTGATTCCAATGGTGCTGGATCGCATTTCCAAGGGCGAGTCCGCCAAGATCTTCGGCACAGATTACCCCACGCCGGATGGCACCTGCATCCGCGACTACATCCACGTGCGCGACCTGGCTCAGGCACACATCGCTGCACTTGATGCTCTTGAAGATGGAAAGCCGGAACATCGCGTGTTCAACGTTGGCACTGGGAAAGGCACATCCGTTCGCGAGATCATAGACGGTTTGCGCGAAGTGTCGGGCTGGGATTTCCCGGTCGAGGAGCTGGATCGCCGCGCCGGCGACCCGCCTCAGCTCATCGGCGATTCGTCCCGTATCCGCAAGGACCTGAACTGGACGCCCGAACTGGATGTCCATGACATCCTCAGCTCCGCCTGGGAAGCGTGGCAGGCCGGCCCTCGTCACTTTGAGGTTCCCGCCAGCAAGTAGGAGCCGGCGGACCTTACAGGCTCACGGGTCGCCCTCGTCATTGGTGTTTTCGACAGTGACGAGGGCGGCTTTGTCATGTCGCCGCCAAGGATAGGGGAGCGTGCGCACGCGGTGGCGCTCGTTTAGTCTGCAGGTGGCGCGCACCATTGAGTGTCGGCCGACTACAAGGTGGACCGCACTAGCGACCTACCCGTCAAGCTGGTTGAGGTCCTCTGGCGTGATCTGGCCGCGTGCGACTTTGGCGAAGAACTCGGGCGCAGTTGTATCGCGCAGCAAAACGGCTGAGCCAGATCCGATTTCAAAGCCCATGGATTCGATGGGCGGTGCACCCATGAGTTGGGCGTCACTGGCTGACTTGAATGCCCACACCAATCGGGCAAGGTCGGTTGAATATGCGGACTTGTCGGCGGTGAGTGAACTCGCTCCGGCGCGTTCAACTCTCAGGGTGGCTATCGGGTTGAGCAGGACACTGGGGGACAGGGCCGTCCCGATGGTCTTGGTGATGACCTGGCGTTGGCGCTCGGCTCTGCCGATGTCACCGAGCGGATCTGAATAACGCATGCGTGAAAATGCCAACGCGGTGCGACCATCGGCGTCGTGGCATCCGGCCTGCCAGTTCAGCTCGGACAGCTCGTCATTCACGTCCATGTCGAGGCACAAATTGATGCCCCCCAGCGCGTCAACGATTGTTCCCACGCCGCCCATTCCGATTTCGACGTAGTGATCCACGGTGAGTCCGGTAAGCGATTCGACCGTTGCGACCAGCTGGTTGGGACCTCCCAGGGAGTAGGCTGCGTTGAGCTTGATGTCGCCGTAGTCCGGATCCGACACGTACGTGTCGCGAGGCAGTGAAATTGCGGTGGCCTGACTGTTGGGCGCGACGTTGATCAGCAGAATCGAGTCGGCTCGAGCGCCCTCGGTACCGTCAGCGACGGCTCCATCGGCCCGGGAATCTGAACCGACGAGCAGGTATGTGGTGCCAGGAGTGTCCGCGTTCGTGGTGAGTGCGTCAACTCGCCCGAGGTGCTGGTTCGCATCCCAGACGAGGAATGCCGGCCATCCGATGATGAGCACCAGAATGATGACGAGGACGAGTGGCCAGCGCCTGTGACGCCGGCGTCGCGGGCGTGCGCGGTCGCGCGCGGATGAGCTGGAGGGCTCTGAGGAGCCATATGGGCCGGACGAGCCGTACTGTTGCGCTGGATGCGAACGCTCAGGAATCGTCCATTGGCGTGGCGGATGAAAAGCCTGCTGGCGCGGCGTCGCGGGCGTCCCGTCATCGTTGGTGCCAGAGAGCGCAGCGCGTTGAGATTGAAGCTGACGCACCTGGTCGGCCGGCAGGAACGAGGGTGGCTGGTGCCGCTGATTGCGCGGCGTGGTGTGTGATGGCATGCGCCTGGTTGGCTCCACCGGCTGATTGCGAGCGGAGGATTGCTGTGAGGACTGGGTGCCGGAGCTGTGTGAGGACGCACGGCCCAGGTGGACAGGGCCGCCACGATCTGCACGCGAATGTGAATCAGCGTGGGTAACGCTGCTTCCTCCGGACTGTTGGACGCGAGAAGAGCTGGATGATGGGTCAGGAGTACCACGGCGAGCATACGGATCACGGAAGGAACGGCGCTGAGGTGTGGCCGCGGGGTTCGGATCTGCGGGAGCATCAGATGCTGTGCGAAGGTGGCTCGCTGCACTGCGGCCTGGCGAGCGCTGCGCATCTGGCGTGCGGCGATGCTCGGAGATTTTGTGCGCATCATTGGCGCGAGGGCGAGACCGACCCGGGTCAGGTGCAAATGACGGGGGATGGTCTGTCACGTCGAATATTCCTTACTCGTTGAGTTCTTCGGCAGTGCGTCGCATGCAATCGAGAATGCAAAGCATCATAGAAGCGAGAGACTTCGCGGCACGCCAATGGGTACCGGTGTCTAATTTACGTTGTATTGGGCTCAAGGTGCTCGTATGCCTGATCGGTGTCTCAAATCCTGTCGCTCAGTGTGGTGCCGAGTGGTCGCTTGCACGCGACCACTCGGCACAACAAAAAAGACGAGGACGCGTGCGAAACGTATCGGCTCGACGTTTAGTGGCCGGTCGGAGGACAACTTGGGGTGCTCTCAGCTGACTCATCTGAGAGATCCTCTGACAGCGGGTCAGGGCCCGGCGCCTCGTTGGTTGCATTACCGCCGTCAATCTCGGTGTTATCAGAGTCGTCGAATGCCCCGGAGCTGTCATCACTGGATTGTCCATCACTCTCAGGGTAGGGGACTGTGCGCATCACGCCGTTGCCATCGCGGTACTCGCTGCCAGGTGGGTACGGTTCATCGTTGGCAAGAGCGTTCCACACGTCAGTGGCGTCGGGCTCAACTGCGATGACCCTGTTGGGGTCGTAGTCGTCTGGCGTGTTCGGCATCATGAGGAATTGGATGTTTTCACGGCTGATACTTGCCAGTGACATGAGCAGTCCCGCGTCATCAGTGATGTCGGCGAATTCACTGGACATCTTGAGCGCCGCCAGAGTCTGCTTGAGGAACGACAGCAATGCCGGCATGTCGGTGATGAAGTTCTTCGACAACAAAGTTGTGAACATGACACCCACGAGTGCTTGCTGTCGGCTGATCCTCTCAATGTCGGACCCGTCAGAATCCTCCACTCCGTAGCGCACGCGTGCATAATCAAGAGCTCGCCGCCCATCGAGGTGCTGACAGCCCGGATCAAAGTAGATATCCGACTTGTAGTCCTCAATGTATGAAGGAACGTCAAACCAGACTCCGCCGAGCGCGTCCACCATATGCGCAAAACCAGCGAAATCGACGACTACGAACCCGTCCAGCTCAAGTCCTGTCAATAACTCGACAGTCGCTTTCGTGCATGCGATCCCGCCGGCGATGTCATCTTTGCCTGCCCCGTCAGCAAAGGCAGAGTTGAACTGACCATAGTGTTCGTAGGTCTCGTAGCCTTCGGCTGACTGGCATGAGGGGATCGTCGTCATCAGGTCGCGCGGAATCGACACCACCTGTACCCTCGAGCGATCCTGCGAGATGTGCACGATCATCGTGGTATCTGAGCGAATGGTGTCGATCTCGTCGGGATCGCCATACGCGTAGTCTGCGTTGTTACGCGAATCAATGCCGGAAACCAGAATGTTCAGCGCTTTGCCGGCGAAAGGATCCCCTGGTGGTTTCTCTTCGTCGGTCGTGCCGCCCTTGTCGAAATCGCTGATATCGATGATGTTTTCGGAGAGTTGGTCACGAAAATCTTTAATCACAAAGAAGCCTGTACAGCCTGCTAACAATACAAGCGAGACCAGCACGCCGAGGACAGCGCGAATCGCGCTGAAGTATCGAACTTCAGTGGCGCTATGTTGCATTGCGCGAAACGCAAGAAATCGTTTGGCTGTACTCATTGAGTGTGATTGTACCGGAAAATCGTTATCCAAACGTTATTGAGACTGCAAGGTTTGTCGTGTCGTTCCTCGTGCATATGCGGCCCCTGGCGTGCCAGCGTACGCAGCCCGAGGTCAAAGCGCCATCGTTGCCCAGATTGACCGCCGATGCTACTTGTCGTCAGCGTCATTATCGAGGGGGGCGCCGGCATCTTTCGTTTCATCGCCATCTGGCACAGGTTCCGTTGAATCCTTGGCATCGGCAGGGAAAACGCTGTCAGAGGTTGTCCCAGAATATGCATCGTCATCACGATAGTGAGGAAGCGGCGGGTGTGTTGACAGCGCGATAGCGCGAGCTAACTGAGTTAAACGTTTTTCCGTATCGGCATCGCGCCGATACGTCGTGGCAACTTGCATGAAGAAAGCCAAAACCAACGCGTAGAGCAGGAGGTTGATGCCTCGCTCCACGCCCAGCCAGGCGGCCAGACGGTTCAGCAGACCGGGAAAGAGCACCGCGAATGCTGCAAAGACGATCATCAGCAGCATGCCGAGGCGTTTGAGCGCCAGTTGGTTCGGATTGCGTATGGGACGCATGACGAACCATGCCAGCAGTAGCAGCCCCGCCAGCAGGAGTAGCTTGATAAGCCAGTAATTTGTCAACATGTCGCTCACCCCATCAGCAATTCGACGAGGATATTAATGGAGTTCAGCAGTGACTGTCCCTTGGAGCGCGAGTAGTCGGTGTAAATGATCGTGACCGGAAATTCCAGCCACTTCATCTTTGAACGCGCCAGTTGGGCAACGATTTGAGAAGCATGTGCCATACGGTTTTGCGTCAAATGCACGTGTTCGACAGCGTCGCGGCGCAGTAATCGCAGACCGTTGTGCGCATCGGTCAGTTTCATTCCGGTGCGCACGCGAGTCACCAGCGCTGCCGTTTTCAGCACCACACGCTTGAAACTGGAAATATCGACGTGACCTTCAAGGAAGCGGGAGCCGAAGATAATCGGCGTGTCGGTATCGATTGAGGTGCGGCGCATTGCCACTGCGTCTTCGACGCGGTGTTGTCCATCGGCATCAAAGGTGACGGCGTAGGTGCCGTCGGTGCGGGTGAGGAAGTATTCGAATCCAGTTTGTAGCGCCGCGCCCTGACCGAGGTTAATGGGATGCGTTACCACGTGTGCCCCGGCTAGACGCGCCTGTCTGGCGGAATCATCTTTTGACCCGTCATCCACGCACACAATGTTCGGGAACGTGCGCCGCGCCTGCTGGATCACCTGTCCGACAACTGTGGCCTCGTTATATAAAGGCACAATCAGCCACGTGTCCTCATATCGCTCCATGCTGGCATTATTCCACACCGGTGCGCACGCTCTGCCTGCGCATTGCCGAAGTGTGCGGGTGGTGCCTGTGATCTTGGGCTGTGAGTGCGTATGATTAAGTGGCTACAGTACGTCAGGAGGGTATATGCCCAGAATTGTTGATACTGCCGATGTTGCATCGAGCGCGTCCATTGGCGAAGGCTCCAGCATCTGGCATCTCGCCCAGGTACGCGAAGATGCTCACATCGGTGAAAACTGCATCGTTGGCCGTGGTGCCTATATTGGCGAGGGCGTTCGCATGGGGAACAACTGCAAAGTGCAGAACTACGCCCTTGTCTATGAGCCCGCATCCCTTGCCGATGGTGTCTTTATCGGTCCGGCAGCAGTCCTGACCAACGATCACTTCCCCAGGGCCGTCAACCCGGATGGAACCATCAAATCTGCATCTGACTGGGAGCCGGTTGGCGTCACCATCAAGGAAGGCGCCGCAATTGGCGCTCGCAGCGTGTGCGTGGCGCCCGTGACGATTGGCGCATGGGCCACAGTCGCTGCCGGAGCAGTCGTCACGAAGGACGTCCCTGATTTCGCCCTTGTTGCCGGCGTGCCAGCCAGGCGCATTGGGTGGGTCGGCCGCTCGGGCGCACGCCTTGAACCAGTGGATCGACATGACATTGACGAGGGCGCTCGCAGCGCTCTCGAACCGGTGAACGAGGGGCAGACACTGTACCGCTGCCCTTTGACTGGTGACCTGTACTACGAAGAACAATCAAGTGATGGACAGACAACGTTGAAAGAGGTTTCTCACTAATGGAACGTGCATTTATCCCGCCTGCAAAGCCACTGATCGGTGACGACGAGCGTCAGGCTGTTGACGATGTGCTCGCAACCGGAATGGTTGTTCAGGGCCCTCAGGTCAAGGCTTTCGAAGAAGAATTCTCTGAGCAGGTTGTCGCAGGCGTGAACTGCGTGGCCGTCAACTCCGGCACATCAGCTCAGCATGTCGCCACGCTGGCCTCACAGCTGCCGGAAGGCGCTGAAGTCATCGTTCCGTCGTTCACCTTCGCTGCCACCGGCAACTCCGTTGCCATCGCAGGAGCCAACCCTGTGTTTGCTGATATTGACGTCAACACGTTCACCCTCGATCCGGCCAGCGTTGAAGCTGCAATCACTGACAAGACCGTAGCCATCGAGGTCGTGCACCTGTACGGCCTGCCGGCCAACATGCCAGCCATCCTTGAGATCGCCAAGAAGCACAATCTGCTGGTCTTCGAAGACTGCGCTCAGGCACACGCCGCGTCGATCAACGGCAAGCCGGTGGGGACGTTCGGCAGTTGGGGATCCTTCTCCTTCTACCCGACGAAGAACATGACGTCCCTTGAGGGCGGCATGGTCACCACCGCTGACGATGAGCTTGCTCGCCGCTGCCGCCTGATCCGAAACCAGGGCATGGAAAAGCAGTACGCCAATGAGCTGGTCGGCCTGAACAACCGTATGACCGATGTGGCTGCTGCTGTTGGGCGCACACAGCTGAAGAAACTCGCAGGCTGGACGAAGACCCGCAAGGAGAACGCTGCAAAGCTCAGCGAGGGTCTCGCCTCTGTGGACGGCGTGGTCACCCCGACCGTGCCGGAAGGCTACTCACACGTCTACCACCAGTACACAATCCGTCTGGAAGGTGCGACCGGAGAAGAGCGCGACGCGTTCCGCGACGCACTGAAAGACGAATGGCAGGTCGGCTCCGGCGTGTACTACCCGATTCCGAATCACCGCCTGCAGTCCCTGGCACCCTACGCTGAGGGTCTTGAACTGCCGAACACGGAAAAGGCTGCCCGCGAGGTTGTCTCCCTGCCGGTTCACCCCTCCCTGTCGGCTGAAGACCTGGATCGCATCGTTGAGGCCGTGTCCGCATGCGCCAAGGCTGGAGCGTGAGTCGCATGACATCATCAGCACCCGAGCAGCATCGCATTGAGAAAGGACAGCCTATTCGCGTGGGTGTCCTCGGCATCGGTTCGATGGGACGTCACCACGTGCGCAACGCACGCTCAACCGAAGGGTTCGATCTGGTCGGCATTGCCGATCCCAGTGGTGACCGTTTCGGCGTTGCCGGTGACATGCCTGTTCTTCCAGACGTTGATGCTCTGATCGAAACCGGGATTGACGCCGCCATTGTTGCTGTCCCCACCATTTTCCACGAGGAAGCGGCTCTCAAACTGGCTGAAGCTGGGGTTCACACACTGGTTGAGAAACCGCTTGCCGCAAGTGTTGAGGCCGGGCAGCGTCTGGCTGATGCGTTCAACGCAGCAGGACTTGTCGGCGCTGTTGGCTACGTGGAGCGCTGCAACCCGGCGATTATGGAGATGCGTCGCCGCGTTCAGGACGGGCAGCTCGGTCAGGTCTACCAGATCGTCACGCGTCGTCAGTCCCCATTCCCGGCTCGTATTTCCGATGTCGGCGTGGTCAAGGATCTGGCCACTCACGACGTGGATCTGGCCGCATGGGTCGCCGGCTCCACCTATGCCGAACTATTCGCACAGACCGCGTACCGGTCGGGGCGTGAACACGAGGACATGGTCACGGTGTCGGGTCGTTTCGCCAACGGAGTGCTGGTCAACCACCTGGTCAACTGGCTCACTCCGTACAAGGACCGCACCACGATCGTCACCGGCGAGCATGGCGCGCTGGTCGCCAACACCGTGATGGGGGATCTGACCTTCTTCGAAAACGGCCAGATGCCTGTCCAGTGGGATCAGATCGCCGCATTCCGCGGAGTGTCCGAAGGCACCATGACGCGCTACGCCTTGACCAAGCGTGAGCCGATCGCCGTGGAGCAGGAGCACTTCCGCGACGCCATCTGGGGCGTTGGCGATGAGCACGTCACGATGAATGACGGCCTTGCTGCGCTGCGCGTGGTCGAAGCAATCCTGAAGTCCGCTTCATCCAATGAGGTTGTGCACTTTGAGTGAGGAATACAGTCGCGGCCTTTCCTCTGTAAAACGCTCAGCTATCAAATACTTTATTACTGTTGCGAGAGAAAACGTATAACTATGTGGATGGGCGTAATCTAGGCGAAAACCGTCCACTCAAAAAGTGACGAGTAGAGCTGAACGGAGGGGCAAGATACCTTTGAGAACTGTTGGAGTGAGATAGTGGTTGATGCCTTTGAGAGACGGGCAACCGCAATCGATTCATGCGTAGGTGGGGGCGTACTTGTCATTATTCCTGCATGGAACGAAGAGGCGAGTGTCGGGTCTGTTATAACAGAGGTCAAGGAATCGCTCCCCGAAGCGTCAGTCCTTGTTGTCTCCGACGGCTCGACCGATGCGACTGTCGCCATAGCCTGTGAGTCGGGCGCTGAAGTGTTGGATCTACCAATTAATCTTGGCGTTGGCGGTGCTATGCGAGCGGGCTTTAAGTTTGCGCAGCTCTCTCGCTATGCCGTTGCAGTTCAAGTGGACGCGGATGGTCAGCACAACCCGGAAGACATCTCTCATTTGATTGCGACTTTAGACGATGGATATGACGTCGTGATAGGTTCGCGTTTTGCAGGTGTCGGCAAATATGCTGTGAGAGGGCCAAGAAAATGGGCAATGCGTTTTTTGGGAAAGGCTCTATCGCACATCTGCCACACCGACTTAACAGATGTTACATCCGGCTTTAAAGCATATTCATGCAAGGCAATCGAATTGTATTCTCGCGAATATCCTGCAGAATATCTAGGGGATACCATTAATGCCATAGTGATCGCTTCGAAAAATAACCTTCGTATCACGCAAGTCGGGGTGACAATGAGAAAGCGCTTGGCTGGCACTCCTTCGCACTCTCCACTAAAATCCGCGGTCTATCTTTTGCGGTCGATGCTGGCCCTAGGCATCGCTGTCATCACGCCGAGATAGAGAGAAGAAAATGGGATATCGTATACTACTGGCAGTTTTTATTCTCTCGATTGCTATAGTTTTGGTCCGTTTAGTTCAGAAGAAGCAGATCAAGGAAAAGTACATTTGGCTTTGGCTGAGTTTGGATCTTCTTGCATTCTTGGGAGCGATCTTTCCTTCAGTTGTAGATAGGATCGCGCATCTTTTAGGATTCCAGCTTGCTTCAAACATGGTCCTTGTCGTCGTAGTAGCTGTTCTGGTCGTTTTGCAGCTTCACCAAAGCGTGGTAGTGACGAGGCTGGAAGAGGACAGAAGAAGAATCATCGAGGAAATTGCGCTGCTGCGTTATGACCTCTCAGACGGCAAAGGCACTGCGAAAGAAGATTAGAACAACTTACTTGTGAGTGCATTCGGTCACTTCATATAGACGGGCATTTCCCTGCTTGTCGACTAGAGTGATCCCGGGAGCCGTGTCAAGATGCTCGAAGCCACGAAAGAACTCATTCTCGCCGTTGACGAACCCATCCCATAGGATGAAGTCTTCCCCAAAGTCGAGAACATGGTATGCATTGAGACGGTTTAAGGCTGGACAAATCGTGGGATCACTTGCAACATTTCTTAGATTATTGGCGACCAGAGTTTGATCTGAGTTCGGTGGATAAGTTAGCGCTGGTTGGGGGAAAACGGCTTTTCTACCCGATACTGCCCACACGAAGGACGAACCGTCCCAGGGGTCGCCCATAATCGCTTCGTCTGGGGCGACATGATTGGAGATACGACTGAGAAGTTGGTATTCATCAAGCGACAGAAGATAATGCTGATCGCTGTCCGTTTGAGGAATGCGGTATCGTTCGCGGAGTGACAGACTCGCTTGATTCATTTCATCGGAAAATGTCAAAACGATAACGAAGACTCCGATGGCTAAGAAAACAATGATATTTCTTGTTGAGCGATGCGAGGAAGAAAGAAGTGTGGCTGTAGTCCATTGTGTAACCGCAGTCAGCCCAATTGCAGCTATTGGCACCGCTAAGAGCGGTAAGGCAGCATAAAGGCGTTGAGAGTCGGAATACCACAGGCCAAGAATGGAAGCTCGTCGCGGGAAGTCTAGAGCGTATGCAGTGACAGCAAGGAATCCGAGTGTGGAGTAGCTGAAAGGCAAAAAGCGGTACCGGGGTCTCCAAAGACATACCAGTGCGCCAATCACTGTAGCAAGAGCTAACAGCAGTCCTCCCCATGACAAGGCCGGCACATTGATATTGATACCCACACCAAATGTCAGAACTCGCCAAAGCGCTTCCCACTTATCGCCCTGTGGTTCCCACGCTGTTTGCGTGGCACGCATCTTTCCGAGTTGAGTACCTGGAATTGACGTGATTTTTTCCAAGATAAGGTATGACACGACTATGAGGCTGGTCGCTATCGCTGCTGCTACGAAACGTGCCCAGGCTGGACCTTTCTTGAAAAGTGCACGCGGAAGAATAGACCAAGCCCAATACACTAATAGTGGTGCGACCGCGATTATAAACAAAAATAGAGCATTGGGTTGGGAAAGTGCTAGCGCAGCGAGTGAAGCTAGGAGTATGAGGATAATTTCCCAATTATGCGGGCCGAACCTATCAAAAAGTAAAGTTACCGAGACTGCGAATGCGGCCGGAATAAGAGAATATGCTAGAAGATTTGGGTAAAGAACGCCGTATGAAATAAAGAGAAATGGAAATTGCGGGAAGAGCGTGGCAAAAAGAAGGGACAAGTAAATCTCTTTGGAGCTCGTTGGTCGCAGCGAGGAAACCAATGCGGCAACGCTTCCCGGCCACACACAGGAGGCGATGACTATGACAACAGAATTCACTGAAACGGGTATCGGGGTGCCAAAAGTGAGGGTAACGAGGGAGGCGATCGCGTGGAACGCAGCTGGATAAAAACTGGGCCCGCCGGGGACAATCGACATGTGAAGAGAAGAAGCGTCGTTTTTTTGGGTGATCCATTGAACAACGTTGACGTGAAAGACCCCGTCGAAGGTTTGAGAAAAAGCACCCGGAATGCCAAATGCGCCAATTAGCCGTGCAGCAATGAGAACGGCAGAGGCAATAATCGCGCCGACTAAGAGAATGCTACGCGTAGATAGAAGTGCCTGGCGGGATGGAAGGACCTGTCTCCATACTGAAGGTCGCAAGCTGCCTAACAGTGAGATAAGGGCGCCTGCGAGTGCCACCCAAAGCGGGTTCCATGGAATGGAAAAGTATGGGAACAGTATGGCAGAGATCGCAAAGAAGGCAACGGAAATCAGGGGACTTATCCCCCATAGCAGCAGGCCTCGGACGCGCCACGAACGTCCGATGAAAAGCCCTGGAGCGTAGAGCCAGAATATGGCACCTAATATTGGTAAGACAATATGTGTCCAGGAAATGAGACTTGTAGGCATATTAATCCTAAATAATCTCCAAAGACTCAAGCGTATTCACAATGGTGGAGGAGGGGTGATATTTATTCAGGGTAGACTCATGCCGAAAAGAGTCCACGTTGAGAAAGAAGTCTTTCAGAGCACTAATGGACATATGAGTCAGATTGAAAGTCTGATAGCCATCTAGGTGGCGAGTTTCTGTTTTCTTTCGATGCACCGCAAGCGGGATTCCGAGTATTGTTGCTTCTTGCTGGAGCCCCCCTGAGTCGGTCACGATGTGGTCTGCGTGGGAAACAAGAGGAACAAAATTGAAGTACGATCGTTTCTCCCAACGTTGGAAATCTGAGTCGAATAGAGAATCTAAGCCTAGTGCCTTTACCTTGACTGTCTCTGGTCCACCCATGACCCATATCACGGGTATTTTCTTTGAGTGTTCTTTCATACAGTGAACAACTGCGGTGAAGTCGCTTGTAGATCGCAGCAGCTCAAATCGGTGAAGCGTCAAAAGGCAATAGCGACTTGGTAGCTCTTCAGCAACGCTGGCGCTATCGACAGCGAGCCTGAGTGCATCGATTATGGTGTTCGCCTCAGTGTTGACAACGATCCCTCGTGCCTTTCGAAGGTTATGCACTTCCCTCGGACTTGGGGCGAAATGGATGTCGGTGAGCTTGGCTGTCAAAATTCGATCTATTTCTTCAGGAAAAGGGGAAAATAGTGATCCTGAACGCATCCCAGCTTCGATGTGAATAACACGTGCACCGAGCCTTCGCGCGATCTTCGCCCCTAGCAGTGTGGTGAAGGTGTCTCCGTGAACTGCGACGTAGGCACGATGAGCATCCTGCTTTAGATCGTTAAGTAAGGCTTGCCTATTGTGATGTGAGTAAGAAAGCACAGAGCAGGCCCATTGCGGTACCTGGCTATTTGAACTCAGCGGAGTGAGCTTCGGGTCGGTGACAAACCATCTATCCGGAGGTCTAATGCCGAACTCCTGCGATGTAGAGTTTATCGCCTCCATTGAGTGGTGGGCAGTGCACCAAAGGAGATAGCGGACTCCGCGTTCGTCCAAAAGACGTAGTACTGGCGCGATTTTAATCAGTTCGGCCGTCGTCCCGTATATGAAGGCAATCATGTGTCATCCTAGAAACTTGAGTATCCTTAGCTGCATACAATCTAGCAGCGTCAGGAAGGTTCAGCTATGTCCGAGACACTCGGTGTCGTGGTGCCGGTCTACAACGAAGAGCGATGGATCTCTGGTGCCCTTGAAGCGTTGGCTGATGCGCTGGGTTACGCAAATCTGAAAGCTGATGTTGTGATTGTTGACGATGGTTCCACGGATAGTTCGCCAGTCATACTGGATGAGCTTTCGGGAAAATATGGCTTCAGAGTGTTTCATCGGTCGAATCAAGGCAGGTTTCTTGCTCGAAAATTTGGATTAGAGCAATTGAACACGGATTATGTTCTTCTGCACGATTCGCGTGTTTTTCTCCAGCGACAATCCCTCGACTTTGTCTGGAATGATCTTAAATCGAATGAAGACATGTCTTACAACGGCGATGTTGTTGTTCGTACTGAGCGAAATGCTTATGCAGGATTTTGGGCTGGTCTTACCGCCATTGGATGGCATCGCTATTTCCGCACTAGGAAACGCATCCGTGTCGATATTGAGAATTTCGAGGTCTTTCCCAAGGGAACAGGATGTTTTCTTGCACCACGGAACTTGTTGAAAAGCGCATATGAGAACTTTACATCAAGCTATTCTAATCTAAAATTAGTATCGGATGATACCCGACTTATTCGCTATATTGCCGGTGAAACGGGTTATTTTATTGATCCACGCTTTGTGTGCGAATACGAAAGTCGCGACAACTTTAGGAACTGGATTAAACAGGTGTTTTATAGGGGGACTACCTTCGTCGATTCGTATTTGACGTATTCAAACCCCGTGCGGCGGTTCTTTTTTGTGGGCACCGGCTCGCTTGTCATACTGGGTCTTCTCGGAAAGAGCCATCCGAAGCACCTGGCTCTCGTTGCTCTTCTTGCTGATGGGGCAGCTGGGAAAGTCTCTCGGTATTGTGGCGCATCCACGCATGATGCGCTCTGTGTTTCTGCTTTGTTGCCCTTGTTTGGCGTAGCGTTTACTGGAGGACTTTTGCGGGGCTCGTGGAACTTGCTGCTCGCGAAGATGTGTCGAGGCGAGAATGAGAAGACTGATTAGTAAAATTGGTCCTATTGGAGTTGCACTTTTACTTGCATCTTTTTTGGGCTATATTTTACTTGCATATGTGGCGAGAGTGCTTACGCCCAATGAGTATTCTGCATTTCAGGCATCGTGGGGATTGATATTTGGATTTGGTTCCGCTTTTTCAGTTGTTGAACAGGAGATCTCCAGACAACAGGCGAATCTGGACTTCGACCGTTCAGGCCCCAATAACTACCCACTGAAGGTTTGTATCATATCGCTATGTGCTGTAGTGCCAATTGGTGTTGCAGGATTAGTGTCAGGCTTTTTTGAAAGGCTAAGCCAAGAACTCGGGAGCATAGGTGTTTATGCTGTATTAATCGCAGTGCTTGGTTTTATTCCACAATTTGTGGTGCGCGGTGTATTGGTGGGACGCGAAGAGCATCTTCAATATGCAGCACTCTTAGTTATAGAACCTGTCTTGCGATTGGTAGCAGTGGCAGTCTTTATGTACATAGCTCTGCGAGAGAGCCTGCTGTCCTATTCGATCGTGGCGGTTGCAACTGGGTCTTATGCATTTTCGTTCTTCTTGATTCCGACCGCGCGGTTTGTAGGGCGTACAGAATGCAATGTCTCGTGGCTTTCGATTCTTCGTCGTCTAGCGGTTTTAGGGACGGGGATTGCACTGTCTGCAGTTCTCATTACAGGGTATCCAGCGTTTGTGACAGCTATAGTCGGTACAAGCGAAGGACTGGGCTCCTTTTTCACAATCGTTACAGCTTCACGAGTGCCGCTGATCCTAGTGGCGCCTATACAAGCGGTGGCTGTTCCGCAAGTGGTTCGGCTGATACGCGGTGGCAAGAGCAGAAAACTAGCACAAGTTGTTTTACGTTCATACTTGCTCGCATCTTTTTGTGCCATTGTCGCTTTTGCCGTCGGATATGGTTGTGGACCGCTTGCAGTGCACGTCTTATTTGGTTCTCAATATTCCCCAAGCAGATTTGAGTCTGCAATAGTGGCAACAGCTACGGTCATGATTGCTGCAACGCAGCTAGCGTGTGCGTGCCTTGTGGCATTCGAACGCTATATTCTTCTTGCTGTTGGATGGGGGACCGGGGTTGCCGGTGCATATCTGGCTTTGACTTGCTTACCGCTAGATCTTGTTGGGCGTGCGACTTGGGCCTTACTTACTGGTTCCGTGATGGCTTGTTTAATGACTGGCATTTTCGTCATGAGGCAAAGCAAGAAAGCAGCTAAGAGCGAGCATAAACTCAGCGAAAGAAGCGAAGAGTAAAAGGAGCCCTATTGAAGACAGATGGTTGGCTACGCTGATCCTCAAGAGACTGCGTTAAGATGAACTGCTACAGGATTATGACTAGCACCATCAACGAGATTCAGGATTTCCCAACAAAAAGATGTCTGAAGTAGCGAGCAAGAATCATGCCCTGGCAGCGAACAGCACGAATAGGGCAGATGTCTTAAGAAGATCACCCAAACGGCTGGATATCCAAGGTCTTCGCGCACTATGCATGGTGCAAGTCCTCCTGTATCACGCGTGGCGCATCGGTTCCCCCATCGGCGTTGATGCGTTCATCATGATTTCCGCCTTCTTGATGACCTCTTCTTTCGTGCGCCGCTCTGAGCACGGAGCGATGCCGTTCTTCGTCGAAAGGTGGGCTAATACCTTCAAGCGCCTGTTGCCTCCGCTAGTCGCCACCGTTTTATTGACAGTTGTTGCCTCGCTGGCCATTCTCCCGCCTTCGAGATGGCTTGAAATTCTGACCCAAGGAATTGCCTCTATAACGTATTGGCAAAACTGGCGCCTCGTCGGAGTCTCGGCTGACTACTACGCTAACAACGTCGGCCTGGCCAGCCCGCTTCAACATCTGTGGTCCATGTCCATGCAGGGGCAAGTATTTCTGCTTTGGCCATTTCTGATGACCATATGCGTCCTGCTTGCCAGAAAAGACCGGAAGAAAATTCGTCCGGTAGTGTTCGCCTCTTTCATGATTTTGACGCTGGTATCTCTGTTATGGCTTTTGTTCTGGGCCCCAAATGATGCTTCAGTATACTTTGACACCCGCGCCCGCATCTGGGAATTCTCCCTAGGATCAGCCATTGCTGCAGCCGCTCCATGGCTCCAGAAGTATGTTAAGCACCGCTTCCCAGTGGCATGGGCGGGACTCTTAGTTCTCATTGTGTATTGCTTGGTTGAGATAGGTACCTATCCCGGTCCGATGGCTGTAGTCCCGATGCTCGCAGTATCAGCGATTCTACTGTTTCCGTCAGATTCAAGATTTTCTGCTTCACGTTTCGTGTCAAAAACACCGCTACCCAATATCGGTGATATCTCATATGCCGTCTATCTTGTTCATTGGCCTATCTTTACTCTGGTGCTCGCTGCACTTGGCCAGCCACGACTTGATGTCGCTCAGGGGTGCATCCTCATTGTTGTTTCCCTAGTTGTGGCCCTTGGCCTGACACGGTTCGTAGACGATCCGGCTCGGCAGGGGAAATGGGTTAATGCTCGAACAATCAATAAGGCGATCGTCGTTGCTGTTTCGCTGGTCGTTGGCTGTGCTCCTCTACTCGTGGCGTTCTCCGTGTTCCGTCAGGGTGCCGCAGATAGTCTGGCAATGGATCTGCAGAGCGGCGAAGAGGCCCAGGCATACCCCGGAGCAAGAGTGCTCGCAGATCTCCCGGGAGCTAGCCTTAATGCGGACAACAACTTTACTGAGGAGCCGATTCCAAGCCCCTTCGCTCTTGACTCCCAATGGGCAAGCTTCCCCGATGACTGCGATGCTGAGGCTGAAGAAGAACTTGAATCAGAAAAATCCTCATGCAACCGATGGGGCGATGCTGACGCGGCAAACGGACGAATACTGATTGCAGGAGATTCGCACGCCGAGCAAATGATTCTAACCCAGATTGTGCCGTTCCTGACATCAGCAAGTTGGAGCGCTGATGCAGTCCTGATGGGTGCCTGTCCGTTTGGCAGTCCTGAAGAATACAAAGGAAAATGTCGTGATCAGAACGAGAAAATCCTCAAATATATCGAGCGAGAAAACTTTGACGCGATAATTGTGATCAGTACGGCGGCCGCCGTTGATGCGCCTGACGAAAAGGTGGTTGCCGGCCTAGAAGAGGTGGTTGCGAAGCTTACCACTCAAGGCCACACCGTCATCGGAGTTCGCGATAACTTGAGAAGCGCTGAGAGCTTGTATGACTGTTCTGACCAGAGGAAGCCGGATGAGCTCTACGGCGGATGTGTGCTTGACAGGACGCAATATTTCGCTGAAGTTGACCCAGGCCTTGCTTTAGAGGAGTATGACGGTTTTCATCAGATAGATATGACTGATGAAGCATTTTGTATTGATGATCAATGTCCGACGATCATCGGGAATGTTTTCGTGTACTTGGACCATAACCATGTCACCCTCGACTACGCCAGAAGCATGGCTCCTGCATTCAGTCATCGACTCAATGAAATACTTCAGGCGATTTAATGAGGCGAAAGGTTGCGCCTTAAGAACGACGAAAATTCCCAAATCTTAAGTCACCCCACCGACGAAGCCTCCTTTCCAGAGGTTTTTCGATCAATAAGTGGAGTCCGCCGGCCGCAGCAAGCGCGATGATGAATACGACGCACCACACAGGGATAGTCCACACTCCCCACGGAATGAGTCCAGTGAAGTTCTTGAAGGAATAGAGGACAGTAGCGTGGACGAGGTAAAAAGCATACGACCATTCACCGCCTGTCACGAGGAACCGGTGCCTCAGGGGTGAATAGTGCCCTTCGATGTCCGCCGATGCGCAGATACCAATCATTACGGTGTAGGCGAGTGCCAGGATGACGGGAGTGAAAGTCCTTAAGGAGCTGATGAAAGGGCCTGATTGGTCGTGATATCGCGAATTCAGGAGCCAGTAAAAGGCGATGACGCCAGAAATCATGACGTAGGTAGACCACGCAGGAAGATGAAAGCGTACGCCGGCGCGCAAAAGATGAGCGAGCGCCATCCCGAGAAAGAATTCCCAGAGTCTTTCCAACGGAGGAGAAATCATAACTCCTGAAGCACGAAGCAGGCACATGACAACGCCTACCCCAACGGCACTCGTCAACAGGGCAGAGGAAGCTTTCTTTTTCATCGTTCTGCTCGGATTCACCAAGGGGTGAAGGAAATAGAAGAATGCTTCACACGAAAGAGTCCAAGCCGCGGGATTTCCTGAAAACAGTACCGCAGGCTGGGTGGAAAACCCCTGGAGCAAGATGATTGACAGTGCAATGACTGGAAGTGAGAACTGCTTGACCCAGGACTGATCATCAGGCGGTGTGAAAAAAGAATAGAAAACGAAAAGACAGGGTATCAATGCCACGAGATGGGCCGGCCATATCCTGGCGAATCTTCTCCACCAGAATTGTCGAATGCCCGTTGACGGCGTGGCTGACCAAGTGAGGACGAAACCGGAAAGAACGAAGAAAAATGAAACACCCGTATATCCCACGTTCAGGAGCGACTGATGCCGAAGGGGTGCCAGATTCGCCATATGGTATGCGAAGACGCCAAATGCTGCCCACCATCGTAAGCCGGTCAGGGAATCAAGGCGTTTATGCATCGGCAATTCCTTATGACTGAGAATAGGAAGCGAGATCTATTGGTCGGCTGGCGGAAGTAGATTCTCATGCCCACACCACCCTTTTTCCACGAATTCCTTTGCCCATAGCCCGACTTGCTTTTTCCCGCACTGATATGCGTGGAGCTGCTGTAGGCGTGAAAGACTTGAATAAGCTTCGAAAGCCATAGGATGGTTCATCATAATGCGGACTGAACGATACTTGGCAATAAAGTTGTCGGCACGCGTAGCTTTTGCTACGGCTTGTAGGGGGCGCTTTATGGCGGGTGTCAGTCGGATGGGTGCCTGATGAAATAGCCGTGCGTCACGGCCGGTTGCTTCCTGATAAAGATGGGAGGTAAATCTTGAATACCATTCGCGGGTAAGAGTCAGGTGCGATCCGCCCTTTAGCCATAGCATCCAAAATTCATGGTCCAGCATCGGCAGTGCCCACGAATAGCCAAAGAACTCGTACGTCGACATTGAATTATTGATATATTTAGCCTGTCTTTCCCTGAGGTTGAACCATTCGATAAGCTCTTGTGTCGCTCGGGGATTATTTCTGGAACCAATTTCTAAAGCTGCTCGTTGAAGTTCTGCTTGCCAAACCGGATCGCGGCCAATGGCATGATAGCAGCCTTGAAGATTAGCGTGGTGTTTAGTTATTGCGGCCAAGATCTCTTTGTACGAATGCCCTTTTTCGCAAAGATTTTCGTCGTGCATATTGCCGACAATCGTATGGCCAGGCAGGAAAACAGCATCGTCCTCGACGAGCTTGTTTTCTTTAATAACACTAAGTGGATACCAATCTTGAATGTGTGGGAGTGATGTTCCTTTCCAGGTTTTTCTGAGAAAGTGCTCGAAATCAGATCCTGTCACAGCTTTGTGGACTTTTGAAGTATCAAGGGGGACCACAAACCAGTCAATTCCTAATTCATTTGCAACCAGATGCGAGATGTTGACTTCATCGCTGTCATCTTTTCCGTACGTAAATGCGATCACATTTTCGACATGTTTCAACCGTAGGTAGGATGCGAGAAGCCGTGAGTCGAGCCCTCCGGATAGAGGAATGACAAGTTGCCTTTCCCCGACGACGTCGAGGAGGCGCCCTATGCTGCTATCGAGCGCATGCTTGAATAAGTCACTAAATTCTTCAGCATCGGTAACACTGTCTGGAGAGAAGGCATATCGCGTGTAAAGGCGAGACTCTTTCTCCCCATCTTTCTTAAGGATGACGTAGTGGGCGGCCTCAGTTGAACAAATGCTTTCTGCGAGAGTGTAAGGGCCGATACAAAAGCCTGTACTCTCAAATATCCGAGCCTGTTGGTCATTCCGCTCAAGTGATTTCAATGTGCGAGTAGCCTCGAAGTCGTCGGTAACTAACCACGTTCCGTTAACAAATGCATAGGCAAGCGGATGGGAACGAATCCGGTCACTGGCTATAATCGGGTTTTCCTCTCGCTCATCGACGATGGTCCAGTGGCCAGGAAGTTTCGCCAAAATGTCTTCATTTACGCCACTGGATAACATCTGCATGATGAGCTGCGTATCGCTGGACATTGACCAGACGTGGAGCCTGCCTGAAGAGTCTGTGACCCACCGGGGGGATGTCAGTTTGAGATCGAAAAACTTCATTAAACGCTCCCTTCGACGAGCGAATGTGGAAGAGCAGGAATCGCAGTCAACATCATACAGAAGAGAACCACAAGTACTGCTTCAGTTCTGTGTGACGGGACCTAAACTGGTTAGACAATATAGAGTATTGTCTTGCTAGACTCGCGGACTTGCCAGTGAGATATGCAGGAGGACAGTTCATGCTGGAGATACCAGGCGACGCAGTTTTTGCTTACTCAATTACCCAGGAGCCTGATGAAGCTTTTGCCCAGTCGGAAGAGCTCGCTGGTTCTCTATTTCTCAATACAACCGAGAAGACTGAGAGCAGAGAATTCACAAATGCGGAAGGGTCCTCACAGGCTGTTGTTATTGGTTTTTGTGTTGATGCGCATGGTGAGCGATCCCGTGACGAAATACCGCAGATGATTCTCGAGGCTGCAGCCGAGTCGGGAATCAAGTACGCATATGAGCTGTGTAACCGTCTCGCAGGAAAATACATCGTCTACTTAAGTGTTGATGGAGAAACTGTGGTCTGGGGGGACGCGACATGCAGTATGTCCGTCTTCTATACTCACGAGGATCCCGTGGTGGCCTGTGGTGTGTCAGAGAATCTGGTAGGTGCTTATGTGAGCAACCGTTCGGATTCTCAGATGGTGAAGATTACAACGAATGCTCCTGATGGTCAGCCCCTTCCGAACAATGTGACCAGCTTTGACCATGTCAGAATTCTTCTCCCGAATCATATACTTTATGTTCGTCAACAATATGCCGAACGTGTGTGGGAAACTCCAGGGCTGGCCAGACGAACGACTCTCGATGAGGTCATAGGAAAAACATTGTTTCTTATGAGTAATATATATCGGGAATATAATAAGTATTATGACCTGCTGTGTCCGTTAACTGCTGGATATGATAGTAGGGTCAATTTCGCATTTATGAAAGAGCTGGGTGACAATCCGAAAACATTTACTTTTCGCCATCCTTCGTTCACTGATGAAACGCCAGACTTGACGATTTCGCATGAAATATGTGGATATTACGATATGCCGCATACTGTCGTTGTAGACTCGCATATGGAGGAGTCTGAAAAGAGTTATTATAGAAGAGTAATTGGTAGGGATGCAACTGATTATGCGCTCGACTTAGCGCTCACTATTAAGAATGCATTTGGCGAAAATGCAATTCTCAATGGGAATATATTTGACCAAATAGGTAAAAGTGTCACGGGCAATAGAATTCCCGAAGTGCTCGCCTCTCCATCATTTATTCGCGCTCGTATTTATAATACGGGAAAGCCGGCTTTGAAAATACTTGGATCATATCTAAGAGGTGTGAAACTGCGTTGTGGAGATAATGTCTTTGATGTTGTAGCTTGGGAACAGGACTGCTGCCGATGGGCTACTCAAAGTGATATTACCTATGGCATGTGTGGTGTGAACATGCTTACACTGTCAAACTGTCGAGAACTTATCTTGGAATGGATCAAGGTCCCGCGAAAACAACGCGTCCGCAAGGAGCTCCATAAATCGCTCTTCCAGCAGCTAGACCCGAAGCTTCTTTCTTTCGGCTTCACACCCGAGTCTAATATCAAGAGAATAGTGAGGCTCAATTGGCCAATATTCTATCTCAGTTGTTATGGGTACGGTTGGTACGTTTCAAGACACTCACGTTAGAAGAACTTAGGACGGTGAAATGCCGGTGAAAACGAGAGAATCTTCTATCTGAGGAGGTGAAAGAATTGCGGGGGATCTGGCATCGACTACATGAAAAGCTGCTGCGCGAGAAGAATCGTAGTCCAGTGGTATCTGCGATCTTGACTCTGATGACGGGAACCATGATCTCCCAGATCGTCATTTTTATATTTCAAATTTTTATCAATCGAATTTATACTGACTACGAAAAAGGGCTTTTCGGAATATATGGAACCATTACCTCCTTCGTTATCGCCGTAGCAGCGTTGAGATTCGATGTTACCCAGATGTTGCCCAAATCAGATACTGTTGCTCGTGTTTTGAAAAAGATTGCAACTCGTTCGATAGTGGTCTCCTCTTTTTTGACTTCACTATTTTGTATTATATTTTCGAAGTTTCTTGAAGATAGGTATCATCAATCCCAGGAATTATCGAAATGGCTAATGATTTCCGGTTTGACAGTCTTCTTGGTGGCAGAGATAACGAATATTCAGTACTGGTTGACGCGAAAAGAGAGATTCGGAGCTCTTGCTTCCAACCAGGTTCTTCAGTCGACAAGTATTGTCTTCTTTCAACTTATAATGGGACTGTTGTGGAAGGGAGGTCTGGTCGGTCTTATAACGGGAACGATCATGGGTCAGTTGGTCGGGTTTGTCGCAATAAAGATCCGCACTCCAGAGCTCCGTGGACCCATACCGGATAATGCGCCTTCGATGCTTTCGCTAATGAGGCGCTATAGAAAGATGCCCTTGTTAAACGGTCCAAACGTACTTGTAGACTCGGTTCGCAATATGGGGATTAATTTGTTGATTGGTTCAGTGGCCGTCGCCGCTCTTGGCCAATTTCAACTAGCGTGGGCCATTATGCAAGTTCCCGTTGGACTTATCGCAGGCTCAGTTTCGCAGGTATTTCTCAAGAAGCTTGCAGTTGTTGAGCATGGGAAGATGTCAGGTCTTGTACGTTTTACTTTGATTCGAGCAGCGTTTGCTGCAATTGGGCCATTTGCTTTGCTATTCGTTCTGGCACCATGGCTATTTCCATTCGTTTTTGGCGCCCAGTGGGATCAGGCTGGCTATTTTGCTCAAGCACTTACACCATGGCTGTATATGACGGTCCTGACTTCTCCCATATCGAACATATTTGTCGTTACCGAAAATCAACGTCGAATGCTGATTTTTGCTGTTTTGTACTGTGTTGTTCCTTTATTGTGGTTGTGGTTCTCGCCGCTGACTTTGCTCCCGACCGTATTTGCTCTTGGCGGGCTTATGGCACTAATGCTGGGTGTGATGCTGTTGCTAGCGTGGAAATGCGCCGTGGATTTTGACAGGAAGCCGCCTGCTTCTGAATCTTCTATCTCGTAGGTCTAAGACATATGCCTGCGGAAGCAGTCGAGACTATCACGGTAGAATTTGCCTGATGAAGTGGCAAACGTCGTTTCGCTGAATCGCTCGCGTGCCCGTTTGCGGATTCGTTCTGGCTCAAAAATGCGTGGATTGCCGTAGAGGGCATCACAGGCGACAAACTGCATTGCTTGTGCAAGCTCGCTTTCATCGTCTATCGAAACGGTTACGCCTTCCGAAGGCCCTATCATGTATTGTCCTCCCCACGTTCGGGTTCCGATGCAGGGCAGGCCTACCATCTGCGCCTCTGCGAACACTGCGCCGGCTGATTCGACAGCGCTCGCAAGCACAAACGCATGTGTGTGTGACAGCAGATTGAAGATTTCATTTCTGGGCCGAGAGCCGAGGAAGTCAACCGCATCCGCGACGCCGAGATCTGTGCAATACGCTTTGAGGCGAGCTATTTCTCCTGCTACTCCTCCTCCTATTACTACAAGCCGTGTATGCGGAATGGTGTTGCGTAGCCGGGCGAAAGCTCGGATAGTGAGTTTTGGACGTTTGTTGTCGCCAAGATGTGAGACATGGCTGAAAATAAAATCACTTCCGGAGACATAGGAAGGTATGGGAACGCTCTGGGCGTCATTAGGAACAGGCAAAGTGATGACTGTCCAAGGAGATGTGGAATAATACGATTCAAGCTTTTTTGCAAAGAGTGGAGACACGGTGGCGCGTCCCTGGGCTGCTCTGACAAGGCGCATAATTTCGCGGGTACGCGGTGAGTTATGTGCTCGTTTTATTGACGAAGGTCGGTGCTCGGTGAGGCAATAAGGAATACACCAACGTCTTGACGCAGCAGCAGCGAGATAAATTCCTGGGTAAACTGAATGGGCGTGCGCGATTGCTGGTCTACCGCAATGGGCCTCATACAGTTGAAAAGCCTTTTTCGCTTGAAGCGCAATCACGGAGAATTCACCGGGCAGCTTTTCTGAGGGGATATTTCTCACGGAACCGCGGACAACGCCAATCCCCTCCTCGATAGTGAAATTGAGTGGCTCGGCCGCTTTCCAGGGTTGCTGGGACGTGAGTGCGATGATACCAACTGTGAAGCCGGCTTTTTTCAGCATCTGGGCCTGTTCGCGGAAGAAAGTTCCATTCAAAGGAGAACTGGCACTCGGATACCACGATGGGAGAAGGAGCACATGAGGTGAAAACGATAACGAGCTGACTGAGGACCCTGTCATCTTTTGAGCATAGAGGATTTCGAGCTATCCTGGCGCCCTGTAGGATAGTGTCATCCAATTCCTGATGATGCGAGGCTCAAAGTGCATTCCACACCGACGATGATTTTTCATGCGCCCTATCCGATGGAGCAAAATCCTACTGCAGCCTCTCGTTTGCGTCCACTGCGGATGCGGCGCGCTTTCGCAGAAATCGGTTACCACGTGATTGATATGTCAGGGACGACGCCTGAAAGGCGCAGGAAGCTGGCTGCGTTAAGACGGGAGCTTCAGCAGGGGATGAAGCCGGAGTTTTTCTACAGCGAAAACTCCACGCAACCCAATGTATTCGCTACGAGCGTGAAGTCAGGATTTGCGCCGATGCTTGATAATGCGATCTTGAGTCTTGTGCGCAGGCACGGCATCCCATCGGGTGTTTTCTACCGGGATATCTACTGGAAATTTGCACATGCCCCAGCAAAAACTGTCATTGGCAAGCTGTCGCCTTTTTTTCACCGACTCGATATGCGTGGATACCTCCGCAATAATGTGCATTTTTTCCTGCCCTCTGAAGGCATGGCAACCTATCTCAACCTGCCGAACGACGCAACGTTTTCTGCTCTTCCACCCGCAGGGGATAGTGGACGCACAATGCCGCTTCCAACAGGTCCGCTGAGATTGTTTTATGTCGGTGGGCTCGGCGGGCATTATCGTCTTGATGCGCTCTTCGCAGCCCTTAAACAAGAACCAAGTATTGAACTGGAGCTAGTGACGAGGCCTGAACAATGGAAGGCAGCCCTTGCTCAGGACTCTTCATTGGGCAGCGACCAGATTCATGTGCATCACTTGAATTCAAGTGAACTTGATCCGCTGTATGCGGATACTCACATCGGCATTCTTGCTGTTGAGCCGAGTGACTACCGGAAGTTTGCTGCGCCGGCGAAACTGTTCGAGTATATTTCGCGAGGGCGACCAGTTCTCGTGACAGCTGGAACCGAGGCCGCACGGATCGTCAACAAACTGGATGCAGGCTGGCAGGTCAATTACGGAATTGCTGATATTGCCCAGATCTTGACTTTCTTGAAAGCTCACCCTGAGGACGTTAAGCAGAAAGCGAGGAATGCTCGCATAGCGGCTCAGACTAATACGTGGAGAGACCGTGCTCGCTCTGTTGCCGAAGTCTTGACAGAAAGCAAGTGACAAAGATGAATCAATCATTTCGTGCCCGCCTGCTTGATTTTCTCCACGACGCCGCATTTTCCCTACCTGCGCCTGTGGCTGACACTGTCATGAAGCTTGCAGGGCCGGGTAGCCCCCTATATCCGGTAATTCGCAGAGCTCAAGGATACAAGCCCTACCCGCTTCCATCCCCGCTTGCGATTCCCGACGCGCCTATTCGAGTACTGATTGCGCCCGTAAACTTTGCGGAACAGGCGTGGCAGTGGGCACATGCTCTAGAACGTTCTTATCCGAACATAAATGCACAAAATGTGATGGTCGACTTTCCTGGAGCGTTACCATTCCGATCCGATCGAGTTATTCCCTACGGCGTTTTCACGCTCTCAAAGGATTGGGCACGCAAGTATTTCGAACAGGTCTCACAGTTTACGCATGTGCTGGTCGAGGCGGAGGAGCCTCTTTTCGGGCCACTATTTAACTTCAGCGTTGAAAAAGAAGTGCGAGCTTTACAGTCGCGGGGAGTTTCTGTCGCCGTGTTGTCCCATGGTTCTGATACGCGAAATCCTCGCGCGCATGCGCGACGAATCCACTCCTCTCCTTTCGATGAAAACGACCCTAAGACGCAACTACTCCAACGACGTTCAGATCGTAACCGGCAGCTGATCGAGCGTTTAGGAGTACCAGTTTTCGTTTCGACGCCAGATCTGCTTGACGATGTTCCGCAGGCTCATTGGTGCCCACTCGCGATTAACCCTGACGAGTGGGGATCAAAGAGTAGCGGAATGGGAGACAAAACGTCGAGCGAAAGACGAAGCCTCCTGCAGGTAGCACATATTCCAAGTCGCTCTTGGTTGAAGGGCTCTGAACAAATAGTTCCCGTGCTCGAGCGCCTTGATGCGAAAGGAATCGTGGAGAGTAGATTTCTCGAATCAGTGCCTCGGAATGAGATGCCCGTAGCCTTGGGAAGTGCAGATCTTCTGGTTGAACAAATCACGATGGGTATTTATGGAACAACGTCGCTCGAAGCGATCGGAGCGGGATGCATTCCGATAGCGCATATTGATACCCGCTTTCGCACATATATCGAGAAAACTACCGGAATCAAATGCCCCATTGTCGAGGCGCAAGCGGACACGTTGGAAGAAACCATTGCAACTCTTGCTCGCGATAAGCACAGGCGTGAATCAATCCTCGAAGAAAATAAGCGCTATCTTGCGCTTGTCCACGATGGTGAACTGAGCGCGCGTGCGCTATATGAAAATTGGATATCCGCCTAAAGCTTTTCCTTCGGGACTCCGATAGCTAGGAGCCCAATAGTTCTTCCATAATAGTCCGAGCAACCGCAGCTTCATTCTCAAAGCTCAAGGCATGTGAAGCTTTGTGGCTAGCCTGTTTGAATGCTTGTATCTGCTGTGAATTAAGTGAATGCAAAGACTCTACGATTTGCGGAATATCGAAGCCGCCAGATAACACTCCTAAACCGTATTTATTGACTACGTCCGTCATTTCTACAGAAGGGCCGACGGCCAAGGCAAGCCGCGCCTGAATGAAGTCGAAGAATTTGTTTGGCAAAGCTAGGCGGGCATTCGTTGTAATCGGTTTGATCCAGTAGACACCAACATCGAACTGGTTCAAGACAAAAGGCAAATCAGAAGGGGAAACAGGGTCATGAAAGGTAATTCGATCGCATCCACTGGCTTTGGCTTGTAGTTCCCGTAAATACTTACCTTTATCATTCGCCGGCACCAAATACAGGTCAAGCGTGAAATTATCACCGGCTTCAATCACGGCGTCAATTGCAGTGTCCAGCGCGCGGCCTGCAACTGCGCCGCCTGAATGAACCAGTCTGATAGGACCGGAGTCGTTAACCGGGCTAGGGGAAAGATCGACCCATGGCGCCGCATTCCTCATAAGACGAGGCCGGATACCATAGTGCTGCTCGTACAACGAGGCAATTCTCCCCCCGACAGTTGTCGCTGCGCTCACCTGTGGAAGCCATGTGCGGCAGATGTGATCAATCCAGGGAGCAACGAGCAGGCGCCACGAGAGAATCTGAGTGCGTTCCTCCGGTGCCCATTCATGCAAGTCTGCCCACACCGGCGCGCCATGAGCCGCTGTCAGCGCGGCAGGCAGTGCCCGTGCATCGTTGGCCACGACAACATCAAATGAATGTCCTTCCAGAAGACGCAACGCGTCCTTCGTGGCCGGAGCATCCAGGTCGACCGAAGAGTGACGGTGAAGCGCAAGCTTGGCGACACCGGATGGTGTCTGAGGCAAAGAGGCAGCAGATTGAGGAACCTCAAGGTGCTCGGTTGAATACGGGGTTGTCGGCCCGTATCCAACGGTTGTGACGTCGCCGAATTCCTGAAGTACGCTCAGCTGGCGAAGTACGCGTGCGTCGCGTGCAAGAGGAGAAAACGAAAGACACAAAATACGTGGCTTCTGACTCATGTGCTCGCTTCTTTCTGCCTTTGACAAGGCATGGTGCTCTGTCTAAATACCGTGAACCTAAAAGGCTTGCGCAACGACCTGTGCCGCGCGCCTGGATGTCGCTGGCAGCGAACGATGCGAGATGACCCACTGGCGCAGCCTCTCGCGCTCGCCTGCCTCGCGGTGCATTGCCATATTTCCTGCCTGAATCATCGCGTCAGCTACTTCGTCCGGGCTGAAGCCTGAGGTACGCCCCAAATTGGATTTGCGAATATCGTTGGCAGGAGGTCCCTGCCCGATATAGACAACGGGTGTTCCCTGAGCAAGGGAGACAAGGATCTTGGTGGGATACGCGTAGTCGTAACCGCCGGGGCGAATCGATGCGAGTGAAACATCGGCGCTGGCGTACCAGCGCTGAGCCTGATCAGGAGGAACAGGCTCATGGAAAACAATGTCCGTGGATGCTGCTCGACCCAGTTCAACCAGGTCATCCCATGCGTTTCCCTGTCCAAGAAAGACCAAAACAGCCTTCGGAAACACGGTTTTGACGCGCGGAAACGCCCTGATAAAGACGTCAGGAGACTGCAGTGATGAGGCGGTACCTGCGTAAAGGTAAACCGGGCCGCCAGCATGAGGAAAACCGTCGGGCAGGGGAGTGCGGTCAAGCAACTCCTGCGTTTGAACGCCGTTGGGCACCACGCTCACATTGGCTGCCCCCAGCTCCTGAGCGCGCTGAGCAACCCCCTCAGACACAGCAATGACACGTTCTGCACCTGTGAGAGCAAAACGCTCAATACTGCGCAGGACCCTGACAACCAGAGGCTTCATATGTTCGGCTTCGGCAGCGTCAGACAAAATGTCGCACGCGTAATAAACGTAGGGAATTCTCCGGAGACTGCATGCGATACGCGCAACGGACCCGGTCGTAGGAGGAGGCTCAACCACAACAGCATCGGGTCTGCGGCATGTCAGAAGACGGAAGAACAGGGGAATGTCAAAGGACATGTACTGCGCATAGCCACGCACGGCGCCAGCAGAATCCCGCAGAACAGGGAAGCGTTTGATCAGGACGCCTTCGTCAGTTACCGAACCGCGAAGGGAACCAAAACGCGAGGTCAAGACGGTGACGTCGTGCCCATCCATCGCGAGCGCATGCGCAAGCCCGCGCAGACGAAGGGCGGCCGCCGCAGGCTCGGGGGCGAAGACCCGGGTGGCAAGAACGACGCGACTCACCTGACGCGCCCTGCCCAGTTCGACAGTACTTCTGCCACGCGCTCGGCAGCGTGGCCATCACCATATGGATGGGCATCAGCTTCAGCAGGTTCGGCCGGATAAGAACGGGAGGCAGCCGCCGCCAGATCCGAACCAGGCTCCACCAACTTGTTCCATCCAAGATGTACGGTTTCCACCCACTCGGTCTGGGGACGCACAGTCGTGCAGGGAACGCGCAGCAGGAACGCTTCCTTTTGCAGTCCACCCGAATCAGTGATCACACCACGTGCATGAAGCGCTGAGGCAATGAGGTCTGGATATGCCAGCGGGGGATGAACGAGTAGGTTCCCGCGCCGATGATCATTCGACAACTCGATGCCATGCTCCTTGCACTTGGCAACAAGGCGAGGATGGGCAAGCAGCACAACGGGATGATCAACGTCTCCTAGGGAATCGAGCACTGACAGCAGACGGTCGCGATCATTGGTGTTTTCTGCCCGGTGGATAGTGGCCAGCGAGTATGCTCTTTCAGCCAGCCCCAGCTCGTCCATGACAGGGGAGGGCAGATCTTTCACCTGGTCGCGGATCTGGAGCAGGACATCAGTCATCACGTCTCCGACAATGACGGTGCGCTCTTTCAAACCTTCATCGGCAAGGTGGCGGGCACCTTCATCAGTGGGCGTCAGCAACAGATCTGCGGCATGATCGGTCATGACGCGGTTAATTTCTTCGGGCATCGCGCGGTTGAAAGAGCGGAGCCCCGCCTCCAGATGCGCGACTGGAATATGGAGCTTCACTGCGCTCAAAGCCCCGGCTAACGTGGAATTTGTGTCTCCATACACAAGAACCCAGTCAGGATCCTGGCCGGTAAAGACATCATCGAGGGCGGCCAGCATCTTCCCTGTCTGCACGCCTTGAGAAGCTGATCCCACGCCCAGGTGAACGTCAGGCGCGGGAATACCGAGGTCCTCGAAAAAGACATCTGAAAGCATAGGGTCATAGTGCTGCCCCGTGTGGACGATCACGTGATCGATCCCAGCGCTGGCAAAGGCATGAGCAATCGGTGCCAACTTGACGAACTGGGGTCGCGCACCTACAACCGAGACAACTCGCATATCGGCACTTTATCAGGGGTGATAAGAAGATGGAGAGACTATTGCAATCAAACAGCTAGAATGTGTGCGTTATCGCTGACAGATGGAAAGAAGTTTTCATGCGTATTGCAGTTGTGGCTATGGGAAAGATCGGGCTGCCGCTCGCCGTCCAGTTTGCAAGTAAAGGACATGACGTCATCGGTGTTGATGTCAACGAAAAGACGGTCGCAACCGTCAATGAGGGACGCGAACCATTCCCGGGTGAGGCTCACCTGGCTGAAAAACTCGCCGAACTTGTGCCGGCTGGAAAACTTCGCGCCACCACCGACTACGGTGAAGCAATTCCCGATGCTGAAGCGATTGTCCTAGTAGTGCCACTCTTTGTCAACGACGAAACCTGGGCTCCTGACTTCGGATGGATGGATCAGGCTACACGCTCACTGGCGGAACATCTGACCAAAGACACACTGATCTCATACGAAACGACTTTGCCGGTGGGCACGACCCGCGGACGCTGGAAGCCGATGATCGAGGAGATCTCCGGCCTGAAAGAAGGAGAAGATTTCCACCTGGTGTTCTCGCCTGAACGCGTGCTGACTGGCCGCGTGTTCTCCGACCTGCGACGCTACCCGAAGCTGGTGGGCGGTCTGAGCCAGGAAGGCACTGACAAGGGCATGGAGTTCTACCGCAGCGTCCTTGACTTTGACGAGCGTGACGACCTGCCTCGCCCCAACGGCGTGTGGGACATGGGCAGCGCCGAAGCCGCCGAAATGGCGAAGCTCGCGGAGACTACATACCGCGATGTCAACATCGGGCTTGCAAACCAGTTCGCTGTGTATGCCGACAAAGTCAATATCGACGTCAAGCGTGTCATCGACGCATGCAACTCTCAGCCCTACAGCCATATCCACCAGCCCGGCATCGCCGTGGGCGGTCACTGCATTCCCGTCTACCCGCGCCTGTACCTGTCCACTGACCCCGACGCGTCAGTGGTGCGCACAGCTCGCCAATTCAACGCCGGAATGCCGGAATACGTCGTCTCACGTGTCGAGGGCGTCCTCGGGGATCTCAAAGGACTGAACGTTGTGGTCCTTGGCGCGTCTTACCGTGGAAAAGTCAAGGAAACCGCGTTCTCCGGAGTGTTCGCAACAGTAGACGCGCTGCGCAAGCGTGGCGCCACAGTGACGGTGCACGACCCGATGTTTACCGATGAAGAACTCGCACACTTCGGATGGGACGCCTACCACCTAGGTGAGCCGGTCGACGCTGCGATTATCCAGGCGGACCATCCTGAGTACAAGGACATGACTGCTCAGGACTTGCCCGGCATTCGCCTCCTGTTCGACGGCCGCCGAGTGACCGAGCCTGCCAAGTGGGCGGGAACACCACGCATGGTGATTGGTGAGTGATGTTCAAGGCGAGGCGTCCGAAGAATCTGTGTACCTCGCCTAGGATGAGCGCTATGACTGCCCCACGAATTGCTGCCGTCGTTGTCGCGTGGAACAGAGCTGAGCTTCTTCGCGAAACTATTGGAGCATTAGCCCGCCAATCCAGACCGCTTGACGACATTATCGTGGTGGACAACGCTTCTACGGATTCTACGCCGCAGGTCATTCGCGGCAGCAATGCCGTCATGGATACCGTCACGCTTCCATCGAACCTTGGGGGAGCTGGAGGATTTGCTGCCGGCATAGCCCGAGCAGTATCCCGAGGCGCCGACTTCGTGTGGATTATGGATGACGACACGGTGCCGCACTTGGACGCCCTCGAGCGACTTTTGGAAGCGCGGGCAGAATATCCAGGCGAGCCTGCAGTTATGGCGTGTCGGGCGGACTGGTTTGACGGGCGGGAGCACCCAATGAACAAGCCGCGACGTCGAGCATTCCTTCAACCTGGACTGCATGAACATGCCGAAAAGGCAGGGGCTTACCAGATACGAACGGCATCGTTCGTGGCTATCCTGCTCGACGCTCGTGCGATCCGCGAGGATGGACTCCCTGAAGCGGCGTACTTTCTGTGGAACGACGATTTTGAATACACAGCGCGTCTTCTTCGACGCCGAGTGGGCTTGTATGTTGATGCCGCGCGCGTCGAACATCGTACGAAAACTTTTGGAAATTCAACCGCAAGCCCTGGTGCACGCTTTACCAATGAGGTCCGAAACAAGATATGGGCATTCGGATGCTCACGTGGTTTCGGGCCGATTGAGCGGTGTGCATTCATGGCGATGACGACGATTCGTTGGGCGCGTCTACTGGCAGTCTCTCCTGAACGAGACGAGCTGTGGGATTACATGAAGGAGGGGATGAGGCAGGCGGGTGAAATGCCGCCCATGACTGCCGAAGTCCTTTCAGATACGGCAGTGGCGTGTGAAGCAGCGCAGCTAGATCGACGGGCACAAAGACAGGGACAGAGCGCGGCAAACAACCTATGTAAGGGCGTGCATCAGGAACAGGCAGGAACATCTCTGGGCGAAGAGCTCTGCTCAGATGAGACGCAGCCCTTTTCTGTTCTCCTGCCTGTATACATCAAGGACGATCCAGCACATTTCCAGAGGGCTCTCCAGTCTGTAGGTGCAGACCAGAGTCTTGCTGCTAACGAGATCGTCATTGTGTGCGACGGTCCCGTGAGCCCGAAAATAGATGAGATCCTGGATTCTACGCGTCATGGCAGATCGCCACACCTCGTCGCTGATATACCGGTCAAAGTCATCAGACTGGAGCGTAACAGAGGCCTTTCAGCAGCCTTGAACGCGGGTTTGCAGCACTGTTCATACGACATTGTCGCCCGAGCTGATGCCGACGATATCTCTGTGCCTGAACGATTTGCGCGCCAGCTCCCAGTCATGGAGCAGGGATTTGACATTGTGGGTGCGGCGATCGTTGAGTTTTCAGAAGACGAAAACGACACTGGCCTGATCAGGAAGCAGCCAGCTCGCCAGCGTGACATTGTGAACGCCTATACCTTCCATGATCCGTTCAACCATCCCTCGGTCGTCTATCGTGCCAGCGCAGTGAGGGATGCCGGTGGCTACCAGCATCTGGACCTGATGGAGGATTACTGGCTTTTCGCGCGAATGGTTGCTGACGGTGCGCGAGTTACCAATCTTCCCGATGTCCTCGTGAAATATCGTGTGGGATCGGGAGCTTATCAGCGTCGAGGAGGGCTACGTTTACTGAAGAGTGAAATCGAACTCCAACGACGTTTTCGAAAATCAGAAATCACGACGCTCCACGAATATATGCGCAATCTACTTGTCAGAGGCACTTATCGCCTGATTCCGACCACAACACGTCGAGCGATGTACCGGCTGTGGCGCAGAGTGATGCTTTCTCGTGATCAAAATGGTGGTGCGCAATCGCATGGCTAATTTGTTCTTGTGGGCTGAAACGTTGCCGGCGTTTTGCCTGGCAGTTATTGCGCTTTTCGTGCCGGGGTTTCTCCTATCGAGAATCATGGGATACCGACGCGTAATCCTGCTGGCTACATCACCCCTCTTGTCAGTGTTCCTCATGGGAACAGGTGCTATAGCTGCGCAGAGAGTAGGAATCCTGTGGGGGTGGGGCGCATATCTGCTTTGGACCCTCCTGTGGATACTGATCATGCTGCCAGTCCTGATTGTGAAATTGCGTCAACAGCACGTTGAGCGATCTGCACGAAATGGAAGTACTGCGTCGTATCGGACTGCAATCACGAGATCGAAATTGCTTTTCAGCTTTTTTGGTTTTGCGCTTGCTGCCTTGGTCAGTGCATACGGAGTAATCGCCCCAATAGGTAAGCCTATGCGTCCGCCCCAGACATGGGACGGGATCTTCCACCTCAATGCAATCAGATGGATTCTCAATACCGGGAACGGGTCGACTCTGGATCTGGGAGCAGTCTCGACAACTGGCAACATCCCCCGGTTCTATCCCGCCGGTTGGCATGATTGGACAGTTCTCGCATGCAGTGGAGTGTCCGATGACGTTGTCGCGTCGGCGAACGTGACGTCGATTGTGATCAGTGCGATTCTTTGGCCGATCGGTGCGGCACTTGTCGGATGGCTGATATCGAACAGGAATATGTGGGCTTTTGTCATTGGACCTCTGATCGCCACCTGTTTCACGGCTTTCCCTGAGAGGCCTCTTTCATTCGGCACTTTGTGGCCAACGGGTTTTTCGTATTCCCTGGTACCGTTCGTTCTTACTCTGTTTATCGTCATGCTTGAAGACGGAGCAAGGAAGCGCGCGAGAATACTGCCAGCTGTGATCTTGGGAATTATCGGAATGACGATTGTTCATCCCACTGGGGTGTTGGTGGTATGTGTATTTGTGCTCTGGAGGTTCCTTGGGCATCTTTTCTCGATCATTCGAGGCCGTTCTTTCGCTACTCGGCAATGGAAAGTTTTTGTTTTCAGCATCCCGATAGTCGTAGGTGTTGGGTTTTTTTTCCTGTCCCATACGTCAGTGTGGAGGATAGCAACGTCTTTCCAGAGGATGGGATCGGGTGGAAGCTTCTCGACAGCAATAAAGCAGGCTATTTTCGACGCCCAGATTCCATTTCAATGGAATGGGTACATCAGTCAGAAGCCATTCATCGCAGTGGCGACAATTTTCGGGCTAATTGTTTGCCTGGTGTGCAGGAAGTACTGGCTAACCATTGCATACTGTTCAATGGTGTTGTTGTACGCGATCTGCTACTCACTGTGGGAGCCAGGACTTTTCCTGGTCGCGCCATGGTACACGGATGCGATCCGTGTTGGAGCCGCTGTGCCACTTATCGCAGCGCCAATAAGCATCCTGGGACTTATCACATTGGTATCCCAGGTTCAGCACGTAATAGGGTCCGCGCTACCGTCAAAACTGGGGCCGTCGGCACGCACGGCGCTCGCCATGACCCTCTCAGCAGCTTGCGCACTTTCGGGCGTCTATCTGACCTCGGGAAAGTTCGGACGCACTGCTGGTGCCCACCAAGTCTACGTGAGCTACATGCAGCAAATCCGGCGAGGGTACAGTTCATTGATCACAGATGATGAAATCACCTTCATGAAACGCTTGAAGGATGAGTTGCCCCCGGATGCACGAGTACTGGGGGATCCAATGAATGGCTCCGCACTGCTGTACGCGATCGCGAACATCGATGTGGTGTTTCGACATATCACAGGATCATTCGACCCGGACCTTGTCGATGCCGCCGTGAATTTCGAAAAGATCGACGAAGACCCAAAGATTTGTCAAACTCTCAATGAAAACAACATACGGTACCTTTACACAGACTTGCTGACCTATTGGCCTGAACATGCACGATCACGGCCAATCTCAGTGGGATTGCGCAATGGAGCAAATCTGACGAAGGACATGCGACTGGTTGATTCAGGCCGGACAGCATCATTGTGGGAGATAACTCAATGTGATAAACCGTCATGACACCTTTAGCCGGAAGAGCCCCGGCCTGCCGCATTTTGGAACGAGAAGGCGCTAGCATTTAAAGCTAAGTGCATGATGGCGTGGGGAGCCACGACAAATGACGAATAAGGAGAATGCAGTGGAGAAGGATCAGCCGGACCTCGTAGTGGTCGGTGCAGGCCTATTTGGACTGACGATCGCGCAGAGAGCTGCAGAAGAGCTTGGACTCAAAGTAGCCATCATTGAAAAGCGTTCGCACATCGGTGGAAACGCCTGGTCGGAAGAAGAACCAACCACTGGCATCGAAGTTCACCGCTATGGCGCTCACTTATTCCATACATCCAACGAGCGGGTGTGGGAATACGTCAATCGCTTCACTTCTTTTACGAATTACCAGCATCATGTCTACACCACTCACAACGGCGAAGTGTTTCCCATGCCGGTCAACTTGGGCACCATCAACCAGTTTTTCCGCGCGGCGTACACTCCCGACCAGGCGCGCGCGGTCGTTAAAGAGCAATCCGCCGAACTGGGTGACAAGAAGCCGGAAAACTTTGTCGAAAAAGGAATCTCCCTTGTCGGGCGTCCGCTCTATGAAGCATTCTTCATGAACTACACAGCCAAGCAGTGGCAAACTGAACCGGAAAATCTTCCCGCTTCAATCGTCTCGCGCCTGCCTGTCCGCTACACCTATAACAATCGGTACTTCAACGACACCTATGAAGGGTTGCCAACCGACGGTTATGGCGCGTGGATGGAAAAAATGGTGGACGACCCGAATATCACGGTGTACACCGATACCGATTTTTTCGACGATTCACACGAACTCAGCCGATCCCATGTTGTCGGCAAGATTCCAGTTGTGTACACCGGCCCGATCGACCGTTACTTTGACTACGACGAGGGTGACCTTGGATGGCGCACCATCGACTTGGAAGAGGAAATCCTCGACACCGGAGATTTCCAGGGAACATCAGTGATGAATTATGCAGACCTGGATGTTCCGTACACCAGAATTCATGAGTTCCGCCATTTCCACCCCGAACGCGACTACCCGACTGACAAGACGGTAATCCATCGCGAATACTCCCGTTTTGCTGAACGAGGCGACGAACCTTACTATCCCATTAACACCAGCGATGATCGCGAGCGTTTGGAAAAGTACCGCGCCAAAGCTGACAAAGAGCCCAATGTGTTGTTCGGCGGCAGGCTTGGAACATATAAGTACCTCGACATGCATATGGCGATCGCTTCTGCGCTGACCATGTTCGACAATGTTCTTAAGCCCCACTTTGTCGACGGTACGTCGCTACAGTCTGGAGAAGAAAACCAATGAGCACCAAGACACACGATGATTACACGCAGGTCGCGCGAATAGTCTTTCCCGCACAGGGGGAAGAGGATCTGCTGCCCCTGTATGTAGATTTCGGCCGGGCACACAATTCGACAGAACCCATTGATGCCGGCAGCAAGAAGGCGCGCAATGCCACACTGCGTAGTCTTGCCATGCAACGCCATGGGGGCGAAGACCATAGTGCATTGATCAACGGGGACTCGACAATGAGGCTGCCTGGAGGTCTTCGAGTCTCATTCGCGTCAGTCTTTAACGCGTTTCCCGCGAGCTACTGGCGCCAGTGGACCCGTGCGACAGCAGCACGTCTCGAAATAACGATCAAAGGACGTGCATCGGTCCTGGTCTACAAGTCCAATGCTCAGGGACGCTTCATCCGTATCGACTCCGCAGCCGTTGATTCGGAAACCGTCGAATTCGACGTTCCACTCAAGACGTTTGCTGACGGCGGCTGGATTTGGTTCGACGTCATTGCATCAGATGAAGACGCGCAGTTCCTCTCCGGGTGCTGGAAGGTGAACGCGCAACCCGAATGGGATGTCTCCCTGTCAATAGGTATCACCACTTTTAATCGCCCTGATTACTGCGCAAAGACAATCCTCGCCCTTGGTGAAGCCGAAAACCTGAAGGACATTCTCAAGCGGGTCTACGTTGTTGACCAAGGTAATCAATTTGTCAGCGACGACGAGCTGTACCCTCAAGCAGTGGAGGCACTGGGCGATCGCCTTGTCATGATCCACCAGGGAAATATGGGCGGCTCCGGTGGATTCTCGCGCGGCATGTACGAATCGGTACAAGCTGACGAGACAGAATTCCACATGCTGCTTGATGACGATGTCATCGTGAACCCCGAATCAGTCGAACGTTTGGTTCGCTTCGCATCACTGTGCCGTAACCGCACGATCGTCGGTGGGCAGATGTTCGATCTTAACGACCGTGCAGTTGCTCACTCCTTTGGCGAGGGAATCAATACGTGGCGCTGGCTGTGGGGACCTGTTCCGGGAACTGAGAATCGCATTGATCTTGCACTGGCTAATCTCCGTCAGCGTCGTGAACTGCACCGCAGACTCGACGTCGACTACAACGGCTGGTGGATGACGCTCATTCCTGTCTCAGTGATCAAAGAAATTGGCTTGTCCTTGCCGATCTTTATCAAGTGGGACGATCTTGAATACTCGCTGCGCGCCTCCGAGCATGGCGTGAGCACAGTGACCCTCCCAGGGGCAGGTCTGTGGCACGTAGCGTGGGGTGACAAAGACGACGCACGCGACTGGCAGGCCTACTACCACGAGCACAACAGGATCCTGACGGCTCTTCTGCATTCGCCATATGACCACGGTGGCCGCCTGCCGTACGAGCTCACGACACTTGACGTGAAGCACTCTGTATCTGCTGAATACTACGCCCAGTCAGCGCGACTGATGGCAGTGCGCGATATCTTGTCTGGCCCTGAGCATCTCCACCGCACCCTCAAGACGCGCATGCAACAGCTTCGTGAAATGACGAAGAACTTTACTGACGCGCAGTACAAGTCAGAGCCGGACGCCTTCCCGCCGATTAATCGTCTGAGCCGTTCGCGTTTCAAGAAAGGGCTACCCAAGGGGCCAAATATGCTGACCTTGGCGCCTTGGACACTGAAAACACTGATCCGGTTGATGACGCCTCCGAAAGAAAGCGCAAAACAGCATCCGGAAGGATTTGTTGCACACGCTGACTCGAAGTACTTTATTTTGAGCCAGTTTGACTCTGTCCTCGTCACGAAAGCGGACGGCTCTGGCACAGCATGGTACAAACGAGATCCACGGAAACTGCGTAAGCTCCTGAGTCAGTCAATTTCGGCCAGAAGCCAACTGATCAGCCGCTGGGATGAACTTTCAGCGCAATATCGACAGGCTCTTGCGCATATCGTCTCGCTCGACGAGTGGGCGAAGACTTTTGGTATCACGTCCAATGAATCAAGTGAAACTGCCGCCGCGGAGTACTGATCGAACAGAATTCTTCCATTGATGACTAAAGAACTGAGCGAATACCCACTTCGAGCGCCCGGCCATTCGGCCGGTTTGCTCGACTTGGGACGATGGAGTTTCCTCCTGCGCCTGTTGGTGAAGAAAGAACTGCGGGTACGCTACAGAGGGTCCGCGCTGGGCATGGTGTGGAGCTATGTAAAACCAGCGGTCCAACTGGTCGTTTACTACATCGCAATGGGTAAATTCATGGGCCTGGGTCGTTCCATTCCCAGCTACGTGGTCTACCTGTTCGCCGGCATGGTGATGATCAACTTCTTCAACGAGATCCTGTCCAACACCACGCGATCGATTATCTGGAACGCTCCGCTGGTGGGCAAGATCTATCTACCACGCGAGCTATTCCCGGTCTCAAGCTTGTGGGTCGCCTTCGTCCATGTTGTTCCGCAGATCGTTGTGCTGATAGTCGGAGCACTCCTCTTCGGATGGAGACCAACCCCAGTGCACATTCTGGTCGGTGTACTTTCAGTGCTGACGATCGGCATGTTCTCCCTCGGTTTAGGTCTGCTCTTCGCGGCTTTCAACGTCTTTTTCCGTGACGCTGAAAACTTCGTTGACTTGCTGTCGATGGTTGCTATCTGGGTCTCGCCTGTGTTCTACCAATGGCATATGGTGGCGGATGTCTTCCCTCGGTGGCTTGTCAACCTCTACATGCTGAACCCTCTTGCGATGGGCGTCGAACTGTCTCACTTCTGCTTCTGGGCACCGACGCAAGGCGTTGTCGAAGCCGGCCGTACGAGCTGGGACCTCATGGCCCCAAGCATGCCCGCACTGATGATGGGATCCTTCGTCATTGCGTTTGGTGTGCTGCTCATCGGCCAACTGGTCTTCCACCGTCTTGAAGGTAAGTTCGCACAGGAGTTGTAAATGAACGATCCTCACAATTCTGGGTCCGAAGCCCTCGAGATGGTCCGGCTTGAACACCTCGACAAGGAATTTCGGCTGCGCCACACCCGTTCCATCAAGGAATACGTGGTGTGGACCCTGAAGGGGCGCAAAGATGAACTGGACGATTCCTTCAAAGCACTTGACGACCTGTCATTGTCAATCCACCAGGGTGAGTCCGTGGCACTGCTCGGCTTCAATGGCTCAGGAAAATCCACCACGCTCAAACTGATCAGTGGCGTGATGCGCCCCGATCAGGGCACTGTTCTGGCCCGTGGCAGAATCGCCGGTTTGATTGAAGTTGGCGCGGGAATGCACCCGGATCTGACCGGACGCGAAAATATTTACCTGAATGCGGCGATTCTGGGCATGAAAGAAAAGGAGATCGACGAAAAGTTCGATCAGATCGTGGCGTTCAGCGAGATCGAGAAATTCATCGACACTGAGGTGAAATTCTACTCCTCAGGTATGTACATGCGGCTTGCTTTTTCCGTTGCCGTCCACTGTGAGCCTGACGTCTTCCTGGTCGATGAGATCCTCGCCGTGGGAGATGAGCCTTTCCAACGCAAGTGTATTTCGAAGATGGAAGAGCTTCGGGGTACCGGCCAGACGCTTGTTGTTGTCAGCCATGACCTCGAAATGATAAAGAACATTTGTGAGCGCGGCATCGTGCTGGATCATGGAGTCAAGAAGTTCGATGGGTCAATCGTTGAGGCCGTCGACTTCCTCCGCGCCTCTCGATAAGAACCAGTGTGCCGCCGGAGTGGGGGCCACCCGCGCTGTGCGAAGCCGCCAGAAGGCTAAGGGCGCAGCTGCGCGCGTTCCTGGGTGGCGATGCGGGCGATCTGGTCGGCAACGGCTGGATCGTCTGGGTCAAGCCCGCCGCAGGCGATGATGACCAGAGGGCGGCTGCGGCTCAGCGCCCAGAGCAGCAGACTCGTATCTGCAACCAGGCCCCGGCTCATCACAGCGATACGAGGCGGCAGGTCGATGCTGCCGCGCAGGGATGCCGGCGTAGCGCTGTCAGTGCGTGGAGATCCGGGCACAGCACTGTCACCGCGTGGGGACTTCGTCACGCCACCGTTACCATGCGCAGACCCCGGCGCAGCGCCCTCATCGTGCGCAGCGCCAGGCGCGCCGCCGTCAGTCTCCCACAACTGCCCCCACGCTAGATTCGAGGGCTCATCGACCCGCCAGCCGGCAGAAAAAGTAGGCAACTCATCAACACCGAAGTCCGGCACATCGTTGTACCCCGACACCTCAGCGATCGCATCCATCATCGCGCCGGGCAGGTCCCCGTCCCATTGCAACGCCAGCGCAGACAAGTTATGCGCATACACACTCACACCGGCCTCATCAGCGGCGCACGCCCGCTCAGACACCTCGCCCGTGATCAAAATGTCGGCGTCCCCCTCGTCCATGAGGGCCGCGTCAACGGTGCGCCACCCGCACAGCCACGAGGCACCCGCCCACAGGCACCCTTGCCACGAAGACGGCATGTCCACGCAGATCCGTCCGCGCGGCTGACAGTCCTGATCGTCGAGGGCGACCTGCCCGCTCGGCGCGTTGATGCTGCGACTGTCACCGCTGCCGACGCCGGCAAGGTCACCCCACTGGTTCATCGCGGAATACTCCATCAAAAGGTTCGCGATCTTGGAGAACCAGCGGGCCAGAACAGGGCCGGAGAGCTCGGTGCGCTCAATGGGGGAGGCTGCAAGGTCGTACCACGTCAGTAGTGGCAGCGGCTGTCTTTGAAGCAGGCTGACCAGCTGATGAAGAGTCATACTCGGTACGTTAGCGAAAAAGGCGGGGGAACGGGGGGTGTGCCCGCGCAAACCCGTGACATTGCAGGCTGAATAACGGTTAGGTCACCGTGAGTGGCCACGCTAACCCGCGATGCGACACAGCGACAACTCGACACGCCGAGTGGCGGAGAAAAAATCGCAAGCGAACTTGACACCGGCGGATAACAACGGTGTAATTCAGGTACGAACTGTTTACGGCGAGGGGACGATAAATCGTGTGGAACATCCTGGGTGACGGACCTCTGACATGGTCCGAGGCTGCGGATGTCGAGGCATTTGCCCGTGCTGATGGCCCGCTGGCGTGGCAGCAGCATGCGCTGTGCGCACAGACAGATCCAGAAGCCTTCTTCCCGGAAAAGGGAGGATCGACGCGCGAAGCGAAAGCCGTGTGCCAATCATGCTCAGTGCGTGAAGAGTGCCTGGAATACGCATTAGCTCATGACGAGCGATTCGGAATCTGGGGCGGATTGTCCGAACGGGAGCGTCGCCGCTTGCGCCGTGCCGCTGGCTGATGACATGACCTCCAGCGCTTCGCACCGCTCGGCGCACACTACGCCACCCTCGTCCAATCCTGAACAATCAGACGCTGACGTCTCACCTCATGGCGATGAGCCAGGTTCACGCCGCGCGCGCAGCCACACTGCTCACGGCGTTGTCGCCGTGCTGGTCACCCGTTCGACGAATGACAACCGTTGCCGCGCAGCCGCGGTCAGTATCGATTCCCAGGCCGAACAGCCCGAACACCTCGTCATCATCGATGCGGAAGCTGGGGATCCCCGGCCACCTCACACTCCCGCCCAGGCTGACAAACACGCCACGCTCGACGATGCCATTCGTGACTTCACGGTTCCGACCACCTTCGTCTCAACACCAGGTGCGCGCAACCTCTCTGACGCCATCCACCGTGCATATGCCGACAACGATCGCGTGGCTGAACTGATCGATAATTCCACGTGGCTGTGGATCATGCACGATGACTGTGTGGCGCACCCACAGTGTCTGTCTCGTCAGTGGAATACCGCCCAGAGCGGACGCACAATCGGCGTGGTCGGTGCCAAACAGGTCGCAATGGACGGCTCACGCCTCCTTGAGTTGGGTATTCGCGCCACCCGTTCAGCACGGCGAGTCGACACAGTAATGCCCGATGAGATCGATCAAGGTCAATACGATGACACGTCCGATGTCCTCGCGGTCGGCACCGCCGGCATGCTGGTAAGCACGCAGGCATGGACGAAACTGGGCGGCTTGAGCCCCTACCTCGGACCTTTCGGTGACGGACTGGAGTTCGGCCGCAGGGCGCGGCGCGCCGGGTACCGCGTCGTCGTTGACCCGAAGGCACGAGTGCGACATGAACAGGCCAGCCTGCGTGACCAAGGCGCTGACCATCCCGATGACGCGTCTTTCCAGGTACGCCGCTATGCCCAGTTGTTCAACTGGATGGTGGCTGCACCATGGTGGCAACTGCCGCTGCTCATGGTGGCTCTGACCGTGTGGACACCGCTGCGTGCCATCGGCAGGATCATGACCAGTGCCGCCCACCTGGCGATACCTGAGCTGAGCGCCTGGCTCAAGCTGATCGCACACACGCCCGACCTGATTCGCGCACGCCACCTCGCCGCCCGCACCGCCACACTGCCCCGACGAGTACTCGCATCAGTGGAAGCCAGCCCACGCGAGGTGTGGCGCGCCCGTAAACTTCGAGCCCGCACCATTCGCGCACGCAACGACATGGACGAGGGCGACCCCATCCAGCATGCCTCACTGCGCAGCTACCGCATGACCAGTGCTGTGACGTTCACAGTGATGACCGTGATCACTGTCGTACTCAGCATCGTCCTCTGGCACTCGCATCTGTCCACCCTGCGCGGAGGTGCCTGGCTTGCATTGCCATCGACATGGAAACAGACGGCGCAAGCCGCGCTGACATGGTGGTTGCCGTCAGGCAGTGGAATTGCTGCTGTTCCTGACCCGTTCCTCGTTCTTCTCACGGTGCTCATTGCGCCGTTGTGCGCCTTGGGAGTATCCCCAACGTATGCGACTGCTCTTTTGCTGGCCGCAGCCATACCGGCATCGTGCCTGACAATGTGGGCTCTTTCGTGCGCTGTGACGGCGTCACTGCGCCTGCGAGTCGTGATGTGCATGGTGTGGACCTGCGCCCCGACATTGCTGCTGGCATTACTCCAGGGACGTCTCAGCGCCGCCCTCGTCCACGTCTTTCTTCCCCTGGCAGCGTGGGGCTGGATCCGACTGATCAGCCGCGCAAAGCCAACACTGGTCGTCCCGAGCGCTGATGGGGTGGCAACTCTTGACCGCCATGTCCGTGCCGGCGGAGCGTGGGGGATTGGGGCAATCAGCCTGGCCGTCATCGTGAGCGCGGTGCCTGCCCTGATGGGTGCGGCTGTGCTGATCGCCGCCGTTGCACTGATGCGGTGGAGGAGGCGTGCCGCCGTCCTCGCATGGTCCCTCGTGCCTGCTGGAGTTGTGATCACCCCATTGGTCAGCGCGGCGATCCGCACTGGCGGTACAAGCTGGCATGCGCTCATTACGCCTGGCGGTGGAACACTTGCAGTTCCTCCTGCACAGGCCTGGCAGATTGCACTGGGTCTGCCCTTTGACATTCGTGCCCCCTACGGAGAACTCAGCAGACACAACCCGTCGGTGTGGACGTGGCTGAATATTCACGGTTTGACCACAGCGCTCATCTGCGGGGCAGTCGTTATTGTCATGCTGGCGGTGTGCGCCCTGTTGAGCATCCTCCCTGTGCGTGTCCATGAGCCCTTCACCCGCATGTGGGGAATGGCCGTGGCAGCGCTGAGCCTGTTCGCAGCCTACGGTGTGAGCACAGTGCCAGTGGCACTGGGGGCCGATGCTCATGCCCCTGCCGGATGGCTCGCTGCAGACACGGTAGCCTATGCGTGGCCCGGCCCCTTTATTTCACTGGGACTGTTGGGCATGACCCTCGCGCTGTCAACGTGCGACAGTCCGCACTACACGGCCAAGGCTGAAGACGGTGAGCTGACTGTGCGCATACGCGCATGGTCGCAGCGCCCGCCTCTCATCCGTAGCGCAGCCACCGCACTGGTTGCCTGCACCGCGCTGGTCCCCATGATCGTGTGGGTCACGATGATGATGGCGCCCCCAACGGCGAGCAGAGTCACCGCCACATCGCGCCCGGCCCTGCCAGCTGTGTCCACTCACGCACAGGAATCACCGCGAGGCGGACGCACCCTCGTGATCGCCCCACTCGAACCGTCCGCTGAAGCGTTTGGCTCAGCCGAGGGGACAGGCGCGGCCAGTCCACATGATCATCAGGAAGACGAGGCCGCGACGCGCGCTCACGGCGCACTGGCCGCGTGGATCCTGCGCGCCCAGGACGTGTCATGGACCGATGATTCAGCGCTGACACGATGGGCCCGTCTGATCGCAGTCAGTCCGAGCGAGGCGGATGGCGATGCAGCCCTCCCAGACCCCGTATCCGCGCAGCTTCTCAGCGCACTCGCCACGCTGGTTGCGACCCCTGACGAGCAGGCTGCGCGCATCCTGTACCAGCACAACATCGACACAGTGGTGTGCACCGGATCGAAAGGTTCCCACGCGGCTGCTTCTCATTGCCAGGCCAACGTCGAAGAATCACTCGACAAAGTGGCGGCACTGGAAAAAGTAGGTGACACGGATGCGGGTGCCCTGTGGAGAGTCCGACCAGATTCGGCCCAGCCCGCACACTTACGGATCGGCACGACGCCGATTGACTCCACTCAACTCGGCACGTCAGTCACCCTTCATACTGGAGCAGGGGTGGACGAGGGAGCCCCTGCCACCCTGGTGTGGGCGGAGCGTTCAGATGCGCGCTGGCATGCCACTGTGGACGGGCGCGCACTTGAATACGTGACACCCTCGGAAGCCACCTGGGCTCAAGGCTTTGCACTGCCAGAATCGGGGCAGCTTGTCATCACCTGGTCGTGGTGGCCGCAGACCCTGTGGCGCGTTGTGCTCGCTGTGGCCGGAGCCGCCTGCATTATGGGCCTCGTGCCACTCAGGAGGCGCACATGAGTACCGCGCACGCACCCACAGCCGTGCCCCGCACGAAGCTGGCACGCTCACGGCGACCGATGGTCGCCGCACTGATCACGATTATGGCTATCGCGTCAATCTGCTACCTGGCCGCACGCTCCGCCACAACGCAGCCCAGTGCCATCGGCCCGGCCCGTATTGAAGCTCCGGTTGTGACGGCGTCCCCCTCGTCAGTGACACTGGGCTGCCCGGGAGGCCTGGACGACCCGCAAGCCGTCGGCAATACGCGGATGCCGGCGCAATGGTGGGTGTCACCTGCCGGATCCTCTGGTGTCAACGCTGGCGGGAACGATGCTGCAAAGAACGAACCACACGTGGCACTCACCGTGACAGGAGAGCGTGTGCAACGTGCCACCGCGCTGGTGCTGTCGGGAAACGGCGGAGGAGAACTGCGCTCCTTGGTGCTCGACACATGCCGACCAGCTCTGCAGGACCAGTGGGTTGCGCTCGGAAGTACTCTCGTGGGAGAGGACGTGGTGCTCCAACTGGTCAACCCATCCGACAAGTCGACACAGGTTTCCATCGATGCAATCAGCGAATCTGGCCCGACCACCACGCCAGGACCTGCCGTCGTTGTCCCGCCCCAATCACGCATGTCGCTGCTGGCAGCCTCCTGGTTCCCAGGATATGAGCGCCTTGCACTGCACGTTCGAGCCGACGGTCCCGGCGTCATCGCCTGGGCACAGTCATCCGGCATGAACGGTGAGACACCGTTGGGACTGACGCGAATTGCAGGGCAGCCAGCATCGCTGGACTCCGTCATAGCGTTGCCGGATCGCACCGCACTCGAATCAGCAGCCATCCGTATCGCCGTACCCAGCGGAGAGAACGCGCAGGTCACGTTGAGCGTGCTGAACCCCGTGGGAACAACGCCGTTGGCCGGCACCGACCAGCTCACCGTGGACAACGGGACAGTTCTGGATGTGGATATTTCCACGCTGGATGACCAGGCTCGTGCAGTTCGCGTCCAATCAGATGTGCCCATCGCGACAACCGTGATGGTGAAGACGGTTGGGAGCCAATGGAACGGGTCGCAGACGCACTGGGAAGACAGAGATGCATCCGTCGGGGTCGCTCCCGTCACGACGCTCACCATCCCGGCTCGCCAGGACCTCGGGGCGCTCCTGAGTGACATTCTGGCTGAGGAGCAGGTGGCGCGTCCAACAGCCCTCGAAACTGCCAGCGGTGCAGAACTGAGCACCATGTCCGTGCTTGTCACCACCGGCGCGAACGCCACACAGGTGAGTATCGGGGACCTCACACACGACTTGCCAGCCGGGACAAGCACGCAGATCGATCTGGACGAAGCAGCTCAGCAGACACTCGAAGCCAGCCAGCCGGTCCACGTCAGCCTCGCACTGAGTGTGAAGACACCGACAGGTATGCTTCACGCGGTGACAGGGCTGGATCACGCCGGGTTAGGACAAGGCCAGGAAACGATCCTCATGACGCCCAGCCGATAAGCGGACCGGACTGAAGCGACTACATGTCGAAATACTCTTCGAGCTCGTCGGGCGGAATCGCCAGAATATGCGAAATACGGTCAGCCAGAATCTGACGCATCACCGTGTCCATGTCTGAGCGCGCGCTGTGCAGCTCCATCGCCCGGCGATACACGACGATACGGTCACGCAGCCCGCGCCGGCGATCAGCGGGAAAAATGCGGGCAATGACCACCGAATGGTCCTCCCACGCAGCAGGATCGGACGGTGGAACATCCTCCACACCGAATTCAATGGTCGCCACAGCTGGCCACCGTTCAGTCAGCTCACTGACAGCATCTTGAACGCAGCGCACAAACTGTGCGCGCCGCGTCATTCGCGCAGGGATGCCCGGAACAAACTGTGGTCCGCGCGTCCCTCGTCCGTGGCGATCACGACGACCTTGACTCCGTGTAGGCACATGGCCACTGTAAGCGATGACATGGCGAAAATGGCAGTCAACCTTGGGTGTGCCTCCACGCAACCGGCGTCAGGCCACCCTACAGTAGAAGGCGTGATGCTGGCTCGACACTGTTCCAAACCCGGATGCGCAGGGGCTCCTGTTGCAACATTGACGTATGACTATGCCGATTCGACGGCCGTCCTCGGTCCACTGTCAACAGCGAGCGAGCCGCACGCATACGACTTGTGTGAACGCCACGCGAATAATCTGACTGCCCCTCAAGGATGGCAAATCGTGCGTTTGCAGAGCTCGTTTGACCCGGCACCACCATCGGCCGATGACCTGATGGCGCTCGTTGACGCAGTCCGCGATGCCGCCCACACCGATTCAGCCTCACCAGTGGCTCAATGCGTCGCGCACCACGCCCAACAAGGCGACCCGGCTGCCCCCTCGTCAATTGACGGGAAAGACACACCCAACCGCCCCTGGCAGGCTGAACGCGGCCCCTTCGCTGGTGATCACGAGGCCAGAAAATCACGGTTCCATGTGATTACGACACAGGGAATGACTCCTGAGGACAAGGAATAGTTCAGGCAGCACCGATCTCAAAAGGCACGGCGCCTGCGCGTGACCTTTGAACGTCATCACGGTGATGGCGACGCACGTCGCGCACATACTCGCGATTACGCAATGTCACCAGGAATGCCGCGATGAAACGCTCCGCATCAGCCGTGGGCGGGGCAGGTGAGACATAATCCAGCAACGAGTGGGCGTACTCCGATGTGAGCTGAGCGCGCTGAGCTGGCGACATGGTTGCGATCGTGCGCATCAGATACAGGCCGTACGCCCTCACGTCACTTCCAGGATCAGTGAACAACGCAGTGTCAGCCCATCGCTTCAACTCCGGTGGCATCACCAGGGGAACAAAATGTGCCGGCTCAGGCAGTCGGACCACGATCGTTCCTGCAGCGATATCACCCAGACGCTTTGACTGCTTGTTGACCAGCGATGTCACCGCGGCAACCGACCCCATCGTCATGAAAATTTCCAGGAGCGCGGACACCGCTCGCATCGCGATCTGACGCATCGTGACAGGACCACCGTCATCTCGAACAACCTGCAGGTGGAACGCCCATTTGCCCAGTGAGCGACCATGCGTCAAAAACTCCACAGTCATCGGGGCGATCAGGAAGATCATCACCATCGTGCCGATGATACCGATGCGTTCCAGTGACCATGAGTCAAAGGTGCCCAGAAACGTCATCAGCAAGAACACGCTGCCGAAGGTGGCGATATACACATACATATCGATAAGGAGAGCCAACCCACGCACCACGGGGGAGGCGGGGTAGACGTCCAGGGAGACACCCTCGCCGGTTTTCAACCGGTTATCGGAAATCTTGCGTACGGGCGAGACGTTTGGGCTCATGTATGACATGCTAGCTCGAGTGGACATAGATGCGCTGAAAGCTTCGCGGTCGCCTTCATGGGATCGACTCCATACGCTTGCACGGATGCGCCGCCTGGACGGCGATCAGATTGACGAACTCAGCCTGCTGTACAGGCGTGCATCTTCGGACCTGGCGATGATACGCGCCACCATGCCTGATCCGGACCTCATCCACCAACTGTCCAACGACCTGGCGCGAGCGCGTTCACGCCTGACCGGAACGTCAGGCGCATCCCTGGTTGGCATGGCTCGATGGTTCAAAGTGACGCTGCCTGCCGCACTGTACGAAGTGCGGTGGTGGACAATCGGCATCATGGCGTTGTTCCTGACGATTACCATTACTGAAATTGTGTGGCTCGGACGCAACCCCGCTGCCATTGAAACGCTGATGGAGCCAGAAGCAGCACGATCATTCGTCTTCCACGACTTCGTGGAGTACTACTCACAGGACACGAACGCCCAGTTTGGCGCATCCGTATGGTTTAACAACGCATTTATCGCCATCCAGATGATCGGCGCGGGTATCACCGGAATCATGCCGTTCGTGATCATTTACAACAATGCTGTCTCCATGGGGGTAACAGGTGCGCTGGTTGTGCACTATGCGGGGCCAGCTTTCTTCCTGCATTACATCCTTCCGCACGGTCTGCCCGAGCTGACGGCGATCTTCATTGCCGGTGCGGCAGGGCTGCGCCTGTTCTGGGCTCTGATCAGCCCAGGTGGTACCACCCGCGGACGAGCCCTTGCGCGAGCTGGCAGGTCAATGGTGGTGATTTGCGGCGGCCTGGTGATCCTCCTGGCACTCTCCGGTTTCATCGAAGGATTCGTGACGCCATCATCATTGCCGAACTGGATTCGCATCGGCAGTGGGGTACTGGTCATCACCGCACTGTGGCTGTACACGTTCATCCTCGGAGGGCGTGCCCACAAGCTCGGGATCATTGGCGATCTGGAATCGGATGCCGGGTACGCGCAACCCGTTGCTGCCTGACCTGTGCTAGGCCAGTCCCTGGCCTTTCAGCTGCACATACAAGTCAGCCAGTTTGGCGCTGAGCAGACCCGCCGACACGTCGAGCGTCATCACACCGATGCGATTGAGTTGCTCACAGGCCTGACGGATCTCACGGCGGGCAGCGGAAGCAGCTGCCGCGCCATACACCTGATCAATCGTGTCAGATTCTGACAGCATGTGATCCAGATGCGGGTCACGCGCCGAAGCTACGACCACACGATGATTGCGCGACAGGGCTGCCACAGAATCCACAAAGTCAGGATCTGACCCCAACGGCGGAACTTCGGTAACCAGGACCAGCAGCGAATGGTGATGCACCATGCGCCCTACTTCCACGATCACCTTATTCCAGTCAGTAGGTTCAACGGTGGGCTGCACGCCGGCAAAATCGATCGCCAACTGGTTGAGAAGGCGCGGCCCCGTCAGACCGCTGACACGGGCACGCACCTGACGGTCAACCGCCATCACGTGCACCTTGTCCCCACCTCGATCAGCTAAAGCCGCCAGAAGCAGCGTCGCTTCAATACCTGAATCCAGGCGAGGCGCCGACCCGACATCCACCACGTCAGCGTCATGCGTATGTTCTTCAACTACTGAAAGGTCGCTGCTGCGAATCATCTCCACATCTGTGGGGCCCAAAAGCAGGGATCCTGCGCGCCCGGTATCCACAACGATCACCACGTGGCGATCTCTTTCAGGGCGCCACGTGCGCACCATGAGGTCGCGTGAGCGGGCAGTGGCACGCCAGTCAATGTCACGAGGGTCATCACCGATGACATACTCGCGCAGAGAATCAAACTCGGTGCCCGGTCCGCGCAGAACCGTGGCCGTCGACCCATCCAGATCGTGGAGGCGCTGCAGTCGGGACGGGAGTAGGCGGCGCGAGCGGAACTCCGGGATCACTGTCAGCGTCAGGTCAGCTCGCAACGACACCTGACGGGACCCCAGCCGAAGTGGACCCCACGCGCGCACGGTGACAAAATCAGAAAAAACCGTGCCACGCCTGGCAGGAAAAATCGCTGTCCGCAATCGCGCCTTACCGTGCGCCTCGAGACGCACATGGTGACGACGAGGGTCCTGGCGCACCGACGGCGGCCATGCATCGCGCACATCCATGTGCACGACCCTGCCGGAGGGATTTGCCAGAGTGAGGGTGCAGACTGAATCAGTGCCGGCACGAATAGGTGAAGGCGTCTCCCTCGTGACTTCCAGCCTTCGCGGCGAAAGCGCGAGCGCACTGTCAACCAGCACCATCGCCACCACGAGGAGGAACCACGCGACCGTCAATGTCATCGTGGGGAAAAAGATGATGGGGATGATGCCAAGCGCCGTGAGGGCGACAGCTCTCCACGAAGGGATAATCACCGTGGAACCGCCACCGTCGCCAGGACGTTGTTGATCACTGCCGTTTTTGTCGTACCTTCCAGTTCTGCTTCAGCATTCAGTGAGAGACGATGCGCAAGAGTTGCCGGCGCCATCGCCTTGACGTCATCAGGAGTGACAAATGATCGACCCATCAGGAACGCCCACACCCGCGACGTGGCCAACAGGGCGGTACCGCCTCGTGGCGAGACACCGAGCGATGTTGCCGGGGAACGACGGGTTGCCTGGACAAGATCGACGATGTAGGCGATTACTGCGTCGTCCACGTTGATGTGCGCAGCAGCCTTTCGGGCCAGAGCCAGATCATCAGCCGTGGCGACAGGTTCCACTCCCGCCTGTCTGAGCTGCAGAGGATCGAATCCGCGCTGGTGACGCGCCAGCACTTCCCGTTCCACATCTGCCTGCGGAAGCGGCATGTCGAGCTTGACCAGGAAACGGTCCAGCTGCGCTTCAGGCAGGGGATAGGTTCCCTCCTGCTCAACGGGGTTCTGCGTGGCGACCACCATGAACGGCTCACGCAGACGATGAGTCGTGACATCAACACTGACCTGGTGTTCTTCCATTGCTTCAAGCAAAGCGGACTGGGTCTTTGGTGGGGTGCGGTTGATCTCATCGGCCAGCAGGATATTCGTAAAGACCGGGCCTTCGCGAAACTCGAAGGACGAATCGCCCGCGTTCCACACCATCGACCCGGTGATGTCAGCCGGCATCAGGTCGGGCGTGAACTGGACTCGTGTCATCTCAAGATCCACAGCCGCAGCAAGGGACCGCACCAGCAGTGTCTTCGCAACGCCGGGCACACCCTCAATCAGTGCATGTCCGCCTGCCACGAGCGCAATAATCAAGCCGGTGACGGCCTGATCCTGGCCGACAACCGCTTTGCTGATCTCGGAGCGGATCCGCAGCAAGGATTGCTGGGCTGACTCGAACTCTTCTTGAGAGAACTCGTGAGAAGACTGGTGAGGTGGGGTGCTCATCTGGTCATTGGTCATCTGGTCACTCATGGCGAATATCAGCCTCCAATTGTTTGAGTTCCTGTGCAAGGCGGGCAAGATCCTGATCGTTGGTGGGGGCCGGCCCCCACAATGTGTCGTCAGCACGCATCACATCCACACCTGAGGCTCGAATTGCCTCGGTCAGCGCGGCGCGTGAGGAATGGTCAGTGACCCCTAGGCGGCGGGCAATCCTTCGTGCCGTGTGGACGCGCAACGACGTGGCTGCGTGGGCGTGCGCACGGTTGGAACGCAGGAGTCGTCCTCGTCCCTGGACGGTTTCAATGGCGGGGACAGGCGTGGGCAGGTTTTCAGGAACGAGGCGACCAAGACGCACGCCTTTGACCCACGCCAGCATTGCCATCGTCAGGCCCAGCAGTAAAATTCCGTATTTGAGCCACAGCGGCATCGGAGGGGCAGGTGCGGCAACCGTCGTGCCGGCGTTCAGTGAGCCCACGAACCACACCAGGTTCGCGTTGCGGCCCAGGGTGTTCAACGCCAACGCAGCATTACCCGCCTGAGCGATCGTCTTGTTCTGCACCACCGCCCCGCCGGGAATAATGGCGCGGAACTGGTCACCCTCGATCTTCTCAGCGTAGACAAATTGGCCGGAAGACTGCTCGAAGCACCCGGTCCACGGTTCGTGCACGCTGACTGTGACCTCGGACTTCGAAATCTTTCCGGCCCGTTTGGCCGCCTCGGACCGGCACGTTGAATCCTCCAGCAAACGAACCGTCGCAGGGACGTCTGGTTTCAGGACACCAGGCAGAAGCTGGGACGTGCCGGCAAACGTGACGCCGTTGAATTCCGGGCCGGTCATCTGACCGTTCGCGATCCACACGATTGAGTCGATCCGGTCGGTGTACATCTGAAAATTCAGTGGCACCACATCTCCTGCGACTGCGAGCGTGGTATCAGGCTGCTGAGCGCGGGCGATAGCGTCCTCCGGCGAAGACGTGACGAAGACATTCACCCCTTGTTCGCGCAGGACTTCAATGAGGGCGGCCGAGCCTTCATCGTGCAGATTTCCGGCGGAAAATGGGCGCCGATCCTGCGAATTGGTCGGGATAATCAGCAGGAGCGCCATGCACGCGACAATGATGCCGATCAGGATCAGCAGGGGTTTGCTTTCGCGCAGTCGTTGCCGTGCGGACAGCGTGGCGACCGTGGCTCGTTGCTGATTCACCTGGCCCCCTGGGCTGAGGGAACACGGTCAGCGTCTGAGGGTGAGTGTTCAGATACTGAGCCGTCTGGAGACGAGTCGCCTGACGGTGGGTCACCTGCGAGTGATTCGCCTGAGGAGGTGCGTGAAGTGCGTAGCGCTTTCGTCAGTTTCATCAGGCGGGTGACATCGTCACGTGTCGGAGTTGACCTGCCGTATAGGACAGCATCGAACAGCGCGGCCGCATTGACGAGGGAGTCGCGCGAGTCTGGAAACTGCGCGCTGGCAGCCGTGGCCGCTTCATGAGCGGTCAGGCCAGGCGTGGCACGCACGACGTCACGCTCGTCAAGACTCAGGACCAGGTAGCGCATTCCCCAAATGAACGCCTGTGCGAAGTCCGCCTCTTTCAGATAGCTAGATGCGTTGTCATGCGCCTGGCGTGCGGAGACGTCCTGGTCGGACATGACCGAATGAGAACGCACACGGTTGCGTAGGCGAATGGGGTTGAGGATCAGCGCGACAATGAGAAGCACGGCAAAGACAGCCAGCGCCACCATGAGAATCTTGAAGCCGGGCAATGTAGGGAAAGACTGCTCCTGAAGAAATCGCAGGATGCGCTGCAGGAGTGTCTCACCGGACTTGTCGACGGGGTCTGGAAACTGATAGCGCGTCTTGGAAAGCTCGCGTTGGAGCCACTCCTGAGCCTCTGGGGCATCCGGAGTGACGGGCACGTCCAGGTTGACGATTCGCATCAGTGGCCTGCCAGTCAGGCGCGGGCAGCTTGAGCCAGGGCGGGGCCGAGGTTTTCCTTGCGCATGCGTTCATCGACATACATCAGTGTCGTAAAGCAGGCGACGACCGGCAGCGTGATGGCTTGCGCGATCGTTGTGCCCAGGACGGACGAGACGAACAAAATGGTGGGGGAGCCGGTCAATGCGAGCAGGCCCGTGACGGCACCGACCACGCCGCTGGCGACAGATACAAGCGCAGTGAGCAGAATGTAGATCAGCGCGTAGCGTCCGAATGTGCGCCAGAAACTGCCTTTGGTCAGCTTCCATGAGCGTTTGATGGAGTCGATCAGGCCGGCGCGTTCGATGACGATGACGATTTCGACGTACAGGAGTCGAATCAGCAGGAACAGGTAGACCAGTGAGAAAATGAGTGCCGCGACGGTGGCAACAAGGAGCATGATGACAATGCGCTGCATGTCGCTTTCCTGAGCACTTCCCAACTGAGTGAGCACGAAGATCATCAGCGCACCGATGGCGATGCTGGGGATCGACAGGAGCAAACCGTACAGGGACAGCACGCCTACGCGTGACTTGATCTGGTTCCACGCTTCCGCCAGTGTGCACGCCCTGCCCAAAACAGCGTCCTGAACGGTTGCGCACAGCACGCCGGTGACCAGCACGGTGGAGATCGTCAGAAGAACGGTGGTAGTCACCGCGTTGATACCGAGGTTGGTGGCGATGCTGGACAGGTCGGACAGGATGAAGTCAATGAGAACGGTTGGGTCTTCGTCAGTTTGGTCGATCAGCGGGAAAAGCTTGTTGAAGACCGAATCGACCGTCAAAGACGAGATGATCGCGGTGATCACTGCGACGATCAGGACGACGACAAGGGTGAAACCGAAAACAACAGACGGGTTCGAACGCATCGCACGGAACGTTCCCTCGAACAGTTCACCGATCTGGAGAGGGCGCAGCGGAATGACCCCTGGCTTGGGGTCACCCAGGCCCCATTGCTGCGCCCGAGGAGCATTCTGCGGGGCAGGGCCGGCACCGGGAGCAAAGTTCTGATCACCGCCCCCTGGCGCCGAGTGGTCGCTTGCATGCGACCACTGGGCGGAAGCCTGTGAGGCTGGCTGGCTGGGTGCGGCGAATTGGTCAGATCCATTGGCAGGCGGAGCGAACGACGTGCGCTGTCCCCACCGCGGTGGCGGAGCACCCCAGGATGAATCAGGCCCTTCACGTGAGTCGGAACCTGGCTTATAGGCTCCGGCGTGGCCAGATGCCCCGCCGGTAGCGGTGGAATCAAATTGTGATGCGGAAGACGCGGATCCAGAACCTGGTGCTGACCAGGAAGCGTCGTGGCCGGCTTCGGGCGCGGTCTGATTGGCCTCGTAAGGCGGAGACGACGATGCGCCCTCCGATGCCGATTGGTCGAATGTACGCGACTGATCGCTTTCACTCATGGTCTGACTCCTTGGACATTAGTGTCAGTGCAGTGATCGTTTTTAATCGTGCCATGAAGTCATGGACAATTCTATTTTTCACGACCGTGAGTGCCACAAAAGGAACGGAAGTTGAAAGCGGGTCGACTGTAAAAATTGTCCATTTCGTGACACTATTGTGATTATGGCAGCACATATCCTGGTGGTAGATGATGACGTCGCACTGGCGGAGATGATCGGCATCGTCCTCGAATCTGAAGGCTTCATCGTCACCGCAGTGGAAGACGGTGCTCGTGCGCTCGATGAATTCCACACCGATGCTCCAGATCTGGTGCTGCTGGACCTGATGCTGCCGGGAATTGACGGCATTGAAGTATGTCGTAGGCTTCGGCGCGAATCCGACGTTCCCATCGTCATGCTGACGGCACGCTCCGACACTGCTGACGTGGTGGCCGGACTCGAAGCCGGTGCAGATGACTACGTACCCAAGCCGTTCAAACCCAGGGAACTTGTCGCCCGTGTGAAGGCCCGCCTGCGAGGTCGAGACGAAAGCGCCGAGGAACACCTGCGCCTGGGCGAACTGTCCATTGATGTGGCCGGACACGTGGTGCGCCGAGGCGGCGAGACGATTGCGCTGACACCGCTCGAATTCGACCTGCTGGTTGCGCTGTGCCGCGCCCCATGGAAGGTGTTTACGCGCGAGGAACTACTGGAAAAAGTGTGGGGCTACCGTCACGCTGCCGACACTCGTCTGGTCAACGTCCACGTCCAGCGTCTGCGCTCGAAGATTGAACGCGATCCGGAGCGCCCCGAAATCGTCATTACTGTGCGCGGAGTGGGGTATCGTGCCGGAACAGGGTCGTGACACTGCACCGGAATCGGACGCGACCACTCGGCAACCGCGCTGGCATGAACGCCTGTGGCTCTGGCAAAAGGCACGCAGCTCGCTTTCAGTGCGTATCGCCCTGTCACTGTGCGCCTCGGCGCTGGCACTGCTGATTATCTTTGCTCTGATCACGTCCGAGCAGCTCACCGACAGTGTCTTCGATAACAGGAAAGACGCCATCTTGGAGGACGCTGGTGTTCGATTCGCTTCCGCGCAATCCATGTTCGACCAGTCGACAGCCTCCAGCCCTGACCAGGTTCAGGAGCTGGCGCGTCGAATGGTGGCTAATGTGCGTGGTTCAGCTGCCGGCGCCGGAGCAGTGTCGGTGATGGTGCTTCGCTCGCCCTCGTCCGACACTAATTTCCGCATCAACGAAATTATCAACGTCGACTACTTGACAACCATCACGGACCCACTGCGTGACGCGGTTGTTGAATCGACCAGCGGTCAGTGGCAATCCGTGGCGCTGCACGACAGGGATGGCAGTGAACAGCCGGGCATCATCGTCGGCTCTCAGGTCAACCTGCCGCGCGCCGGGCTGTACGAAATGTACATTATCTACTCGCTCAAACAGGAACAGAACATCATCACGATGGTGATGCGCTCCCTGGGCTGGGCCGTCATCCCTATTGCGATCGTGTTGCCGCTGGCAGTTTTCCTGATTCTGTATCACCTGATGGGTCCGGTGCGCATCACCTCGTCCGCCGCATCGCGACTGGCCGAGGGCGACCTGCACGCACGCGTACCGGTGACAGGTGTCGACGAAATGGCTCGCTTGGGACAGACCTTCAACAACATGGCGGATTCCCTGCAACACCGCATCACCGAGTATGACGAGCTGTCGAAACTCCAGCAGCGTTTCGTCTCCGATGTCTCACATGAACTGCGCACCCCGCTGACCACAATCCGCATGGCGGAAGTGATGATCTGGAAGGATCGCGACAACTTATCCCCATCGACGAAGCGATCTGCCGAGCTCCTTCACGAACAGGTCGAACGCTTTGATTCCATGCTGGCTGATCTGCTGGAGATTTCCCGTTACGACGCCCGAAGTGCCCTGCTGGATGCCGAGTCCACGGATCTGCGTGCACTCGCAGCGAAAGTGGTCAACGATCACAGTGAACTCGCTGAGCGTCTCAACGTGCCGATCATCATCCACAACCCAGAAAACAGATGCGACGCAGAGATCGATTCGCGCCGCGTCGAACGAGTTGTCCGCAACCTCGTTGTCAATGCGATCGAACACGCGGAGCGCCGCGCCGTTGATATCGACATTGCCGCCACCGACACCGATGTCGCCCTGCGGGTGCACGATCACGGCGTGGGGATGAGTGAAGAGACCGTTTCCCATGTCTTCGACCGTTTCTTCCGAGCCGACCCCGCTCGCACGCGCACAACGGGTGGAACCGGGCTGGGTCTGGCAATTGCGCGCGAGGACATCAACCTGCATGGCGGCACCATTGAAGCCTGGGGCGTGCCGGGAGCAGGATCTTCATTCGTCATCACGTTGCCGCGCAAGGTGGGCACAGCCGTGGCATCCCGCCCGCTGGAACTTTGGAAGGATGAATGGGGCGAGGGACGCGAGGATGGTTCGTCCGAAGGAGGCGAGGCGGAATGAGGCTGAATCGAATCGCGCGTGCATGCGGTGTGCGGCACCGGTCAGCAGGTTCGCCCGTCTCGCAGTCGCCGGTCCTTATGCGTGCACTCGCATGCGCAACAGGCATTGCGATGGCATTGTCAGCTGCTGCCTGCTCAGTGTTGCCGACTGCCAGCTCGCCCCACCCGTTCGACGTTCCCACGCCATCAGCCGAACCGGTTGAAGTGGCGGCAGGTGGCCCGGCTCAGGGCAGCACCCCGGACATGTTGGTGTCCGATTTCCTGCTGGCGTGCGCTGCCGGCACAACTGACGATTTTGCAGCGGCGCGCCTGTATCTGACCGAAAAAGCTGCCCAGACGTGGCAGCCGACCACAATGATTCAGGTGTATGCGACCGCGTCGACACCCTCGACACAGTTGCAGGAAGGTACGGGCGATGTGACGACAGAGGTCACTGCCCCCGCGGTCGCAACAATCGACGCCAACGGTGTGCTGACACCCTCCGAATCGGGTTCTCAGATCGCACGGTCGTTCCACTTGGTCCAGGAAGATGGTCAGTGGCGCATCGATTCTCTGGACGATGGGGTCATGGTGTCGGAAGCATCCTTGGCAGCCTCCCACCAGCTCGTTTCCTTGTATTTCCCGTCCAATGACGGGGGAGCGCTGGTGCCTGATCCGCGGTGGTATCCGATCCGCCGCCTGGCTACTCACCTTATGGAAGGACTCCTCGCAGGACCATCCCAGTCGATCGCGCCGGCCGTCACCTCGGCGATTCCAGAAGGCGTAGCCCTGGGCGCAGGAGGAATCAGCGTTGACAACCAGGTGGCCAGCGTGGCACTTAACGGGCAGGTCGCGCCCGTGCAAGACCCGACGGAACTGTACTGGCAAATCTACACCACCTTAACGCAATCCACGTCCGTCACCTCGGTGCGCATTGTGTCTGAGGGTGCGACGATCGAGGACCTGGCAGTGCCGCTGGGTCCCGACTACCGCATGGACAGTGCGGTGGGGATTTCAGATACAGGTTTTGTCAGCGTATCTGGCAATTCCACGCGCCTGCTTCTTACCCCGGAGCAAATTGGGCCAGACGCGTCAAAGCCGGCAATTGGACCCACCTCTGATGCTGCGATGGCGTGGGTGGGGCAGGACACTGTCTATATTGCTGACGGTGATGGCGGGCAGGTCGCGCATCCGGTCGCCTCGCCATCATGGCCCTCAGTCGACCGCTTCGACATGGCGTGGGCAACGTCGTCAACCACGCCAGGTTCTCCCATCTACATCATGGGGCTGGGCGGCACCTACATTGAGCTCCCCTCACCATTTGACCACTCCCACACTATTCACTCGGCGGAGGTCTCACCCGACGGTGCGCGCCTGGCTCTGATCCGCGGAGTCGGTACGACCCGTTCGGTGTGGGTCGCGCCGATCGTGCGTGACCCTCAGGGAGTGCCGACCAGCGTGGGCACGCCCATCCAGGTCAGCGCCACGTCTGCCACGGTCAATGACGTGTCGTGGGCTGGCACCGTGACGCTCGTGTTCGACGAGTCCGCCTCGGATTCTTCACCTCAGATCCGCATCGAGCCCCTGGGTGGATTCGGCTCCACCATGCCTGTGCCTGGTGAGGTCGAGATGATCAGTGGAGGGGCGACACCCTCGAACATCTACATCCGCACCCGAGAAGGGAACCTGTATTCGCGTTCAGGGTCGGTGTGGCAGGCCGTGGGCGCCCCCGTTCGCGAGATTTCCTATCCGGGCTGAGACGGGTTATCCACAGAACGGCCCGTGTGAGTCGACACGAGGCACCTAATGAGGTCTGCTGGAGGGGTGGAATACGCCGACGCAACTCACCTTCTGCATCGCACATTGACGAGGGGGTCCCATGCGCTGTCTGACCTGATCTTGCCCGTGCAATGCGTGGGGTGCGGTAAGTGGGATGCGATTCTGTGCAAGCGTTGCCGTGCCATTGCCACGAATGATCCGGGCACCTGGCAGGCGGTTGAGGTGAACGAACAGCAGATGATCATGGCGTGGGCACTGGGTGAATATGCGGGAGCGCTGCGTTCGATCGTTCTGGCTGCCAAGCATCGTCCACGCGTAGATCTGAGTGAATTTCTGTGGCGCTGTGGGATCACGCTGGGGGAACATGTGGCGCGCGAGGCGGCGTGGCGAACACTTGATGCGGATGAAATATGGGTCGTGCCGGCTCCGTCACGCTTTGCCAGGCGTTTTCGCGGACAACTCGTGGCGCTCGATGTGGCGCACGGAGTAGCGGTGGGTCTGTCGCATGCGCGCGTTGATGCTGATGGTGGGCGCTCGCGGATGCGTGTACGCGTCATCGATGCAGTGCGCTTGCGTGTGGGAAGCAGCAGCCAGTCTGGGAAAAGCGGGGCTGCTCGCGCCGCAGGACGCAGCGGGTCGATGATTCGGCGTGTCGATATTGTGCCCAAAGTGAACGTCATCCTCGTCGATGATGTGATGACGACGGGGGCGACGGTGCGTGAAATGGCGCAAGTGCTGGGGCCGCCGGTTCAGGCGGTCGTCACTCTGTGTCGGGTCAGTGCGACAGGCACACCCCAGTAACGTGAAATACGTCACGACCATGCATTATGATGGAAGGCACATAACAGAAGGCAGGTCGGTTCCGTAACGTCGGGCCTGCCGCGATACAGGGGGTGATAACAACACTCACCGCTCATCGCAATGAAGCGTGAGCACTGTTGACGTGGGCACCGGGCCCACTGAATCTCTGGAGGAGACATGGACATCACAATTGTCGGACGTAATGCCGAAATCCATCCGAATTTCCGTGAGTACGTTGAAGAGAAGGTGTCGAAGACAACGCAGTTCTATCCGCGGGCACAGCGCGTGGACGTGGAATTGACCCACGAAAGGAACCCGCGGCAAGCCGACACCGCTGAGCGTATCGAGCTGACGGTCTACGGGAAAGGCCCCGTCATCCGTGCCGAAGCAACCTCAGCGGACCGCTATGCGGCAGTTGATATCGCAGCGGGAAAGCTCTTTGAAAGGCTGCGTCGTGCGCGCGACCGCGCGAAAGATCATCGGCGCCATTATCAGCCACACCCGCATGAGGAGTTCGATCCGCGCACCCTTGAATCCGAACTTGAACCCGAGGCAAAGCCAGCCGCCGCGCCTCGTGCCGAACTGAAGAGCGCGTACGACCTCAAGCCGGGTGAGGCCCGTGAAGAACAGCTGGGTGATTCTCCCGTCATTGTCAGGCAAAAAGTCCATGAAGCTGAGCCGATGAGTGTGGATGAGGCGCTCGACCAGATGGAACTGGTTGGTCACCCATTCTTCCTCTTCGTCGACAAGGAAACGCACCAACCGTGCGTGGTGTATCACCGTCACGGCTGGACGTACGGTGTGATCCGCCTGAATACTCGAATCGGAGAAGGCGAATCGCGAGACGACTAGGCGAAATAGGTCAAAGCATCGGTGTAAGCGCTGACCTGATAGCCATCGCGCTGGCCTGTTGTTCATAGTGCTGTCAGTTCATCGTGCTGACCTGTTAGTTCACAGCGCCGGCCTGATAGGTCTTGGCGTCGGCTTAAGCGCTGACTGGCCCCTTATGTGGCCCGCTGCCAAGGCAGCGGGCCACACCTTTGTATGCGTGAAAGCTGTACCAGCGATCGGTGCTGCCGCCGCGGACGCGTCTTGTGCCTTTCTCCCTCGAACCCGCTCTCGTGCCGCCATTCGCGCGTGCTCATCTCTTGAGCCCGCGCCTTGTACGGGTTCATCCTTCATGCGTGCCCCTCTTGTCCGCCTTCTGTGCCCCAACTGTCGATCTCAGCTGACTGCAGCGAAGGGCGGATATGCCTATACGCCTGTGACCTGCATGGCTAGAGACAAGTTTGGCGTGGCATCTGTGCGGTAGGGCGCGAGATCGACAGTTGGGGTTGTGGGGGAGTGAGAGGACGGTCGAATACGCGACGACAGGGTGCTGAGTGTGGCTGAGAGCGAAAGAGTTGAATGCCATTAATCGTTTGTGGCAGATTTTTCGTAGACTGTATAAGCGTGATATGCGCCTTTTAACTAGAGTGCGTGCACGTAGGGGCAGAGTGCCTCGAATGAGACGTCAGGAGAACCGGTGTCACTGATTGACAAAATCCTCCGAGCTGGAGAAGGACGAACGCTGAAGAAACTCGAGCGTATCGCGAACCACGTAGATGCACTTGAAGAGGATTTTAAGGCACTGACCGATGAAGAACTTCAGGCTAAGACCCCCGAATTCAAGAAGCGCTACGAAGACGGCGAGACGCTGGATGAACTGATGGTGGAAGCGTTCGCCACAGTTCGCGAAGCTGCCTGGCGGACGCTGCGTCAACGGCCATTCCACGTCCAGGTGATGGGCGGCGCTGCCCTGCACATGGGCAACATTGCCGAAATGAAAACCGGTGAAGGTAAAACTCTGGTTGCCACGATGCCCTCGTACTTGCGAGCCCTCACCGGCAAAGGCGTCCACGTGGTCACCGTCAATGACTACCTGGCGCACTATCAGTCAGAGCTGATGGGACGCGTCTACCGCTTCCTCGGCATCAGCGTCGGATGTATCCTCACCGGCCAGACCCCAGACGAGCGACGCAAACAGTACGCCGCCGATATCACCTACGGCACGAACAACGAGTTCGGGTTCGACTACCTGCGAGACAACATGGCTCAGCGCACTGAAGACATGGTGCAGCGCGGCCATGCCTTCGTCATCGTTGACGAGGTTGACTCGATCCTGATTGACGAGGCGCGTACGCCTCTGATTATTTCCGGGCCGGCGACCGGTGATGTCAACCGGTGGTACACCGAGTTCGCGCGCATCGCGAAGCTGCTGGAACGCGACGTGGACTACGAAGTCGACGAGAAGAAGAAAACGGTTGGCATCCTGGAACCCGGCATCGATAAAGTCGAGGACCAGCTGGGCGTGGAGAACCTGTACGAAGCCGCCAACACGCCGCTGATCGGTTTCCTGAACAACTCCATCAAGGCTAAGGAACTCTTCCACCGCGACAAGGACTACATCGTCAGTAAGGGCGAAGTCCTCATTGTCGATGAGCACACCGGCCGTGTGCTGCCCGGGCGCCGTTACAACGAAGGTATGCACCAGGCGATCGAAGCGAAGGAAAAGGTCCAGATCAAGGCTGAAAACCAGACGCTGGCAACCATTACGCTGCAGAACTACTTCCGCTTGTATCCTGAGGGGTCACGCTCCGGTATGACGGGTACGGCTGAAACGGAAGCCGCCGAATTCTCCAATACCTACAAGATGGGTGTCATTCCGATTCCGACGAACCGGCCGATGATCCGTAAGGATCATTCCGACCTTGTGTACCCCACGCTGAAAGGCAAACTCAACGCGATCGTTGAGGATATTGAGGAACGCCACAAGGCTGGACAGCCGATCCTGGTGGGCACGACGTCTGTGGAGAAATCCGAAGTGCTGTCCAATATGCTGCGTCAGCATCACATCTCCCACCAGGTGTTGAACGCCAAACAGCATGAGCGTGAAGCTCAAGTCGTGGCAATGGCTGGCCGCAAGGGCGCAGTCACCGTTGCCACCAACATGGCTGGCCGTGGTACCGACATTATGCTGGGCGGCAACTCGGAGTTCATTGCGCAGTCCAATCTTGCTGCCAAGGGTCTCGATCCGACTGAGAACGCTGAGGAGTACCGCGAGGCGTGGCCGAAAGCACTGGAGGAAGCCGAAGCGGCAGTTGAAGCTGAACGCGAAGAGGTGCGCGAGGCCGGTGGCCTGTACGTCCTAGGCACTGAGCGCCATGAGTCGCGACGCATTGACAACCAGTTGCGTGGTCGTTCCGGCCGTCAGGGAGATCCGGGCGAGTCTCGTTTCTACCTGTCAATGGAAGATGACCTGATGCGCCTGTTTAATTCAACGATTGCGCAGCGCATTATGGCCTCGAACGCATACCCGGAAGATATGCCACTGGAGTCCAAGGCTGTGTCACGCTCCATTGCCAGTGCACAATCGCAGATCGAAGGCCGTAACGCTGAGATCCGCAAGAACGTCCTCAAATATGACGACGTGATGACCAACCAGCGCGAGTTGATTTATGACCAGCGTCGTCAGGTCCTTGAGGGTGCTGACCTGCAGGATCAGGTATCCTGGTTCATGGATCGTCTGGTTGAATCACTCATTGCTGAGCACACGCAGGAAGATTCGGCTCACGATTGGGATCTGAACGAGCTGTGGGCAGCGTTGCGCTCCTACTACCCGGTATCAGTGAGCGCCAAAGAGGTGGCCGAAGCTCACGGCGGGCAGGACTCATTGGTGCGCGATGACCTGAATTTTGAAATCAGGGGTGACATCCACACGGTTTATGAGCTGGGCGAGGAGCAGCTCAAACAGAACCCGTTGGCAATTCAGCAGCTCGGGGAAGATCCGATGCGTGACCTCGAACGCCGTGTCGTGCTGGCGACGGTCGACCGCCTGTGGCGCGAGCACCTGTATGAGATGGACTACCTCAAGGAAGGCATCGGCCTGCGTGCAATGGGACAGCGCGATCCTCTGGTCGAATACAAGGCTGAGGGCGCGCAGATGTTCCAGGCGATGATGGAGCGTATCCGCGAAGAATCGGTTCAGCAGATCTTCGGCTACCTGCACCAGTTCGAACTCGCGTGGCAGCGTCTGCGCGAACAGGGCGTGCTCTCACCTGCTGGTGAACAGGACGATGAGGCTGCTGAAGAAGACACGACCGGAGCGCTGGAAACTGCTTCAGCGCTGTGGGATTCGGAGGATGACGCCAAGGAAGGGAACTCCGACGAGGCGTCAGAGGCTGAACGTGAACAGCAGCGCCGGATTCGTCAGATGCAGCAGGAAGCCGAGCAAAAAGCTGCAGCTTCGTCTGCAGCGCTGGCGCGTGCTACATCTGTGATGGGTGATGTGGGCCAGCAAAAGCAGGCAGCACGCTTGAAGTATTCATCGAGTAACACCGGTGGCGAGGCGTCGCCTGCTGGCGGTCGGACTGCTGGACGAGGCAGGAGCGGTAACGCGGCTTCGTCTGGCGGCGGGAACCGTGCGCAGCGTCGTGCTGCGGCCAAGCGGAGGAAAAACCGCTAAGGCATCGATACCTGGCAGGCGAGAGATCCGCTCTCTTTGCAGGCGAATTCCCTATGCCTCCTGACAGGTAGTGCGCGGGCAGATTCTAAATGATGTCGAGAGCGGTGGCGAGCCATCGCCCTCGAAAATCTTCCAGCCTCAGCGCTGCTGCCCTGATCCGGCCGCACACCGCAAAGACGACGGTGGTTTCAAACGTCCCAGGTTTGATGGCGCACGTGCTCACTGACATGACGCGACATGGGGCAGGGCTGGTGCGCCGCGCGGGGAGCGCGCCGCCCGGATCGAAGTCCGTGGCATCAATCTGGTCGTAGAGCCCCGGCACGACCCACCGTCGAAGCTGCATGATGGGTCTGCGTCCCAGCAGAACCTCAATGATGCCGCGCGTCAGGTTGGCTGCCCACGTCCCTGCGTCGGGCAACATGTCGCGCGCAATGGGGCGCGCCGGATCGGGCTTGAGGCGCTCTTCAAAATCGAGGACGAGCGGGGTGGGCATATCTCGACGCATATCCCATCTCAGGCAGCCATCTGTGCTGCGGGAGTAACGTTCGGCTGCGCGTATCGTGCTCATGAGTTCTCCTTAGGGGGAATCGTGATAACTGTTCCTGGGTGGATCAGGTCAGGATCGTCTCCGATTACCTCAGCGTTCGCATGGATCAGTCGCTCGACATGGCGGGCGATCGTGGCATCGGATGCTGAGGCGGGGAGGGATGTTTCAGCGATCGTCCACAGACAATCGCCAGGCTGGATTTCGTAGTGGGTGGCGCTGCCCGTGTTGGACGAAGCGGTGTTGTGGGTGGGGGCGGGCGAAGCATCGTGTCCTGCGGTGCCAACACCGTGTGAGTGGACGGATGAGGCTGCCTGTCCGGCAGAACTTAAACCGTTGGAGGAAACAGGTGAAGCAGGCTTCCCCGAGGAATCGATGCTGTATGCGTGCGAGGGGGAGGCGGGCTGCTTGGATGAGTCGGTGCCCTGGGAAGCCGATGATCCAGCAGGGTGGCTGACTTGAGACGGAGTGTTCTTCGCAGATGGTGCAGAGTGCTCGGTCTGTGTCGACGGCCCAGAGTGCGAGGGTGCCATCGCGTTGCCTTCTGGTTGAGTGTCGTGTGGCATCTGGTGAGAAGGGGAGGGAAGCTGTGCGCTTGGACCTCCTGATTGCGCTGTCGAAGTGGATTGTGCGGTCAACGCTGGCCAGGTCAGATCATCGGGAATCGTGGAGTCACCCTCGTCGATGGAAGAAAAGGGAAGAACGTGCGTGGCAGATGATGTACTGGTCAGAGAAGGGGTGGAAGGCGTGAGTGGCGCGGCAAAAACCGGCATTCCAATAGCGCTGATAGCGGTGGTCGACACGCTCAACGCCAGAGCATGACGCGCGATTACTGCGCGTGCCTGCTGCGTGCCGAAGCGACGAATAAAACGAATGAGAGCCCGCGACAGTGCATCAGTGCGCGACGAAGCTGTCGCGAGGAGTGCCAGGAAGACGCAGAGCTGGTTCCATGCCAGAAAAACCGTTGCAACACAGGCGATGATCAGAGCAATCAACAGCTCCGGTCGATACAGATCACCTGATCGCACAATGAGGACAGCGAGGTAGGCGGTCAGTGCCAGGAGAGGTACACCTGCCCAGGCAGTGACCGTCACCAGCCCACGATTGCAATCAGTTCCATCCATGACATCCGTCTCGACTACGTATCCAGACCTGCTGTCTCCATTCATATCGAACTTCTTTCGTATCAGTTGATGTTAGTTCGTAAGAATTGATTAGAGTGTGCACGAAAGAATAATTGATGTCAAGTGGTGGCAGTTCCTTTTAGTTTGTGCCACACTGTGCGCATGGATCTGGATCGCCTTCTGGCAGACTTAAGTGCGCGCTTCGATGCTGAACGGCGCGAGGAAATGGACATTCTTGTCGACGAGCTCGCAGATGTTGAATGTGCGCGTGTAACGATGTCAGCGCGCCTGCTTGCGACGCGGGGGAGTAACTTGAACGTCTTACTGCGCGGAGGTGAGCGCATGGCAGGGATCGTTCGAGACTGCGCGCGTGAGTGGATTGTGATCGACAATGGGGTACACATGGTGCTCATCCCGGCTCACGCCATTGTCGCAGCCTGGCCGCTGGGAAGTCGCGCAGCCGATGAGTCAGCGCTGGCACATGAGGTGGCGATCAGTCACGTTCTGCGCGCGCTGAGAGATGAGAATGTGTACGTCGTCATCGACCATGAAGGCGGCCAGCACGCAGGATACGTCTGTGCTGTCATGGGTGACCACTTTGATCTTGAAAGCATGTCCAGCGGGCAGGCTCTTGACACGCGTGACTTCACCACTCCAGTCGTCATGTCGCTGTCGACGGGTGGGATACGCACGCTGCGTGCGCCGAGCCAGATGGCAGATTCGCTGATGATCTGACGCGCCGTTAGCTGTGAGCCGATTCGACCTTCATGCGCTCACGAGTAGCCGCGTACTGATCCTGAATGTACTGCTCGAGAACACTGGCTTCGACCCGCCATGCCTTCTTGCCGCCAACCTGGATTGCAGGAAGTTCCCCCGACGTCACCAGTGAACGGGCGGCGGACATCGTCAGGTTCAGTGTTTCAGCGACGTCGGCCAGTGTCAGGAATCGTGAAGTCATACCCATATCATGACATTTCCTTTCAGTTCAGTAAAGCTTTATTCACTTGTTGTGGATATAGTGCGGTGTTCATCGAAAGTTGCGTGTCCACTTTGTGAGCATGTGGACGAGGCGAGAGGACTCCTCGACGAGGCCTCATGTGTGAAGATGCAGGTCAGAGCGAACTGACCGCAAAGGCAGTGTGTGGGGGCGAGCGGAAGTTTTTGTGGATAACTCCACATCGAGGAAAAAACCGGGCATGATGTGGGAGTGCCACATATGAAGAACACCGCCCGAATACCGCGCCGGCGCAGCGTCATACGTGATCCGCGATTCCTGATCGGCATCGCACTCGTCACGCTGTCTATCCTTGCGTGCACACTCCTTGTATCTCATGCCCGCGGCGGAGTAAGCATCTATCAGGCAACGCGCGACATCGCTCCGGGAGAACCGCTGGATACGTCGAATCTGCAGATCGTGGATGCACGGCCCGAAAGCAATGCGTATGTGCAGCGCGATGAGCTTCCTGACGGAGCGCTGGCGTCGCACAGCATCGGAAAAGGTGAGCTGATTGCAACGGGAGCAGTGACAACAGACGAAGACGACGATTATCGCCGCCTCGTGATCGACATAGGTGCCGGACTACCGGAGTCCACTGCTACCGGCACATCCATTGAACTGTGGTCGATCCCTTCAGCCTCCATGAGCAAAGACCATCAGTCCCACCCAACGGTCGTATCGGGCAACGCCGTTTTTATTCGCAGTGTCGAGGGCGCCGCAGGAATCGGTGCTGCATCGGTGCACAGAATTGAAGTACGTATCCCATTTTCTGACGTCTCAGCCGTGCTTGAAGCTACGGGAGGAAACGGAACGATCACGGCCGTTCCGATCGGACAATGAGTGGGCCGATCGGTGTGATCGTGTGCGCGCCGACCCAGACGGAGGGGCGCCTCGTCCAGGCGATCAACGAAAGCGAGGAGTTTACTGTGTCGCGCCGGTGCGCTGACCTGACGGAAGTGCGGGCATGCGCGCGCTCATCGGTTGCACAATGCGCCATTATTGATGCTGATGATCCTGACCTTGATGCCCGCATAGTGGAGGACCTGCACGCGCACCATATCGGTGTCATTGTTCTCGCGCCCCTGGCTGATGCGCCGTCCTTACGTGCGCTGCATGCTGATGGAATTGCTCAGCCCGATTCACCTGATGGGATCGTGGATTCGCTGCGCGCCTTGGGGATGAGTGCATCTTTTTCTCCGGAGAGCGGTGAGCTTCCCCAAACGGGGGAGGATGCGTCCGGCCGACGGGAAGCCCAGATAGCGCATCAAAAGCGCTCCTACGCATTTGCCGACGGTGATGACGAGTTATCAGACGGGCAGCGCAGCGTTGACGGGACTGCGGAATTCGGGAAGATCGTCTGTGTGTGGGGGCCGTCAGGTGCTCCCGGAAGGTCGACAATAGCATTCAACGTGGCGGCGGGTGCGTCAGCCAGTGCGCGCGTCCTCCTCGTCGATGCTGACACGTGTGCACCATCCCTGGCTCATATGGCGGGTATTGCGCAGGATGCGTCGGGTATCGCTGTGCTCTCACGGACTGCTGCGCGCACTGATGTCGGAGCCGACGAGATTCGGGGAGCTGCAGTACCACTGACCGATTCCCTCGACATTCTCACGGGAATCACGTCGCCGCAACGTTGGCGTGAGGTATCACCGGCAGCGGTGGTCAGCGCACTGTCGGCGGCCCGCTCGCTGTATGACCTCATCATCGTGGACGTGGCTGCAGCAACGCTGGATCCGGTGGCACCGGGGAATCGGCATCAGGGGTCGCGCGATGACCTGGTCGCGGCAATTGTGCGGAACGCTGATGCGGTGATGTGCGTGTTTCGTGGTGATTCTCTGGGTATCAATCGGCTTGTGGACGCGTATCAGTGGGTAGGCCAGATCGCCCCGCACGTCGAGCCGATCCTGGTGGCCAACCATGTGTCATCGTCGGGAGCAGGGCCTCGACCTGTCAACGCGATTGTCCAGGCCCTCGCTCCGGTGATTCCCGGGCGCAGTATTCAACTTGTCCCGGAGGACTCGCGCGTGAGCGCCTCCCTGCTGCACGCGCGGGCAATTGTTCATGCCGAACCTGATCAGCCGGTCGGTCAGGCGTTGGCCGCGCTGACCCAGGTGGTGTTGGCTGTGCTTCCTGAACATGCTGCGTGATGCTCACCGCGGCAAGCGCGCGGCACTGATGTGGGACACTGGAGGCATGCGATTGTATGTGCCAGCGGTTTTAGACGAGTTATCTGCCGATCAGCCGCCTGTTCGACCAGGGTATGTGGCGATTCTTGAGGATGGGCTTCGAGGCGACGACATTGAGGAGCGTGAAGACTCTGCGATGAACCAGGCTGCTCTCGCCTCACTCGAATTGATCCGCGATCGCCGCGATGCAGAGGACGAAGAAGATGGTGATGAGGCTCGCGCATGCCTTGATTCACCTGCCTTCTGTGTGCCGGCACGCCGAGTTGTCATCGCGTGTGAGGCTGAGGCTGAGGTCAGCGATGAGGCAGGCGACCTGGCTGCTGTGCATGTTGCACAGGCACGTCCCCAGACGTACCGGTGGGATGATGTGGTGGCTTTCTTCATTGATGACGCGGAGGCGGCGCCGCTGGTTGAGCGCGTGACGCAGGCCCTCACTGAGGACGATGTGACCGGGGCTCTTGACGCGCTGTGGGATGAACCGTTGCTGTGGTTTGACGCGAGTGAGCGCACCACGTGCGCTGGTGGTGGCATCGTCAGCTGCGGCCGTACCCGCGTGTGATTCTCGAGGTGCCTATGCGCGTACCCGCAGTGTTGATCCTCCCGATGCCACTGGTATGACTTCGATCTGGTCTAAGATCCGCGACGTCATGTCTGCGACGTGCGAAATCACGCCGATGGTACGCCCTGATGTGTGCAGGGACGCCAGCTGCGCCATCACCGTGTCGAGGGTGGAGGAGTCAAGTGACCCGAAGCCTTCATCGATGAACATCGTGCGCAGTTCGATGCCACCGTTTTCGGTGGTCACGACATCGGACAGGCCCAGTGCCAGAGCAAGGGAAATGTAGAATGTTTCTCCTCCCGATAACGTCTTCGGGGAGCGTACCTTGTCTGTTTCATGGTCGAGTACCGTCAGGCCGAGGCCTTGAGCTTTATTGCGCGAATAGTCCTTGTCTGAACGAATCAGCTCGTAGCGCCCGTTCGAAATTGTCATGATACGAGGGTTAGCGCAGGCCAGAACGTCATCCAGTCGTCTACCGAGCACCCAGTGGGACAGAGAAGTTTGCGGTGAGTCCGCCGAGAGCTGACCCGATGATGCCAGCTGCGAGAGGTAGTCAAGCGGCCCGAACGCGTCGCGGTTCTTCACCAGTGTGTCGAGGCGTTCCTGAACAGTTGCCACAGCTTTTTTCACATCGGCAGCAACCTGCGAGCTGGCGCCGGCACGTTGGGCTGCTTCACGCGATACTGACTGAGCGTCTTCGTAGCTGCGCGCTGCGGCGTCAACGTCGGGACTCCGGGACGTGTCAACGTCTTTCAGGCGCTCGGATTGCAGGGAATTGTGCACGTGTGCGTCATCTCGATCAAACGCTGTGATGCGAGCATCCATTTCGTTGATTGCCACGTCGGTGCGCATGTCAGCGCGCACCTGGGCGGTGCCACCATCGCCTTCAGCGTAGCCGTATCGTTCGAGGGCATCCGCCTGTTCAGCCAGCGCCTGGTCGACGGCAGCTCGCGCGTGGATGGCGTTTTCACAGGCATGTCTCAATGTGTCAATGGCGTCGATCTGCACTGTGATGTCGTGATCTATGTCCTGCAAGGTCGCTTCGCCATCGCCGTGGACGCGCGCCGCTGTACACCGCTTCTCATCAGTATCTAGAGCTGCCTGCGCCGTTTCAATGTCGTGAGTCAGGCGATCACTGCGGCGGAGCAGGTCACGGCATGATTCGTCGTCACGTGTGCGCTGCGTCCGAAGTTTCTCGGCGGTCTTCTGGTCGTGTTGCACCGCTTGTAGAGCAACTTTCAGAGCGTCGATTGTGCGTGCTTCGTCTGCCAGTGCGGCTGTCAGATCCTCCACGCTTCCGTCAGCTTGCTGCCCGAGGGCATCCCATGTGGAACGAATCGATGCGCATTGCGCGCTTAATTGGGTGAATGCATCCTGTTCCTGCTGATACTGCACGTGCAACTGGTCGATGTCAGCAGGATCGACGGTGCCCGCCTCGCCTGCCTGGGCAGGGGACGGGTGCTCGGTTGAGCCGCACACCGGACACGGCTTCCCGGATTCCAGAGTCGAAGCAATACGCAGGGCTGACTGCGCGAGCAGTGCGCGCCGCGCCTGCTGTATAGTGTCATGAACTGTGTCGATGCGCGCCTGAGCTTGTTCAGCTTCGCGTATCGTGTCTTCTAACTTCTGAGCAACAGTGACGGCACGGCGCGCGGCGTCGAGCCGCTTGTCGAGAGCCTCGTGGCGCGTTTGAGCCGCGGTGAGGTCGATCGAAGCGGTCGTTGCCCGCTCATCGGACGCAGCCAGGGCTTCCAACTGTTCGGCATCGTTTCGCATGCGCTGACGCAGCAACTCCTGCTGCCGGTTAAGCTGCTCGAGCTGACTTTGTAGCCCCTGCAAGGCTTCGCGTCGCTCTGGCAAAGCGGCCTCCACGGCGGCCAGTTCAGAGATTTTGATGTGGCGAGCGTGCAGAGTGTCATGGGCGCGGGTCAGCGTGAGCACCGTGGCAGCTATCTCACTGTCATCTGCCAGGGAAGGCTCGCGCGATTCGTCGGTGTCCAGACCTGACAGGTAAGCAGGATCGACGTGGGCACTGCGGGCAGCAGCCATCGCGTCCGCCAGTGCATCGCGCGCGTCGACCTGGCGCGTTCGAGCCTCGTCCAGGCGATGGAGAACAGGAATAACGTGAGCTGCCTGGCGTGCTCGAGCCAGTTGGGTGCGCACTGCGTCAATGTCTTGACGCTCAGCGTTGAGTGTGCTCGCGCGTTTTTCCAGTTCGATGCGCTCACGCACACGCCGGGCGAGGTCAGTCGCGGCTTGCAGCTGCTTGCCTAGTTCTTCTGCAGTGTCCGCACACTCATGCGAGCGCTTCAGATCATCGTGTGCTTGATGCTCAAGAATCCTCTGACCATCCTCCAGATGCGTACGTATGGCAGCATCGTCAATGCCGATTAACTCGACCAGCATGGCGGCAGTGATCGGTGGAGAATCGTGTGCGCTGAGATCTGCCGTCGACTGGCTTTCGTCGGACCCACTTTCTTGGGCGCTGGGCGGCGGTGTCGAATCAGGGTCTGTGTCACCGAGTGCCTGCCATAACTGCGCGGGCAGTGAGTGAATCAGTGAACTGACCCGTTGCTGATCGTGTTCGAGGCTTCCTCGCGCCGCCTTAGCCTTCTCCTTCAGTGCCGTTTCGAAATTGACGAAAAGAGAAGTCTGGAAGATGCTGGATAGCAGTGCGTGACGATCTTCAGATGAGGCAGTGAGAAACTGGGAGAATTTTCCCTGCGGCAAAATCGCTGTTTGCAGATACTGAACGCCGTTAAGACCGATGAGGTGAGTGATCTCAATATTCGTATCTTTGACTCTGGAACAGAGCGCATCGACGGTGACGTAGGTGCCGGATTCGTCGGCTCGAACCTTTTCCAGGTGAGCACTCTGGTTGATGGCAGTCTTACGGCCTTCACGCGTGAACTGGGGAGTACGCGTCACGCGGAAGATACCCGCATCTGTTTCAAAGACCAGGGACACGCGCGAGGGTGCCTTCTCATCAACCAGCGTTGAACGCAGACGTGCATTATCTGCATCGCCTTGACGTGCAACTGTGCCGTAAAGCGCGAAGCTCACGCAGTCAAGAATCGTCGATTTTCCAGCCCCGGTCGGACCGTGCAGCAGGAAAAGCCCACCATCGTCGAAGCGCGTGAAGTCCACTGTGTGGTGAGAGATAAACGGGCCAATACCTTCCAGATCAAGGCAACGAATTTTCATTGGACGCTCCTGACCTGGATCTGCTCCCACACTGAATCAATGACGGACCGCTCTGCTTCATTCAGGGAACGGCCGATCGTCTGCTCGAAGTACTCGTCAATGACGGCACGATCTGAGCGCGCGGCCTGTCTGCTCGGACCGGTAAGGCGTTGGCTGGCGGGCACGGGTGGCGCATGCAAGATGGCGAGCGCGTAGGGAAAGACGTGACGGATGCGTGCAATCAGGTCACGCGGACGAATGTCGTCAGTTACCGTGATCGAGACGAAGTCGTCTCTCTGCTCCGCATACTGGTCAGAAATAACCTGTTCGAAGGGCCCCTCGATCACGTCGAGATTGCGCCAGATAGGGGTGGGAACGGTCTCAATGTCGGTGAGTGTGCCTGCGTCAATATGAAGAAGCGTCACCGATTGGGTGGAGGAAGCCTCAGAAAAGGAAAACGGCATAGGTGATCCGCTGTAGCGGATCGTGGCGCTGCTTCCGCTGATATTTTGCGGCCGGTGGAGGTGGCCGGCAGCCACATAGTCAATACCGTATTCGTCGAAGACACCCGCTGGCACCGAGGCGACCCCACCGACCTGGATGTCGCGTTCTGATTCAGATGGGGCTCCGCCTGTGAAGAATGCGTGCGACATGACGATTCGCACGCCGTCATCGCTGTTCAGAGTGCCACTGGACTCATCGTTGTCACGCCCGCCGTCATGTCCGCCGGTCACCTCACCGCTGCGCATACCGTGTCCATGGTGGCGAGCCTCGATATCGGCACCGATTCGGCGCAACGCAGCACTTATGACGGCCTCATGCGAACGCACCAACGGAATCGCCTGGCCATCCTCGTCAATAATGTCAGACAGGGGTTCGCGCACCAGGTCAGGCTCGAGGTAGGGAATCGCGTAGATGGTGGCATGCTCACCGTCGCTGGACGTGACGACGATGGGGCGGTCAATGTCCTCGATGGTGGAAGCAATCGTGAGTGAGTCTTGAAGAAAAGGAGCGAGGTAGCCCAGCCGAATGGCGGAATCGTGATTGCCGGGAATGATGATGACACGAGTCAGTGAACATAGGCGAACAAGGGCGTCCGACAGAGGACGGAGAACGTGGGCGGGAGGGACTGCTCGATCGAATAAATCGCCGCTGATGAGGAGCGCATCGACGTGGCGCGACTTCACCAGATCGATGAGCCACTCGAAGAAGAGGTCGCGCGCTGGGGACAGGTCGGCCCCGTGCAGGGTGCGGCCAACATGCCAGTCAGAGGTGTGCACAATCAACATGCTGTCAGTGTGCCCCATGCCATGTGCATTTGCGTACCGCCCCGGCAAACACCCTAATCAGAGGTGCTGTCAGGCCAATCCAGCTGGGTCAGAATCTCCTTGTGAATCAGTCCGTTGGAGGCACACGCATTGTCACCCCACGGGCCGTCCTCGCCGGTCAACGACGTGAAAGAACCGCCAGCTTCAGTCACAATCGCACAGCACGCCGCCATATCCCACACGTTCAGTTCCGGTTCGCATGCTGCATCGACCGCACCTTCAGCGACCAGCATGTAGCTCCAGAAATCACCGTAGGCACGGGTGCGCCAAAATGATGACTGTAGCTGGAGGAATTGCCCTCCTCGATCATGGTGGAGCCATCCGTCCAGCGAGGAATACGACAGGGACGCATCCTCGATCGAATCCACCTTCGACACGGAGATTTTCTTCGCTCGCATCAACGAGGTGCCGGTCCACGCTCCCTGGTCAGCAGCAGCCCACCAGCGCCGCTTCAACGCGGGCGCAGAGGCAAGTCCCATCACGACCCGATCATCTTCAACCAGAGCGATCAGCGTTGCCCACACCGGCACACCGCGCACAAAATTCTTCGTCCCGTCAATCGGATCGATGATCCACCGGCGGGCAGAATGGCCCGACGAGCCTCGTTCCTCACCGACTACCGCGTCGCGCGAGCGCACGTGGGACAGCTGGGAGCGGATCAAATCCTCCGCCGCACGGTCAGCATCGGTTACGGGAGTGAGGTCGGGCTTGGACTCAACCTGAAGATCCTGCGCACCGAAACGATCCATCGTCAGCGCATCCACCTGGTCTGCGAGGACGTGCGCCAGGCGGAGGTCCTCAATGTAACGGCGAGTATCAGACATGCTTCTACAGTATCGGCATTTGGCGTGTAAAGTCCTATCTCACGGCGGCGCTTCGCTGAGCGCAGCGGGACACATTCCGTTTACAGTATGGACATGTCACAACCATTCCTCATGCTGACCTCACGTAGCGAAGAAGTCGTTGCACGCGATGAGCTGATTAACCTGCCGCGCCTGGCAGGCCTGTCATCCGATGAGATCGTCCATGTGCGAATGGAAGCTGACCCCTTCCCATCAGTCAACTTCGACGAGTATTCCGGAATCATTCTGTGCGGATCACCGTTTGACGTGGCCGCTCCTGAAGACCGGAAAAGTCAGGTACAGCACGATATTGAGCGTAATCTTTTCGCACTCTTTGACCGCCTCCTCGACGAGTCCTTCCCCTTTTTCGGAATCTGCTACGGCCTGGGTCTACTTGCTGTGCATCAGGGCGGACGCGTCGGACCTGAAGCTGCCGAGGAGATCTCCGCACCGCAGATGACACTCACGTCTGCCGCCGCAGGGGATCCGCTGTGCGAGGGAGTGCCCGACACGTTCCGCGCATTCGTCGGCCACCACGAGGCCGTGACCGCCATGCCTGACAGTGCTGTGCTCATTGCGCAGGGACCGTCTATCGCGCCAGTGCAGCTGATCAGGGTAGGGGAGTCGTGCTGGGCCAGCCAGTTCCACCCCGAACTTGATCACGCAGGTATTGACGTGCGAATCCGCGAATATGCGGACCGGGGTTATTATGCGCCGACTGAACGTGCCCGCATTGAGTCGGAAACCGCGTCGGCCGATGTGTCGGGCGCGCACTTATTCCTGCAAAACTTCGCTCGCCATTTCCGCCGGGGCTGAACTGCTTCTGGCTGCCAGGCTGATCTTCGCGGTCGGCTCAGCTCCCGCAGTCGGTCTGGCCCCTCAGGGGCGGCTAGCCCGAGTGCGCCGATCGGCGCGCGTCAGTGGTGAGCTCTTGCGCTAGCCGTGGACTCGAGAAGTCGGCGCGCCGAATCGACAATCCTGCGCCGCCTGTCCGATTCGTCACTGCTGACCGGTTGCGCGTTGAAAGGTTCCTGCCCACTGATCCATGCGTCCAGCGCGCATGAAGGCTCCGACTCCAGATGCGTGCACATCGGCAAGCACCACGAACACACATCCTTCAGCTCAGGGAACACCGCCAGTACATCGGATTCGTCAACGTGGGCCAGGCCGAAGGAACGGACACCGGGCGTGTCAATCACCCACCCGCCTGACGGCAACATGAAAGCTTCCAACGACGTGGACGTGTGCCGCCCTCGTCCAGTCACGGCATTGACGTGACCCACACTGCGATGCGCATCGGGTACCAGCGCATTGATGAGCGTGGACTTACCCACTCCCGAATGGCCGACGAGCACCGACGTCCTGCCTTCCACGTGAGCGCGCAGTTCCTCCAAACCAGTCGTGACCTGCCCACAGCCGCCTTCATCGGTTCCTGTTGCTGTCGTCACGACAAAGGGGACACCAAAGCCGTCGTAGGTACGAATAATGTCGTCAGCAGGCGCCAGGTCAGACTTCGTCAGGACGACGAGGGATTCCATACCTGCCTCATGTGCGGCAACCAGACACCGGTCAATCATCCCGATCCGAGGCGGCGGACTGGCCAGCGCCGTAACGATCACCATCAGCTGCGCGTTTGCCACGATGATCTTCTCGCGCTGTTCAGGCACATCCTCACGCGAGCGCCGCAGCACCGATGAGCGCTCCTCAACAGCGACGATGCGCCCCAGAGTATCTTTCGCACCCGACAGGTCTCCCGTCAGCCGCACTCGGTCACCGACAACGACAGAGCCGCGACCCAGCTCGCGAGCCTGCACTGCAACAATGCGTACACCGCTATCGGCGGCAACAATGAAACGCCCGCGGTTAATCGCAATAACGCGACCCAGCGGGCGGGTCGACCAGTCCGGGCGCTTCTTGGTGCGCGGCCGGGATCCTCGACCAGGACGCACTCGCACCCGCGGATCATCAGTGCCGATATCGCGTCTGTTCACTGATCCCCACTTTCGGCCGATGCGACCGTCGCCTGCCACAACGCGACAAAATCAGGCAGTGTCTTACCTGTCGTCCCAATATCGAAGACGCGCACGCCGTCCACCACCAGTCCGATGATTGCTCCGAACGTCGCCATGCGGTGATCGTGATACGTGTGCAGGTCCGCTGCGTGGAGCGCTCGCGGGCGAATCGTCAGCGCATCAGGGTACTCTGTTACGTCACCGCCCAGTCGCTCGATCTCGGTGCGCAGAGCGCTCACACGATCCGTTTCATGCCCTCGCAGATGACTGATTCCCGATAGATGCGACTCGGTCGATGCGACAGCTGCCAGCGCCGCCACGGTCGGCGTCAGCTCACCGATGTCACTCATATCACGGTTAACGCCGAGCAACCGGCCACGCTCAGGGCCCTTCACGCAGAGGATCTCGTCGGCATCCACGTTGACCTGCCCACCCATCTGCTGAGCGATCTGACGAAACGCGTCACCGGGTTGCGTCGTGTGCACGGGCCAGTGCGGGATTCGCACCTGCCCACCGGTGACCAGAGCAGCAGCGATGAACGGCCCGGCGTTCGACAGGTCGGGCTCGATGGCAACGCGGCTCAGGATCGGTAGCTCCGGCTCAATAATCCACGAGGGAGCCTGTGCGTCGGTTGGTGTTGTGCTGCCACAGGTCGCACTGTCAGGGCCGTTCAGGCCACCCTCGTCTGTGCCGGAGCGAACGGTCACACCCCATTCCTGGAGGGTCCGCACGCTCATCTGAATGTGCGGCAGAGACACCACCCGGCCAGTGAGTCGAATCTGAACCGGCCTGTTCATACGGGTGGCGAGCAGGGGAGCGCTCAACAGCAGCGCTGAGGCAAATTGTGACGACTCGTGTGTATCAACGTCAATCGTCATCGGTGCATGGCGGTTGGTCACGCCATCACTGCCGCAAATATCAGCGGGAATCCCGTCGAGTTCGAAAGGCAGGAAACCTGGTTCGCCATGACAGGTGATACGAGCGCCGGCACTGGTCAGAGCGCTCAGGAGTGCATCCAGAGGGCGTACGCGTGCTCCCTCGTCGCCGTCAAAAAACGCGTGCACGCCGGCCGCGGCGCACAGGGCGGGCACGAAACGCATGACGGTTCCGGCAAGGCCGCAGTCAATGTGTGCGCGCGCCTCGCCCATCGTGTGCCGAGAGGGACGCACGCGCGCCGATCCTGTGGAATCCCAATCGACAGTGCAGCCCAATTGTTCGAGCGCATCGGCCATCAGGCGTGTGTCACGCGAATCCAAAGCTCCGTCGATCACACACTCATTCGTACTCTGAGCGGCCAGAATGAATGCACGATTGGTCAGCGATTTTGAACCGGGAACTGTGACGCTGGCATCGATTCGCCGGTGAGGTTCGATGAAAGGCGCGGACCAGAGGGGAAGCAAAGCCCCCGCCGTCATGCCTGATAGACCTCCGAAGCGTCATCCCATGCCTGACTTCGTGCCGCACGCAGCTCGGAGCGGTGATCGGCCCAGTTGCGCAGCTTCCACGTTGCGGATGGGCGACCCTCACGGTCGGTCGAGGCGATGACCAGGCCGCCGAACAAAGCGAAATCCTTGATCAGGCCGTTCCTCCACGCAGCGCGCTGATCGGGGGTTCCCTCCGTCCACACGGGGTTGTTCACCAGAGCCAGAGGGATGGAGGTCAGAGCCAATACCGCTGCAGAGGTTCGTGTGGCCTTGCCCAGAGCCAGTGACACTCCGGCGACAGCGGTCACGCCGCCCAGTGCGCGTGTGGCAAGTTTGAGCTGGCCATCGCTCAGCGTCAGGCCGGTCTTGTCAAGCAGCGGACGTGCCGGTTCAATGCGCTCCACGTGTTCGTCAGGATTCCTGATTGCGCTCACCCCGGTTGCAATGAATGGGAGTGCGAGCAATGGTCGTGCGACTAGGCGAAGAATATTCATGATCCTATGGTCTGCCCTTCTGGATGATCTGGCGACTGTGAAGAAGCGATGGAACAAATTCAGTTCCCCGCTCGTTATGAAGTATATGAGGCAACAGAGCATCCGCGGGGCTTTTCAGGCAGGTGACACGCGATATCAGGTGGGTGTGACCGGCCTAGCCGGCCATTTGGCACTAATGTGGATGCTGATGGCACACACGTTCACTCACACCCACAGCGCCGAGGATACCGCTGCTGAAACGGCTGCGGATCTGGATCCGTCGACGCGCGTGGATGGTGAATCTGACGGCGGGCAGGGCACCCTCGTCAATGAGTCTGTGGCCAATGGATCTGCGCTTAAAGAGTCTGCGCCGGTGGGGAAGAAGGAACGTTTCGAGGCTGAAGCACTCCCGCTGCTTGACCAGCTCTACGGCGCGGCACTGTCGATGACGCGCCACCGGGCTGATGCTGAGGACCTAGTGCAGGAAACATTTGAGAAAGCCTACGCAAAGTTCGACCAGTACAAGCCGGGCACGAATATCAAGGCCTGGCTGTACCGGATCCTGACCAACACGTATATCACGCACTACCGCAAGGCCAAGCGCTCCCCGAAACGCTCGGGCACGGAAACGGTGGAGGACTGGCAGCTGGTCGATGCCGCGTCTCATTCGGAAGAGGGATTGCGCTCAGCTGAAGCCGAAGCACTTGACCGCATTCCGTCCGACCAGGTACGCGACGCGATGGAGGACTTGTCAGAGGACTACCGAGTGGTCGTGTGGCTGGCGGACGTCGAGCAGCTCAGTTACAAAGAAATCGCTCAGACGCTGGACATTCCAATCGGCACGGTAATGTCGCGTCTGCATCGCGGCAGGGCGGCATTGAGGAAATCTTTGGCAGGCCTTGCGCGCGAATACGGGATAGGAGACAACGCATGAGATCACTCATTCACATCACCTGTTCCCAACTGCGTGCACACGTCGGCGAGATCGTGGATGTCGAGATGCGCACGTGGTCGGATTGTCACGACGAGGGCGACGCTGCGCGCGCGATCCCGATCGAAGCGTTGGATGAGCGGGCGGCTGAGCTGTTGGTTGCTCATGTGCAGCGCTGTCAGACCTGTCAGCGAGCCATCCAACGTGAGCGCCAGTTCCGGCAGATGCTCAAGCGGGCCTACTTGGCGCGCACGGTGCGTGCGCCTGAATCGCTGCGGATGCGGATCTGCAGCGTGTATGAACAGGAGTAATTGGCAGGGCTTGTGGACCTGAGAGCCAGGGTCGACGGGCGTGAATGCCGGGGCAGTGGAGGAGAGTACCAAGGCCGGGGACGTGAGATTGGTTTCGATTAGCCTGAGATATTTGTGACTTGGGTCAGTCTATGGAAAACTGGGCAAGTTGATTCAACAATTTGAGGAGGCCGTGATGTCGAAGCGTGGTCGTAAGCGCCGTGCACGTCGCAAGAACGCTGCCAACCATGGCAAGCGTCCCAACTGCTAGTTGGTGTGCGAGCAAGCTAATCTGACGCACGTCACTGACCGGATCTCACGATCCTGAGGCCGTGCGAGTAAAGCCCAGCATCTCATGGTGCTGGGCTTTTTTATGTGCCTGGGGCGACAGGCGGTCGCGGGCGGGGAGCGCGTTGGAATGGGGTTAATACCGGGTTAATGCCCGAAATGTGGGTTAATGCGCGAATGTCTGTATGGCGTGAGCGGTACACGCCGGTTGTGGACTTGAAGGGCTGACATTCGGCTCCGCAAGCGCAGATCTAGCTCGAGTAGGTGCACATTCCCCTAGATCTAACTTGGGCAGGTGCACATTCCCCTAGATCTAACTTGGGTAGGTGCACATTCCCCTAGATCTTCGCTTTTTTGTGCACGAACCCCTGGAAATAATAAGCCTGTCCTTGGGCGAGTTTTCAAAAGCGCTGGTCACGGGCCATGAGTGTGTCTGTATGCATCTCCGCTGACGCTTTATCTAGGGGTATGTGCATTTTGCGAGTCAAATTTAGGGGTATGTGCAACGAGAGACCTTAAATCTAGGGGTATGTGTATCGAGAGATCCACTTTGGGGTCGCTGGTCCTAGGTCATGACAGGCGCTGTGAAGTGTGGCGCAGACATCTCGAGATGAATTCCGGGTAGCCGAAAAAGAGGTATCGTATACCCGTGAGGTTCTACAAATGGTTCTATGCCGTGGGTCTGGGAAGCTGCCTGGGCTTATTCGAGGCCAGGCGTTTGAGGGGATTCCTCCTCGCACCGAGGGATTGGTAAAGTGAAAGAGAAAGTGCACGTGAAACGTGAGAGTGGAGTGCGCACGACTGGACGCGACGATGCAGCACCGCGCACAGACGGTCGCCGGCATTTAGTGACCCTTGCTAACGGGCCGTCTCTGCAGGAGATCAACGGAACTGTGGCGATCCCTGATAAGAATGCGAGCTTCCTGTGCCAACTCTTCGCTTTTTCGGGCCCGGGCGCCCTGGTCGCGGTAGGTTACATGGATCCGGGCAACTGGGTAACTTCCATCGGCGGCGGTCAGCAATACGGGTATCTGCTGCTCAACGTCATTCTGGTTTCCTCGCTGATCGCGATGCTGCTGCAGTACATGGCAGCCAAACTTGGCATCGTTGCCGGCATGGACCTGGCGCAGGCTACGCGCGCCCACACCTCGCGCACACTCGGGCTCGTCCTATGGGTCGTCACCGAGCTCGCCATCATGGCGACCGACCTGGCGGAAGTCATCGGCGCAGCTATCGCCTTGCACTTATTGTTTGGACTGCCGCTCATCGTCGGTGTCCTCATCACCGTCCTCGACGTGCTGCTGCTCTTGCTGCTGATGAGCGTCGGTTTCAGGAAGATTGAGGCCATCGTCGTCACGCTGATTCTGACGATCATGGCGGTTTTCCTGTACGAGGTCATCCTTGCGCAACCCAGCATCCCCGACATGGCGAAGGGTTTCCTGCCGTCACCCCAGACGCTGAGCCGCGGCGAACTCACCATGGCACTTGGCATTGTGGGCGCAACCGTCATGCCCCACAACCTGTATCTGCATTCATCCATCGTGCAGTCTCGTTCCTACAACCGACATGACGAGGGCGACCAGGCTCGCGCCGTACGTTTCGCTACGTGGGATTCGAACATCCAGCTGGGTGCAGCGTTCGTGATCAACTGCCTCCTGCTGCTTTTGGGTGCTGCGCTCTTCTTCGGTTCCAGCGAGGACCTGTCCACATTCGGCTCGCTCTACGATGCGCTCCAGGATCCCTCGCTGGCAGGTACAGTTGCCAGCCCGGTTCTGTCCACGCTCTTCGCTGTCGCACTGCTGGCCTCGGGCCAGAACTCAACGATTACCGGCACGCTGACGGGCCAGATCGTGATGGAGGGTTTCATCAGGCTGCGCATTCCGCTGTGGGCGCGCCGCGTCATCACCCGCGTCATCACTGTGATTCCTGTGTTGGTCTGCACGATTGCATTTAATGGTTCCGAGGTCGCCCTCGAAGAACTCCTGGTGGGATCGCAGGTATTCCTGTGCATCGCATTGCCGATTTCAATGGTGCCGCTGGTGTGGCTGACATCGTCGAAGAAAATCATGGGGGAGCGCTTCGTCAACGCGAAATGGGTCGCAATCCTGGGATGGGTGTCCACCATCGTGCTGACAATCCTCAACCTGAAACTGATCCTCGAAATCGTTGGAGGGTGGCTCTGATCAGCGCGGCAACCTCGCCGCGGCCGGCAGGGTGTTACGGCATCGGGTCAGCGTCCACCCACTCAAACCAGCCTTGGTGAAGAACCAGGTACGCCATCAGCGCGTATCCGGCTTGCGCCGGCAACGTGAGCTCATGGGGGGAGCGGGCAGTGGATGCGGCCATGTCAGCGATCCACTGGTCATGTGCGACCAGGGGCTCCAGGCACGTCACGTAGGTGATACCCCGGCGGTCACACACTTCCGCACATGCTCGGTCAAGGGCCGCCAGCTGCTGCTGCTGGGCTCCGGCCAGAGGCGGTGGGCCGACCACAAGCGTGGAGATGCCGCGCTCGCGCGCACGGTCCACAATATTGGCCAGATTCAGGCGTGACCGCGGTGTGGATAACCCACTGGGCACGTCGGCCGCACCAACGGCTACCACCATGTGCAATGTGTCGGATGAGGAAATCCGCGCGTTGACTTCACTTTCCCACCTGGCAGCGAGACCTGCGGTTGTTTCTCCAGGAACGGCGAGGGGCATGACGGCGGGGGCTGAGGCAAAACGGGTGCGTGCAATGACGCGTCCAACCCACCCCAAGGCCCGGGGGTCACCGGTTCCGGCAACCAAGTCATCACCGATCACGCAGATGCGCTTCACTGGTTTCCTCCTTCATGCACCTTCCACTAGATTAGCCGCTCGCAGCGCCCATCACACGTAACGCAAGCTGGCAGGTCAGATTCTGGCCCGACAGGTGTTCAAAGGTATGTGGGAACGACGAAGAAGCTCCGCAGATCGAGGTTCACACACCAGCTGTGCACGGGCCTGTGAGGAGTGAGGAAGAAGTTCCGCAGATTCAGGCCCGCGCGCTAAATGCCCAGAGTCCTGCTTAGATGACGGGGCGGATGGTACAGAAGCGGAGCTCACATGCCAAGTGCCCCTCGAGCGCGAGAGGCGCAAATCGAGGAGCACGAGGCGTCTATGAAGCGAGCAGGTCAGTCCTCGCCAAAGAGTGTGGCGAGCAGTTCAGCGAGCTGGCGCTTGTGGGTGGAGGCCCGGCCTGCCGCAGGGGAAGCGGACGCAGGACGCGACACCACGATGGGCTGCACGCCCAGTTCGGTGAACACGTTAAGCGCCATGAACGGCCACGCGCCCTGGTTGCGGGGCTCATCCTGCGCCCACACAACCTCAGCACCCGGGTAGCGATCCAGCTGCTCACGAATCTCATCGATCGGCTTGGGGTAGTACTGCTCGACACGCACGATCGCAGTCGACCATGCTTCCTTCGCCTCACGTTCCTTGACCAGGTCGTAGTAGAGACGGCCTGAACACAACACCACGCGATTGACATCGGTGACGCGCTGGTCGACCTCGCCAATGACGGGCAGGAAGTGACCGGACGTGAAATCGTCGATCGACGAGCTGGCTGCGGGCAGACGCAGCAGCTGCTTGGGCGTGAACGCAATGAGGGGTTTACGAGGGCGCCTGTAGGCCTGCGTGCGCAGCATGTGGAAATGCTGTGCCGGTGTCGACGGCTGACAGATCCACATGTTGTTTTCGGCGGCCAAAGTCAGATAACGCTCAATGCGCGCTGACGAGTGGTCGGGGCCCTGCCCTTCATAGCCGTGGGGGAGCAGAAGGACAACCGAGGAGCGTTGTCCCCACTTCTGCTCAGATGAGCTGACGAACTCATCGATCACTGACTGGGCGCCATTGGCGAAGTCACCGAACTGTGCTTCCCACACGACCAGCGCATCAGGACGCTGAACCGAGTAGCCGTATTCAAATCCCATGACGACGTACTCAGACAGGGGCGAATCGTAGATTTCGAAGATCGCCTGATCGTCGGTGAGGAAGTTGAGCGGAGTGAACTCGCGGCCATTGTTGTGGTCATGCAGAACCGCGTGACGCTGGACGAACGTTGCACGACGGGCGTCCTGTCCGGAAAAACGCACCGGAGTTCCTTCCATGACCAGCGAGCCCAAAGCGATCAGCTCACCAAAGCCCCAGTCGATCGGGCGTGTGCCCGTCGCCATTTCCTGACGCCGTTCACACAGCTTCAGCATCTTGGGATGGGGAACGAAGCCATCAGGGAAGGTGTTGAATGCTTCACCGATGCGTTCGATGGCGCCTGCCGGAACGGGGGATTCCCAACCGATCATCATGCCCTGGCCAGGCAGCTGGGATTCAGGAACCTGCCAGCCTTCCTCACGGGTCTGCGTGAGGATCTTGTTCAACTCGTCTTCGTATTCCTTGATGGATGCTTCGACCTCTTCTTCGGTCAGCTGCTCGCGTCCGATCAGGTTACGCATGTAGACGGTGCGGGTTGATGGAATCTGACGGATCAGTTCATACATGACGGGTTGCGTCATCGACGGATCGTCGCCCTCGTTGTGGCCGCGTCGGCGGTAGCACACCAGATCCACGATCACGTCCTTATGGAAGCGCTCGCGATAGGCCATTGCCAGATGTCCCATGCGCACCACTGACTCGGGATCATCGCCGTTGACGTGCAGGATCGGCACCTGCAGGCCTTTGGCCAGGTCCGTCGGGTAACGGGTTGAGCGTCCCGATGTCGGGCCGGTTGTGAAACCGATCTGGTTGTTGACGATCAGGTGGATCGTGCCGCCGGTTCGATATCCCTTGAGCTGAGACAGGTTCAGTGTTTCCTGCACGACTCCTTGGCCAATGAAGGCGGCATCGCCGTGGATCAGAATCGGCACAACCGAGAAATCATCGTCATGGAGCTGATCCTGCTTGGCGCGCACGATGCCTTCGAGGACGCCGTCAGCGGCCTCCAGGTGCGACGGGTTTGCAGCCAGATACACCTTGGTGGCCACACCGTCTTCACGGCTGAACACGCCTTCAGTGCCCAGGTGGTACTTCACGTCGCCGGAGCCTTCGTCCTGCGGGTTTTCGTTGCCTTCAAACTCAGAGAAGATCTGCCCGTAGGACTTGCCGGCAATGTTGGCCAGTACGTTCAACCTGCCGCGGTGAGCCATTCCGATAGCCACCTCAGGTAAACCGGCCTGTGCTGCATCCGACAGGATCGCATCAAGCAGTGGAATCAGCGATTCGCCGCCCTCCAGTGAGAACCGCTTCTGCCCGACGTACTTGGTCTGGAGGAACTCCTCGAATGCCTCCGCGTGATTGAGAGTAGACAAAATGTGGCGCTGTTCCTCAGTCGAGGGCACGGAGTAGGGCTTCTCGATGCGCTCTTGGACCCATTTGCGCTGCTCAGGATCCTGAATGTGCATGTATTCAATGCCGATGGTGCGTGTATATGTATCGCGCAAACGATCGAGGATTTCCCTCAGCGTCATGTAGGATTCCCCGCCAAAACCGCCTGTGGGGAACTGACGATCCAGATCCCACACCGACAGGCCGTAGCTGGTGATATCCAGGTCAGGATGGCGCCGCACACGATAAGCCAGCGGGTCAGTGTCAGCAGCAAGGTGCCCGCGCGAGCGGTATGCGTGAATCAATTCCGCAATACGTGCAGGCTTGCCTTTTTCGCGCTCAATGTCGTATTCGCGATCAGGCTCCCAGTGATAAGGCGGGTGGGGGACATGATAGGTATCGAAGACGCGATCCCAGAATCCGTCCTTGCCGGACAGCTTGTTGTCCATCAACCGCAAGAACTCGCCGGATGCCGCACCCTGAATAATGCGATGGTCATAGGTGGAGGACAGGAACATCGTCTTGCCGATGCCGAGCTGAGCCAGACGGCGAGGGGACACGCCCGCGAATTCGGCGGGGTAGTTCGTCGCACCGACACCGACGATGAGTCCTTGACCTGTCATCAGGCGCGGAACAGATGTCGTCGTGCCGATCGTGCCGGGATTCGTCAGGGTCACGGTGCCGCCCTGGAAATCATCCGGGGTCAGTTCACCATCGCGAGCACGACGCACCGTGTCGTTATAGGCGGCAACGAACTCGAGAAATGTCAGTGTGTCCGCTTCCTGCAGGACCGGCACCATCAGCGAGCGCTTCCCGTTGGGTTGCGCCACGTCGATCGCCAGTCCGAAACCGACGTGCGCGAGATGCTCAATTTGCGGCCGGCCCTTCTTGTCGGTGGAGTAGCGCACGTTCATTGACGGCATCTCGCACATGGCTTCCACCAGCGCGTATCCGATCAGGTGAGTGAACGAGACCTTGCCGCCGGTCGTGCGAGCCAAGTGGCGGTTGAGCAGTGAACGGTTTTCGATCAGCAGTTTTGCCGGTACCTGGCGGGCAGATGTGGCGGTCGGAATCGTCAGCGACTGGTCCATGTTTTTCGCCGTTGCCCGTGCAATGCCCTTCAACAGATCGGTACGATCTTCGGTCCGCGCATCCTCATTGAGCTCAGTGGCCGCGCGCGCCGCCGTCATGCGCGTGTAGGGCGAGGTGGCTTCACTGGTCTGCGCCAGTGGTGCGGGAGGAAGGTCGGATCGTGTGACCAGCATCGTGTTGGCTGGACGCTCTTCCTCCGACTCGTCGGCAACGTCACTTGCCGAAGTCTGGTCGGCTTCGTCGCCGTCCGGTTCACTGGCTTGTATGTCCTCTTCAGCTGTGACGCGCACATCGGCTTCGTCAGCCTTTTCGAGGGCGTCGACAGCCTTGAAGTACTCGCGCCAGGCGTCGTCAACTGAACTGGGATCCTCGTCGTACTGGACCCTCATGTGGTCAATCCACCACTGCTGATCCTTTTCGGATTCATGAGTTGATTCGTGTTGATCGGAGGCGTCCACCGTGGTCACTCCTATCGTGGAAACGTGAGGTTTGCTCGCCTCCAGCATAGAGGGTTTTGTGGGGAAGTCTCTCGATATTGAGATAATTTATCGAGTTTTTGTCAAACTGTGCGTGTGCTGGCCAAATACCCACCCAATACTTGTCTATTCCTTTACATATTGCTACGACGGTGGCCGCGCCGCATGTCCACCACTGTTCATGCCCGAACATTTGCCTGTACACTATTGGTCATCATGGACAGTGACAGTTGCCCCTTGACATTCACTTTAATGATGCCTAGCGGTGTGCCCAGTCAGTCGCACACACATGAGGTTGCCTCGTGGTTTTAGACATCATTTTCTTGCTGCTCGGAGTTGTGCTGACATTCGGCACCTTCATCTTTGTGTCCTCGGAGTTTTCTTTGGTTGCACTTGACCAGGCATCCGTCGAACGGCGAGCATCAGCAGGCGATAAGCGCGCAGCACAAGTCCTGAAAGCCACACGCACGTTGTCCACCCAGCTATCTGGTTCCCAGGTCGGAATCACGCTGACAACTATTTTGCTGGGCTATACAACTCAGTCGGTTCTGACCCGACTGATCAACGACGGCCTGATATCCGTGGGATTGGCCAGCGCCATTGCTGGAACAATCGGCGTACTCGTCTCAGCCGTGCTCATCAATGCATTTTCGATGCTCTTCGGTGAGCTGCTGCCCAAGAACCTTGCTCTGGCGCATCCGCTGAAAACCGCCGGTATGGTGGTGCCATTCCAGATGGCGTTCACGTGGATCTGCAAACCGATCATCTTCCTGCTCAACGGCACAGCGAACGCGATTTTGCGGCTAATAGGCATTGAACCCCAGGAAGAGATCTCCTCTGCCCGGTCGGCGTCCGAACTGGCCGCCCTCGTGCGTCACAGTGCAGAAGAAGGAACACTGGACACCTCCACCGCATCTTTGTTCACGAACTCTATTCGAGTCGGTCAGCTCTCCGCCGTGGACGTGATGTCCGATCGAGGACTGCTGTGCACGCTTGGATCCGACGCGGTAGCTGCTGACGTCGTGGCACTGTCGAAGGAAACTGGTCACTCGCGTTTCCCCGTCATTGGTGATGACAGTGATGACGTGCTCGGTTTTGTCTCATTGCGTCGCGCGGTTGCTGTGCCGTGGGAGAAACGCTCTGACGTGTCCGTCCTGTCGTCCTCTCTACTCAATCCTGCTCCAAAAGTGCCCGAGACGATGTCTCTTGCTCCGCTGCTGCTTCACCTGCGTGAAGAGGGCCTGCAGATGGCTGTTGTGGTGGACGAGTATGGCGGAGTTGCCGGCATCGTCACCCTGGAAGACGTCGTGGAAGAAATCGTCGGAGAGGTATCCGACGAGCATGATCACCGTCGCCTCGGTATACGCACTCAGGTTGACGGCACATACCTGGTGCCCGGCAGGCTGCGGCCCGACGAGCTGGCCGAACGGCTCGGAATTATCGTCCCCGACGAGGGCGGCTACGAAACCCTGGCTGGGCTGATCATTGACAATATTGGTCGCGTCCCCGAAACAGGCGACACAGTGGTGGTCGATCGTGTGCGCCTGACTGTCACGCAGATGCAGGGCCGGCGCGTCACGCAAATTGAAGTGGAGCCTCCCCAGACCGATGACCAGGAGCAGGAGGATGAGCTGATATGAGCCCCGCACTTGGCATCTTTCTGACCATATTGCTGTTGGCCATCAACGCGTTCTTCGTGGCGGGTGAGTTCGCCACCACCTCGACCAGGCGATCACAGATTGAGCCTCTGCGTGACAAAGGCGTGCGCGGCGCCAAGCAGGCGATGTACGCGCTCAAACATGTCTCCCTCATGCTGGCGATTTGCCAGCTGGGTATTACGGTGGCCTCCACGTCACTGGGATTCGTTGCTGAACCGGCGATCGCGCACCTCATTCACGACCCGCTGGTGGCAATCGGAATGCCGTCAGCAAGCGCTCACGTTGTCGCGTTTGTTGTGGCCCTCCTGATCGTCCTGTTCGCGCATGTGGTGTTCGGGGAAATGGTGCCGAAGAACATCTCGATCGCCATGCCGCACACCGCGCTGCTGATATTGGCTCCGCCGCTCGTCGCGATGGGACACGTACTGCACGGTGTTATTCATGCAATGGACAACGCAGCGAACTGGTTCCTGAAGATCCGCGGAATCGAGCCACAGTCGGAAATTTCTGCGACCTTCACCGTCGAAGAAGTCGCTTCGATCGTCAAGCTGTCGGAGCGCGAAGGAACAATCTCGGACGACCTGGGACTGCTCAGCGGAGCACTCGAGTTTTCTGAAGAAACCGCAAAGTCGGACATGGTCGCCCTCGACGATCTGATCACGGTTCCTCGCGACGCGACACCCAACGATGTCGAGCGCCTCGTGGCGCAAACGGGATTCTCACGCTTCCCGGTGACTGGAGACGGCGACGAAATCATCGGCTACATTCACCTCAAGGACATCCTCTATGCCGATACTGAAAAGGAGCGTCTGGAGCCGATCACCGCATGGAGGATCCGGAAGATGGATCGCGTCCATGAAAATGACGAGGTGGAAGACGCCCTGCGACGCATGCAGAAGTCGGGGACACACTGTGCACTGGTGATGGGGGAATCGGGGGCAGTCATCGGTGTATTGTTCTTGGAGGACATACTCGAAGACCTGGTCGGTGAAGTCAGGGATTCCCTGCAGCGCGGACAGCTCGGGTGACATTGTGCGGCAGAGATCTCGGCGGGGGAGTGCAACGTGCGTGATGGTGCCCACTGGCGACCTGATGTGATGAATGACCCGTGCGTCTCACGCGGATTAGGCTTCCCATCTGGCAGTGCATCAGCTAGTCTCGGTCACAGGCCGTTATAGTTTTGTGATCAGAGCTGTCGCGGGTTATATTGACGTCAGTGCTATGCGGCGCAATCAACAAGACGATGCGTCGAGGGCGATATCTGTGGAATTCAGGAAGGAACGGGCATGGGATCTGCGGAATTGACACCGCAAATCGATGCGCCACACACGGTACCTGAACAGGGTCACACCATCGCCTCCCCGTTTCCTCGTCGCAGCACGATCCACCAGCACACACGCCCTGAGTCCATCGACTCGCTCAGTGTGATCTCACCTTTCCCATCTCGCCGCTCGCTGCATGCGGACGCGTCGCTCTCGTCAATCGACGACGAAGCGGCTGACACCTCGCGAAATGAGGCTCTGGTCGGACTGGACGCGCTGCCCAAACGGGCTGATCGCCACGCTCGTCCAACACGTTCACGACGCGTGCGACGCACCACGACAGCCTATACGAGGCAGAATAATGCGCCGTCGAGCCGCCTACGCACCCGCAAACCGCTGGCTCTCAGCGTCCTGGCTGTCGCCACTATTGGAATTGCGATCCCGCTGAGTGCATTCCTCAGCCCGCAGGATGTGTCCAACCAGCCGGTCGCAGCCACCTACAGCGGCCCTGCTCAGACCAGCTGGGCGACGATCGGAAACACGACCACGCATGCTGGGACGCTCGAGGCGTACGCCGGTGCCGCATCTCGTTCACGAGCACGCCAGCCACTGGACGTCGACCCGTGTGTGCAGGCAGAAGGTGCCGCTGACGGAAACCGTGCGGTGCGTGAATCTGCCAATGTCATGTGGCCATTGAAGCAGGGCAGCTACGAAGTGACCTCACCGTTCTCCATGCGCGTCTCACCCATCTCAGGCCAGCTCCTCATGCATGAAGGCGTTGATATGGCGTCCACGCTGGGAGAGCCAATCCACGCGATTGCTGACGGCACGGTTGTCGAATTCAGCCAGGACTCCCGCTCAGGATCCTACGTGCGTATTGAGCACCGCCTCCCTGACGGAACCGTGTACTACTCGGCTTATGCCCATCAGAGTTCCAGTGACGTGCTGGTGAAGGAAGGCGACACCGTGACGGCCGGACAGGTGATCGGTGCGGTGGGCAATGAAGGATGGTCCACAGGGCCGCACCTGCACTTTGAAATCCGTACGGCAGATGACACGCCGGTCGATCCGATGCAGTGGATGCCGGAGCATCAGGCACATTTCCTGGATCAGGTATGTCAGTAAATTCCCAGCGGGCAGATGAGCGAGGACCACTCATCATCGCTCACCGAGGCGGAGCTGACGAGAGGCCCGAAAATACGATGCGCGCCTTCCGCGGAGCCATTGACGCGGGCGTGATCCACCAGGAAACCGATGTGCACCTGACACTGGACGGTGTCGTTGTCGTCCACCACGACCCCTCCATACAGGTCACACACGGTGAACCGGTCACTATTGCGCAACGTACGTTCGACCAGATCCGCAGCCTTGATACGGCCAACGGTGAGCCGGTTGAACGACTCGAAGACGTGCTGAGCGAACTGCCGCTGGCGCGATGGAACATTGATGCAAAGGTTGATGAGGTTGTCGATCCGCTGATCCATGTCATTGATCAGGCAGAGGCGTGGGATCGAGTTGTCCTTGCCTCGTTCAGTGAGCCGCGTCTGCGCCGCGTTCGCCACGCCCGCCCCTTCGCTTCCACGTCGCTGGGAATGTCAGGGATCGCGAGGCTCATGGGCGCAGCTTCGACCGCCTCAAGTGCGCGCACATGGAACGTTCCTGGGCCTGACCAGGGAGTGCTCGCCGCACAAGTGCCACTGGCATTTAGAGGGATTCGCGTGGTCACGCCGCGTTTCATTGCCACGGCACACCGACATGGCCTGGCTGTCCACGTGTGGACACTGAACGCTGCCGCGGATATTGAACACGTCAGGCGAATGGGAGTGGACGGCATTATTACCGACCGGCCCACGATGGCCCTGGAACTCGCGCGCCTCTGATATTTGTTTACTGCACACAGAAGTAGCGATGCGACGTCCGGCGGTGCGAAAATCAACCTATGGAGATTCTGACTGCCACCGGCCTGTCAAGTGCTGCCGGCCTGAACGCGTACATTCCCTTGCTCATCATGGGCGTACTGGACAAATTCACGTCGTGGGTGAATCTGCCACCCGCGTGGAACTGGCTGTCATCATGGTGGTCGCTGGGAATCCTCGCAGTCCTTCTGGTCGTCGAAGTCGTCGCTGACAAGATCCCGGCCCTCGATTCAGTCAACGATATCGTGCACACATTCATTCGGCCGGCATCCGGTGGCATTGTCTTCGCCTCTGGTGTGGGTGCACAAACGGTTGCCACCAACGACCCGGACTCGTTTTTTGCCGACACGTCCAACTGGCTGCCCATCGTCATCGGACTGGTGATCGCGCTGGTCGTCCATCTGACGAAAGCATCCGCACGTCCGATCGCCAATGTGACAACCGCAGGCCTGGCCACTCCGTTCATCTCCGCAGGCGAGGACACGGCGTCCCTGGGGATCTCACTGCTCGCCGTGGTCGCCCCCATCATTGCTCTGATCCTGGTCGTCATTGTCATCGCATTCATGGCGTGGGCGATCGTGACGGTGCGCCGCTCCCTACAGCGCGTCCCACGATCAGGTCGTCACGAACGAGAGATCATCAGCGACGCGGACATCCTCGACAATCTCAACGATGCACGAGGGCGGCCTACGCGCGACTAAATGCCGGGTGATCCTTTCCACTGGCTGTGCGCGTGAGCAGGGGAGCGCCACTGCAGGCGGAAGTGCTAAACTCGACAGGCGTTGGCCCCGATAGCTCAGCGGATAGAGCGTCTGCCTCCGGAGCAGAAGGTCGCAGGTTCGAGTCCTGTTCGGGGCGCTCACAGGTAGGCGCTCAATGAGAGATTGAACGCGGGGTGCGCCACAGTGCGGTAACGAGTGGAAGCACGGTGCCGATGCCGTCTAATCTTGAACCATGACGCCTGAAGAACTTTCTGCACTGATCACGCGCATTGTGCGCGATGCCGCCCACGCCGGCACCATCACCCTGGATGAGGCTGATATCCCTGAAACAGTGACCGTGGAACGCCCTCGGCAACGCGAACACGGAGACTGGGCATCCAACGTTGCGATGCAACTGGCCAAGAAAGCACACACCGCGCCGCGTGCCCTGGCCACCGTCGTGGCAGACGCACTGCGTGAGAACGAGGGAATCGACAGCGTTGAGATCGCAGGTCCGGGATTCATTAACATCCGACTGGCCGCAGCCAGTGCCGGCGAGCTTGCGCGCACCATCGTGGAAGCAGGCGAAGCATATGGGCGCAACGACTCACTTGCCGGCACGCATATCAACCTCGAATACGTCTCGGCCAACCCGACCGGCCCGATTCACCTGGGTGGCGCACGCTGGGCGGCCGTGGGCGATTCGCTGGCCCGCTTGATCAGCGCGAGCGGCGCAGAAGTCACGCGCGAATACTATTTCAACGATCACGGCTCCCAGATTGACCGTTTCGCCCGCTCACTGGTGGCGCGCGCTCGCGGTCAGGAAGCGCCCGAGGACGGGTATGGCGGCCAGTACATTCAGGACATCGCAGACCAGGTGCGTCACGATGCGGCGGCAGCAGGGGAGCCTGATCCTGCCACACTGCCGGATGAAGAGGCTGTCGAGGCATTTCGCGCTCGCGGCGTTGACCTGATGTTCGCGCAGATCAAGGATCGCCTGCGCGCCTTCCGCGCCGAATTTGACGTGTTCTTCCACGAAGACTCCCTGCACACCTCCGGAGCCGTCACACGTGCCATCGAAATCCTGCGCGAACGCGGCGAAGTGTTTGACGAGGATGGCGCCGTCTGGCTGCGCACCACCGATTACGGTGATGACAAAGACCGCGTCCTCATCAAGTCGGACGGCCAGGCTGCCTACTTCGCAGGCGACGTGGCCTACTACCTGGATAAGCACTCCCGCGGAGCAGACGCAGCAATCTACCTGCTCGGCGCTGACCACCACGGCTACATCGGCCGCATGATGGCCATGTGCGAAGCATTTGGTGACAAGCCAGGTGTCAACATGCAGATCCTGATCGGCCAGATGGTCAACCTGGTCAAGGACGGACAACCGGTGCGCATGTCGAAACGAGCCGGCACGATCGTCACCCTTGATGACCTGGTGGATGCTGTGGGCGTTGACGCCGCGCGCTACTCACTGGTGCGCGTATCGATGGATTCAAACGTGGACATCGACCTGGACCTGCTGTCCTCGCACACAAACGAAAACCCTGTCTACTACGTGCAGTACGCACATGCCAGAACCTGCAACGTGGCGCGTAATGCAGCTGAACACGGTGTCAGCCGAGACGCCGGATTCGACCCGTCCGCGTTGGACCATCCTGCCGACAGTGAACTGCTCGGAGTGCTCGCCACATTCCCGGCGCTTGTTGCGCAGGCCGCTTCAATGCGTGAACCTCATCGTGTGGCTCGTTACCTCGAACAACTTGCTGCAACGTACCACGCATGGTACGGGCAGTGCCGCGTCACCCCTCGCGCTGACGAGGACGTGACCGAGTCCCACGTGGCCCGCCTGTGGCTCAACGATGCGGTGACGCGGGTTCTGCGTAACGGACTGGCACTGCTGGGAGTGAGCGCCCCTGAGCGCATGTAGTGCACGCAGCTTGTCCAGCGCCAGGAATCGAGAAAGAGGACCACGATGTCAGCACATGATGCACAGGACGACCCGACTCTGATCCCCAGCGTGCCAGCAAAAGCAACCGTTGGTACCCTCGTCTGTCCCGAGCCTTCCGAGCGTGCGGACATGTGGCCGTGGTCAGCTCGCCGCACAGATGATGGTGTCATCGAAATCGGTGGGTGCGCGCTGACGGAGATGGCCGAAGAGTTCGGCACGCCGCTTTTTGTTCTGGATGACCGCGACCTTCAGGCTCGCGCTCGTATGTGGGCGTCCACCATGACCGAGGAATTCTGGGACGGATACGGCATGAACGGTGGCGACGCATTCTATGCTGCCAAGGCTTTCATGTGCTCCCACGTGGCCCGCACCGCCACTGAACGTGGCATGGGCATCGACACCTCCACCTTCGGGGAGTTGACCAGTGCGCTGCGCAGCGGCGTGGACCCCGAGCGCATCGGCCTGCATGGGAACAATAAGTCGGACGAGGAAATCCGTGTGGCGCTCACTGCTGGTAACGGCCGAGGCATTGCCCGCATCTTCGTGGACTCACCTGGTGAAGTGGATCAGATTCAACGCATTGCGGCCGAGAGCGGCGTGACAGCGCGTGTCATGGTTCGAGTGAAGACCGGCATCCATGCAGGTGGCAACGAGATGATTCAAACCAGCCACGAAGACCAGAAATTTGGTCTATCGGTGGCAGGAGACGATGCGATGAGCGTCGTCCGTGCGATTCTGGATGCTCCGAACCTGACGCTGGTGGGTCTGCATAACCATATCGGCTCGCAGATCGCTCAGGCTGAGCCTTTTGCCCACGCCGCACGGATAGTCATGGCTTTCCGCCACAGGATTCATGAGGAACTGGGTGTCCTCGTCGATGACATCGATCTGGGTGGGGGACTGGGCATCGCCTATACGTCAACCGACCCGATTCCACCCACACCTGCGCAGGTGGCGCGTGAATTGGCTACAACCGTTCGAGCAGAAGCTGAGGGCTATCACGAACCAGTCCCGCGAGTGAGCGTGGAGCCAGGACGCTCCGTGATCGGCACGACAACGGTCACCGTGTACACGGTGGGTGCGGTGAAGGACGTGCAGGTCAGTGACGATCTGGTGCGCCGCTACGTGGCTGTCGACGGGGGAATGTCGGACAATATTCGACCCGCACTGTACGACGCGGAATATTCCGTCACGCTGGCGAATCGGCGGCTTAGTGCACCGCTGGTGCGCTGCCGAGTGGTTGGAAAGCATTGCGAGTCCGGTGACATCGTCGTGAAGGACGTCGACCTGCCCGCTGACCTGCATCGCGGTGACCTGCTGGTGGTGCTGGCGACGGGAGCCTATGGCTGGTCGATGGCGTCGAATTACAACATGGTGCCGCGGCCAGGCGTTGTGGCCGTGCGCGACGGGAATGCTGAGGAAATCGTGCGTTCCCAAAGCGTGGAAGATCTACTGGCCTGCGACGTGGGCCTCGCCTGACCTGCGTGAAGCTGGGTGAAGCTTCAGGATCACTGGCAGCTGTGCGCCCTATTACGTCAATGCCACTTGCACCAGTGGCGCAGTGCGTTATGGTCGATGCATGGCTGATTCGACCTCTCACGTGAATGACATTGTGTTGAAACAGGGAATGACCATCCCGCAAGTTGGTTTTGGTACCTACCAAATACCGCCTGAAGAAACTGCAGAACGGGTCGAACAGGCGATTGAGGCGGGATATCGGCACATCGACACTGCCGCTGGATATCACAATGAAGCCGGCGTTGGTAAGGCGATTCGACGTTCAGGTCTGGAGCGTTCCGATATTTTCGTGACGACGAAGTTGCAAAATAGCGATCACGGTGCTGACCGAGCCATTGAGGCGCTGGATAATTCCCGACGTGCGCTTGGTCTCGATGTCATCGACCTGTATCTGATTCACTGGCCGGTTCCCTCGAAAGATCTTTTTGTCGAAACGTGGCGTTCCATGATCCGCATGCTCAACACGGGAGCCGTGCGCGCGCTGGGCGTCTCCAACTTTCTGCCTCATCACCTCGACCGTCTACGCGACGAGACGGGCGTGACACCGGTGATCTTACAAACCGAAGTTCATCCGTCTTTCTCGCAGCCTGACGTATTGTCCGATGCCCGTAACCGGGGAATGGTCATCGAAGCGTACTCACCGTTGGGCCAGGCGCGCGACCTCGAGGACCCGGTGATCCTCGACATCGCTGAGCGTGCCGGTGTCACCGCGGCGCAGGCTGTTCTGGCGTGGCATATGCAACGTGGTCGCGTGGTCATTCCCAAGACCACGTCGCCTGAGCGCATGGAGGAAAACCTGGCTGCAGCTGGTGTGAGCCTGCCGGAAACTGACTTGGAGGCGATCGATGCCCTCCACAGTGAAAGCGGCCGCATCGGGGCGCATCCGGACGAATTTGAGTAAAGAGCGTTTAAACTGGCAGAACTGCGTGTTGCGTAGGGGTTGTTGTGTGTCGCGGCAGTTCAGGCGTAGTTTAGAACAGAAGATATTGACACCTGTAGTGTGTGATCACGTTGTGGACAAACTAATCAGAATGTGAAACCTTGCGTCTTTCTTGAATGCATCTGACTTAACCTGCGGTTTATCTGAAGTTAAATTCTCAGATTTCTTTCAACATGGTAAAAGTGAGGTCAAGAATGCGTGTGCAGCGTAATGTAACGCGGGCTGCCCGGCTGACAGCAGTGACGGTTGCTCTTGGCGTGGCCAGCGCTGGCGTCGTCACGGGAGTGGGGAGTGCCCAGCCTGGAACACCAGCTGACGACGGTGCAGAAGTGGAAGTTGCTCAATCTGGAGATGCCCCTCAGTCACCTGATGGCGCCCAGTCAGGACAGCCAGTAGCGGCGAACCAGCCGGCCGCAACAGACAGGGCGGCAGACGAGGGAACCCCCCAGGCGAACGATGCGAGCGATCCTGAGCCAGGTGTTCCCTACGTCCAGAATTTTGCGATTAACCTCAAGCGCGGCGTCAGTTCAGATCAGTTTAACTCTGCCGTGGCGGCCGTGCGTGACACGGGTGCCGTGATCCTGCAGCAGTACCCGCAGATCGATTCATTCTTTGCTCAGACAGCTGACAGAAACTTTGCGGAGCACGTGCGCACGACACTGGCCGACAAGAAGGTGCCGTTGACGAACGTCGGACCCACCCGCTACGCCAAGGTTAAAGGTGACGAGATTGTCGTGGAAGCGGCTCAAGACTCAGCCCCGTCAGGGCAGTCAGGCACATCGACGAGGATGACGGGTCGCAGCCAGCTTGAAAAGAACAGTGAACTGGACCAGGAGTACACACCCGATCCTCAATCCGAAAAAGCGTGGGGTCTGAAGGCTGTCCGTGCCGACCAGGCAGCGGCCGTCGATGTCATGCTTGCGCCGGTCACCGTCGGTGTCATCGACTCCGGTATCGATGGAACTCACGAAGACCTCAAGGACCAGATCGATCACAGCAAATCCGTTGGATGCTCTCACAATGGTATTCCTGACACCTCGTTTGAGGCATGGCAGCCCTCCCCGACATCTGGATCTGATCACGGGACACACGTCGCCGGAACGATTGCTGCAGCGCACAATGGGATCGGCGTTGACGGTGTAGCACCGCATGCGAAACTTGCCGCGATTAAGGCAGGAAACGCTGATGGTCTGTTCTACCCCGAATACGTTACCTGCAGCTTCATCTGGGCTGCAGAACACGACATCGCGGTGACCAATAATTCATACTTCACCGATCCGTGGGAACACTGGCTTCCCACTGAAGAAAACCAGGCTGCAGGCCTGGAGGCCGTGACTCGCGCGGTTGCTTACTCCCACGACCACGACGTGCTCAACATCTCGGCTGCCGGCAATGACGATCGCGACATTGACAACGCGACGACAGACAGTGGCAGCCCGAATGATGTGGCTGGAGCTGCAATTGAGAACCGCTCGTCAGTGGGAGGCGTGGACCTTCCCAGCGATGTTTCCGGAGTGGTCGTGGTCTCTTCGGTGGCAAAGCCAAAGGGTTCAGATCCGCTTGACGGACCCTTCATTCGCTCATACTTCTCGAACTACGGCGCGAATGCTATTGATGTCGCCGCACCTGGATCGAGAATCTTTTCAACGATTCCACTTGGTTTCGACTGGAGGGATGAGACTGCACTGTACGCATCGAAGAGCGGTACATCTATGGCGTCGCCACATGCCGCAGGCGTTGCAGCACTTTTGCGGTCCGTTAACCCGACGCTGAGTGCTGACCAGGCAGCAAACCTTCTGCGTGAACAGGCAGGTGGCCGCTACAAGGTCTTGGCCGACCCGAACAACGCAGAGGCGCCAGACGGCAAGGAATACCGCGGCACCGGTCTGGTGGACGCACTGGCTGCTGTCACAGTGAATCAGCCTCAGCCGACGGTTGCGGGAGTGGAGTACTGGGACTCTGAGAGCCAGTCGTGGAAGGCCATTGCGGATGCGAAAGTTGCTCCCCAGGGTGAGTACGTCAGGATTCGTGCAGCAGTCTCCGGGCCCTACACGAAAGCTGCTTTGCGAGTCAACGGTCGGTCCGTGGCCACCCTTGACGGGACTGGCGCCTTCGACTCGCAAGTTGCCTTTCTGGAAGCTGAGTTGAAAGTCGCTCAGGCATTCACTGCGGACAGGAAGCTGAATGTTGCAGTCGACGCGTGGGGACGTAATAACGATGCGCGTGCTGATGACGATGTGACGGTGGCTGTTCAGGGAACTCTGGACACGACCCGCAAGCACGACGAGCAAAATAAGCAGCCAGCTGCATACAGTGCAAAGCCCAGCGTTGCCCGTACCGGCGCATCGGTGCCCGCGATGGCACTGGCCGGTCTTGCGCTTGCTGGGGCTGGAGCGTTGACAGCTTCGCGACGCATGACGCGTTCCTGATTTAGTGAGGATGGCACCGGGTGCAACCGCATCCGATGTCGCACTCAAACGTGGCGCCTGCACCGTGTGGTGTGGGCGCCACGTTGTCTGTCCAGGCCACCACAGGCAGCGCCGGCGGGAATCCTTCGCTCTTTGAGCAGCCCCGGCGAACCCTCGGCGTTCAACAACCGCCGTTCAACACTCTCAGCGGGATCGCCCTCGTCCCTTTGCGCGCGAGCTGGGAGTAGCCGACAGGGGGTCTTCAGGCCAGGCATGCTTCGTGTACCGGCCGCGAAGCTCGGAGCGAACCTGTTGGTAGGGACCAGCCCAAAACGACGCAAGATCGGAAGTGATCGCCACCGGACGACCGGCCGGATCGGTTAGGTGAATAATCAGCGGAACTCGGCCGTCGACGAATCTGGGCGTAGACGTCCACCCGAATGCTTCCTGGACTCGCAGCGTGAGCGTCGGCCCGTTCTCAGTCCACTCAATGCGCCGACGTGCTCCCGTTGGAATCTCAATATCGGGCGGAGTCAGTTCATCCAGTCGCGCAGCCTGAGGCCAGGGCAACAGCGAACGCAACAGTCGCATCGTATCGATGCTGGTCAGTGGTTTTCCCGAAGCCAAGGCAGGTAAATCCTCAGCTCCCCACTGCGGAAAACTCGAGGCCAATGCTGCATCCGACACATCCGGCCACGGATCTGTGACAATCTCGTGGAGCGCTGCCATGCGGGCACGCAACTGCACGGCGGTCGGTGTCCACGTCAGCGCTGACATTCCGTGCTCATTCAAGACCTGCGCCATGAGATCTTGAACAGTCTGCGGCGGCAGCGTCCTGAGTGACCGTGACGCGAGTCGAATAGCACCCAGCATGGTGGCCTGTTCGCCGCGAAATCGCTGTGCTGCCGGATCATACCAGGCGCGCGTGTCCTCATGGACAAGGGCGCCCGCACACCCCAGCGCATCATCCTCGCTGAGGGGGAGCGCCGCCCGGATCAGCGCGGTTGAACTGCCTGACGGCCGTGTCATATCGCTCACCGCCAGCCACTGCTGTCCGGCGAGGGGACTGGTGGCGGGCAGGGACGCTCCCAGACCGGACACCGACTGGTAGGACAAGGGAGAATCGCGGCGCCTACGCATGATCCACTGAGGGTGAGCGGTGGCCGCGACGAGGGCAAGCTGGTCATCACGGCTGAGCTGGTCTGCAGGTGCGTGGCGCGACATGTCGGCAGCGTATCGACCCATGAGGCGTGTCAGTCGCGCCGACTGGTCGCGTATATGCGACCACTCGGCGTGCGAGGAGTGGCACAGACGGCGCACGCTGGCAGCAAGATCGGCGTTGTCACAGCGAATCTGCTCATCAATGATCGCAACACACTCACACGCGGCCTCCACCCCGATGACCGGCGCGCAGGCTGCCAGTGCGTGAGCAAGCGAGGGTGCGACCGGCAGTCGCGCAATCATCTCGCCATGAGGTGTGGGCGCGCCCTCAGTGTCGAGCGCCCCGATAGCGACCAGCGCCTCGCGAGCAGCCTGGACATTGCCCGAGGGTGGCTGATCCATCAACGGCAAGTCAGCAAAGTCGCGCACGCCCCACACCGCGCACTGCAACAGTGCATCAGTCAGATCAGACTCCACGATTTCCGGGGCCGGGGTCTGCCGGCGGCGCGCCCACTCATTTTCCGCGCAGCACCGCACCGCCCAGCCAGGGCCGAGCCTGGCTGCACGCCCTGAACGCTGGACCATCTCAGCTCGTGACGCTGGCACTGTGACCAGGGTGGTGACACCGCGTGCCGGGTCGATGGACGGGTGGCGAGCCAGCGCAGAATCAACAACGACGCGCACTCCGGGAACAGTCAGTGACGATTCAGCGATCGACGTGGACACGATGACGCGTCGCCGTCGCTCGCAGCCCTCAGGCACAGGTGTCAGGATACGGTCCTGCTCGGCCGCCGACAGAGCAGACAACAGAGGCACTATCTCCACGTCGCCCCGCAGACGCGCACGCAACTCATCAATCAGCATGCGGATCTCGCGTGCACCTGGCACAAAGACCAGGACATCTGCGCTGGTGCGCTGCACAGTCTCATCGACAACGCGACCCATGTGAGCCAGGAACTCTCGACTTACTCCCACTCGGCCACTGCCACCGACAGGTGCGAGAGCAGAAACGCCCGGTGCGGCAGGCGCCCACGACTGCTCCAGTGGAAACAGCACGCCCGGCGCCTCAATCGTCATGACATCTGCGCCCTCGCACTCGCAGGCGTGGGTGCGGACGAAAGTCAGTGTCGGCGCCATATCCAGCGTTGCCGAGGTGAGGAAGATCGTCAGATCCTCACGCAGTGTCTGCCGTACATCGAGCAGGAACGCCAGGGCCAGATCAGAGTCGAGCGCACGCTCATGGAACTCGTCCAGAATTACGGCACTCACTCCCGGCAAATCCGGATGAGCCTGGAGGCGGCGCACCAACACGCCAGGGGTGACCATCTCGATACGCGTGTGCGGGCCGACGGCGCGCTCGCCGCGCACCGTGAACCCGACCGTTTCCCCCACACGCTCACCCAGCAGGGAGGCAATTCGTCGGGCGGAAGCGCGCGCAGCCATACGTCGCGGCTGCGTGCAGACCACCGTGCCGCTGACGCGCGCTGCGACAGCGGACGCAATGAGCGTCGTCTTACCGGACCCGGCGGTGGCTGACACGACGGCAAACGTCCCCGGGTGCGCGGCGCGCGTCACCTGATCGAGGACTGACACGATAGGCAGGTCCGGTGGATGTGTGATCAGATCAAACAGCGATCGCCGGGGCTCGCTGGCACTCGACCCCGGATCCGTCACAGTGTCAGTGTGCTCACTCGACGAAGTCAGCACTGATCATGAACGTCATCGAGTAGTCCTCGCCCGGTTCCAGCACGATCAGGTCGATCCCGGAATTGAACGCATCAGGCGGGCAAGTCATCGGCTCAACAGCGGTGGCGATACGTCCCTGCTGATCACCGGAGTACACCTGAACCCACGGCGCGTCAGAGGTGACCGACACGGATGAGCCACCCTCGTCACACAGGCTGACTTGCCACGTGCCGTCGGGCAATTCGGTGAACGCGTGATCGACCGACTGGCTGCCGATGAGCCGCCCGGAGCGGAAATCCAGATCCAGATCTTCCACATCTTTCAGCTCGACGGGTGCCAAACGCTTATCGACATCGAAAACCTTGCCGGCCGGAACCGTCAGCGTCATCGCGTCGATCGACTGCTGACCGATCGTGATGTAGGGGTGGTGTGAGCAACCATAGGGGGCAGGTTCGCTGCCCACATTCTTCGCGTAGATCGTGATGCTCAGGCCGCGCTCCGCGCTCAGTGCGTACGTCACCGACAGGTCGAGGGCGAAGGGGTAGCCGTATTGCGGCGGCAGGAATGTGCTCATGGTCGCTGAATCAGAATCGGAGTGTACGACGGTCCAGTCGGTCCAGGACACCAGCCCGTGCAGAGCTGCCCCGGTTTCGATTTCGTTTCGCGGCACGTCCATGCGCTCACCGTTCCACGTGTACGTCGCCTCGGTGATGCGGTTGGGCCACGGTGCCAGCGTTTTGCCGAAGTAGCCCTTCGTCAAAACGTTCGGGTCGAACGGAAGCGTGGCATCGCGGCCGTTGAACGTCAGGGAAGCAAGAGCCGCTCCCACCGACACCACGTGCGCGGTGTATGCGCCTGCGCGCAGAGCAATATCGTGTCCGGAAAGTGTGCGTGTCATCGTTCCCACCCATCTGTGCTGGCAATCGTCATAGATTTCTTCCAGTGTAGTGGCTCGAGGCCGCTGCGCTGACACCCCGAGCGCGGGTGACGGAATCCACGCCAAGGGTGGCGCGAGGCACTGCTACATCACCGCTGCAATATCGAAGCGGCGCAGCTGCTCGCGCACCTTATCCACGTGCTCCACACTCGGGGGCTTGACGTCCTCCAGCGTGTACGTCATCCCCAGGTTCTTCCACTTGTCAATCGCCATCTGGTGGAACGGAAGGACTTCCAGACGGGACACGTTCGGCCACTTTTCGACGATCTGTCCCACTCGGTCGATGTTGTCCGGATCGTCGGTCAAACCCGGCACCAGGACGAAACGTACCCATACTTCGGTTCCGTGCTGAGCCAGGCGATCTCCGAAACTGATGGTGGGTTGCAGGTCGCGGCCAGTGACCTTTCGGTAGGTATCAGGATCACCGGACTTCACGTCGAGCAGCACCAGGTTCGTGTCCTCGATCATTTCATCGGTTGCCATCGCACCCAGGAAGCCGGAAGTGTCCAGCGCCGTGTGAATACCCATTTCACGGGCGCCGCGCAGGATGCGTGCAGTAAAAGCAGGCTGCATCAGTGCTTCGCCGCCCGATAGCGTGATTCCGCCGCCGGTGGTACGGAAGATTCTGCGATAGCGCTTAATGCGGCGCAACAGTTCATCGGACTCGATGGGCTGGCCGTCGCGCATATTCAGAGTGTCAGGGTTGTGGCAGTACAGGCAGCGCAGCGGGCACCCGTTGAGAAAAATCGTCATGCGGGTACCAGGTCCGTCCACCGCGGTCACGAGTTCCCACGAGTGAATCGACCCGAGTGTTCCTTCGCGCATACGGCGCAGACGATCTGTTCGCTCAAGGTCGGTCAGCTCCTGCAGGCCGGCTGTGCCCGCCCCGGCCATCCGATTAGCTGGCGGCTGAAAATCCTGGTCGCCGAGCAGCTCAATAGCCACTGGCTGTGACTGTGTCGTCATGTATGCACCTCCTGCCATAAAAAGCGCTTGGCTGCCTGCCATCGTTGAATCGATCGGCAGGCAACCAAGCGGCACGTTTCAGTTTTCTGATCTTCGCATTGCGGTGTCATCGCGCAGTGCCGAGGACGCCCTCGTACCTGCGGGGATCAGGCTGAGTGGTGGAACGTACGGGACAGAACATCCAGCTGCTGCTCGCGGGTGAGCTTCACGAAGTTCACTGCGTAGCCGGACACACGCACCGTCAGGTTCGGGTATTTCTCAGGATGGTCGATCGCATCTTCCAGGGTGGAACGGTCCAGCACATTAATGTTGGCGTGGTACAGCCCCTTGATGCCGCCGTTCTCCTCACGCTTGTCCTTCATGTCGGCCAGGCGCTCATCAAACGTCTTCGTTGCCATGATCTCTCCTTCTCAGGTTGTTTCTAGTATCTCAAAAGAACTGTTCGTCGTCTCAATCAGTCTTCAGGAATGAAGCCGGAATCGAGGATGCCGACCAGGTTCGTGACCTGCTCGCCCTTGTTCCGACCCAGACCTGATGGCGTGATCGTGTTGGTCAACGAAATGCCGTCAAGGGCATCGTTGTAGTCCAGTTTACCGACCGACAACATGGATGCGACCATGCCGTGCGTGTCCACACCGTTCTGCGGGTTGGCGCCCGGCGCGAAAGGTGTGCCGGCCTTGTGTCCGCAGGGGAACGCGCCGGTTGCGCGGCCGTAAACCACGTTCGAGGTAATGGTCAGCACCGACTGAGTCGGGATGGCATCACGGTATAGGGGGATCTGACGGATCTTGTCCATGATGGTGTGAACAACGGTGGCGGCGATTTCGTCTGCACGATCATCGTCGTTGCCGTAGGTTGGGAAGTCACCTTCGACCTCGTAGTCCACAACTAGGCCGGTCTCATCACGCACGGGGACGACCTTGGCGTACTTGATGGCAGCCAGGGAGTCGGCCACGATGGACAGGCCGGCGATACCGCAGCCCATGGTGCGCACGATATCCGAATCATGCAGTGCCATTTCCATCGCTTCGTAGGCGTAACGGTCGTGGCAGTAGTGGATGATGTTGAGGGCCTCAACGTAGGTGCCCACAACCCAGTCCAGCATGTCCTCGTACTTGGCCCAGACCTCATCGAAGTCCAGCGGGCCGTCACCCTTGATGGGCTCGTACTCGTCAACGATCTGCTTGCCGGTCATCTCATCGCGACCACCGTTGATGGCGTACAGCAGAGCCTTGGCGGCGTTGACGCGCGCGCCGAAGAACTGCATCTGCTTGCCCACGCGCATCGGAGACACACAGCATGCGATCGCTGCATCGTCGCCCCAGTGAGCGCGGATCTGCTCATCGGATTCGTACTGGATGGAGGACGTCTCAATCGAGATCGAGGCGCAGAATTCCTTGTAACCTGCGGGCAGGTTCTCATCCCAGAAGATCGTGATGTTTGGCTCGGGAGCCGGTCCCAGGTTGCGCAGTGTCTGCAGCAGACGGAAAGACGTCTTGGTGACCAGTGTGCGACCGTCCTCTGAGAAACCGGCATCTGACCAGGTTGCCCAGTAGGGATCGCCGGAGAAGATCTGATCGTACGCCTCGGTGCGCAGGAAACGCACGATACGCAGCTTGACAACCAGGGCGTCGATGATTTCCTGAGCGTCCTGCTCGGTGATCACGCCTGCCTTGAGGTCGCGCTCGAAGTAGATATCGAAGAATGCGGACAGGCGGCCGATTGACATTGCAGCGCCGTCCTGAGACTTCACGGACCCGAGGTAAGCGAAGTAGGTCCACTGCACAGCTTCCTGCGCGTTCTTCGCGGGGCCGGAGATGTCGAAGCCATAGCTGGCAGCCATGCTCTTCAGTTTCTTCAAAGCCTTGATCTGCTCGGCGTGTTCTTCACGGTAGCGGGCCCAGTGCTCGGAGAACGGCTGATCAGCGTAGCGGTCCTTGTCAACCTGCTTGGCTTCGATCAACGCGTCGACACCGTACAGAGCGACGCGGCGATAGTCACCGATGATACGGCCACGGCCGTAGGCGTCCGGCAGGCCGGTGATGATGTGGGAAGAACGGGCTGCGCGAATACGAGGTGTGTAAATATCGAACACGGCATCGTTGTGGGTCTTGCGGTACTGAGTGAAGATCTTCTTCACGTCAGGGTTGACCTCTTTACCGGCTTCCTTGATGGCGGTTTCCACCATGCGCCATCCGCCGAACGGCATCATCGCGCGCTTGAGGGGTGAGTCGGTTTGCAAGCCGACGATCACATTGTCGTCGTCGCTGATGTATCCGGGGCCGAACGCGTCAACGTCTGCCGGTGTATCCGTGTCAACGTCGAGTACGCGCTTCCTGCGCTCCTCGGACAGGTAATTCTTCTCCAGTGTGTCCCACAGGCGCAGTGTCTTGTCTGTAGGGCCAGAAAGGAAGGAGGCGTCGCCCTCGTATGGCGTGTAGTTGCGCTGAATGAAATCACGAACGTCGATGTGCTCGGTCCATGCACCGCGCTCGAACCCATCCCACGGGTCTTCGCTGACGGATGTTGGAGCGGTCATCTGGGTGGTCATAATCCCTCTTCTCCGGTTCCGGTCCCTTCGATCTGAAGGGTTTCGGTGGCGTGGTTCGCGGCCAGCCAATGTATGTCTGTTTGACATCTGACCTTATTGTCTCTCGAAAGCGCTGGGCCTTCTAGGAGGATCCTGAATTAGGACCTATGGACTACGTCTCACTGCGCGTGGTTATGCTGACGGCATTCTGAGCAATGGGACAAAAGTCCCATGACGAATGTCGCATTATGCAGTAAGCGACGAGGGAGTCCTGTCCGCGCCGGATCAGAAGCGTGGAATGTTGCGCATATTTGACGTTGCCATTGACACTGCTTCGCCGGCACCGCGGTTCAACACGATCTTCGACATGGCCGTGGCAAAGCCGAACAGCTGCTCGCCGGTAATTTCAGGTGGAAGGCTCAGCGCGTTTGGATCGGTGATGACTTCGACGAGGGAGGGACCGCGATGGCTGAGCGCCCTCGTCAAGGCGTTGCGCACATCCTGAGGATCGTCCACGCGTTCAGCCTGGAATCCCATTGCGGACGCGACATCTGCATAGTGCATGTCGTGCACGTCGGTGCCGAAGTCAGGCATTCCGTCCACGAGCATCTCCAGCTTGACCATGCCCAGCGTTGAGTTATTGAACACGATGACCGTGATGGGCAGGTCATGCATGCGGGCTGTGACCAGCTCGCCGAGCAGCATTGACAGGCCGCCGTCGCCTGAAATGGAGATCACCTGGCGGTCCGGGAATGCTTCCTGAGCGCCGATGGCCTGAGGCAGAGCATTCGCCATTGATCCGTGCAGGAAGGAGCCGATCAGTCGGCGCGACCCCAGCGGATCGATGTAGCGGGCTGTCCACACGTTGCACATGCCGGTGTCGGCGGTGAAGATCGCGTCGCGTGCGGCAATCTCGTTCAGGACGTGTGCGACGTATTCGGGGTGAATCGGCTTGATGTGCTCGACCTTGCGCGTATAGGAGCCGACGGGTGCCTTCATGATCTTGGCGTGCTTCTTGAGCTGCTTCTTCAGGAATGCTGATGAGCGGCGTCCCTTGAGCTGCGGCATGAGGCTGTCAATCAATGCCTTGACATCGGCGCAGATCGGCAGGGACACGTCGGTGCGTCGTCCGAGTTTTTCGGGGCTGTTGTCGACCTGTACGGTCAGCGTGTCAGGCAGGAACTGGTTGTACGGGAAGTCTGTTCCAAGCAACAACAGGACATCCGCATCGTTCATGCCTTCTGCAGCTGCGCCGTATCCCAGCAGGCCGGTCATGCCGACATCGAAAGGGTTGTCGTACTGAATGAAGTCTTTCCCGCGCAGGGTATGCCCGATTGGTGCCTGCAGTGCGTCTGCCAGTGCAATGACCTCATCATGTGCGCCCGCCACACCGATACCCGCGAAAATCGCGACCTTCTTGGCTTTGTTGAGCATGGTGGCAAGCTGAGCAACATCATCGGGGTTGGGGTGCAGAATCGGACGGCGAGCCGGAACGAACTGGGGTGTGGGAGCCTGCGCCTTCTGGTCAGACACGTCACCGGGAATCGTCACCACTGCGACGCCCTGAGTGCCAATCGCGTGACGGATTGCAGCGTTCATGACGCGCGGAGCCTGTTGAGCGGTGGAAACCATTTCGCAGTACGACGAGCACTCCACAAAAAGCCGGTCGGGGTGGGTCTCCTGGAAGTAAGACTGTCCGATCTGCACGCTGGGAATGTGTGAGGCGATAGCCAGGACAGGCGCGCCGGAACGCTGCGCATCAAAGAGGCCGTTGATCAGGTGCAGGTTTCCCGGGCCGCATGAACCAGCACACACTGCCAGTTTTCCGGACACCTGAGCATCAGCGGCAGCGGCGAACGCGGCCGACTCCTCGTGGCGCACGTGCACCCAGTCGATACCGCCCCTGGCGGATCCTCCGGTTTTGCGCACCGCATCAACAATTGGGTTGAGCGAATCGCCCACGATCCCATAGATCCGATGTACTCCAGCTTCCACCAATTGGCTGACGAGTTGTTCTGCGACGTTCATTGCGTCTTTTTCCTTAACCGTCGAGGATCGATCTGCGAATCACCACATACATGCGGCGCATCTTTTACTGTACGCAATCTTGCTGCCATACACCTCGTGATGACGCTCACGAGGGAGCCCTCGCTCGCAGTGACGGTCGCCATTGACGAGGGGCGAGCATCAACGACGCGGATCCATGTGCCGCACACTGGACACTGTCGCATCGGGCCTGTGGCCTTGGTTAGGATCACTATCGAAACGTCTGATCAATGAAGGGGTGCACGATGTCGGAACAGCCGCGCACAGTGCGAGTCGCCATCCTGGGAGCGGGAACCGTCGGCTCGCAGGTCATTCGACTGATCCACGAACGAAGCGCTGACTTGAGCGAACGATGCGGAGCGCAGCTGGAAATCTCAGCTGTCGTCGTGCGAAATGTGCACGCCCCGCGTGATGTTGACATCGATCCGGAACTGCTGACAACGGATGCGGCAGAAGCGATCGACCATGCAGACATCGTCATCGAACTGATCGGCGGCATTGAACCGGCACGTGAATACGTGCTGCGGGCCCTGAATGGTGGGGCAACGGTCGTGACCGGCAACAAGGCACTGCTTGCCGCCCACGGTCCGGAACTGTACGAGGCTGCGGCCCAGGCGGATACGGACCTGTACTTCGAAGCGGCAGTGGCTGGAGCCGTCCCAGTTGTCTACGGTCTGCGTGAATCGCTGGCAGGTGACAAGATCAGCCGTATTGTCGGCATCGTCAACGGCACGACGAACTTCATCCTTGATTCCATGCTCACCGCACACGCCAGCTACGAACAAGCCCTTGCCGACGCGCAGAAACGAGGCTACGCGGAAGCTGACCCCACTGCTGATGTCGAAGGGTATGACCCTGCCGCTAAGTGCGCACTGCTGGCCTCCCTGGCGTTCCATTCACGCGTATCCATGAACGATGTCAGCGTCGAAGGCATCTCGCAGATCACCGCTGACGACATGATGGAAGCGGCGCGCACTAATCACGTGATCAAACTGCTCGCCGTGGCTGAGCGTTGCCTCGACGATCTGGGCAATGAAGTGATCAACGCGCGCGTCCACCCCGCCCTTGTGCCGACAGGACACCCACTGGCCACTGTCGACGGCGTGTACAACGCCGTCATCATCGAAGGCGAATCTGCCGGACGGCTCATGTTCTACGGGCAAGGCGCAGGCGGTGCGCCAACTGCCTCAGCGGTATTGTCCGACCTGGTCGCCGGGGCGTCCCACCGTGTGCACGGTGGCCATGCTCCGCGCGAATCCACCTACGCGCATCTACCGATCATTGAACAGGGCATGACACGCACCCGCTATCAGCTTCGTCTGCATGTTCATGACGATCTGGGTGTTTTAGCTGACGTGGCCTCCGTATTCGCCCGTCACGGCGTATCCATCCACTCGGTCGACCAGCGTGACGGTGAACCGGGTGCGCAAACCACCATCGTGATCGCCACGCACTGTGCCCGTGAGGCTGACGTGCTGGCAGTAGCTGAAGCACTCCGTCAATCTGACGCCGTCATCGACGTGGCGTCGCTCCTACGTATGGAAGGTGAATAACACATGGCTCATCAATGGCGCGGATTGCTGCGTGAATACGCTGAGCGGCTCCCACTGGAAGAATCCGACCCGGTTGTCACACTGCTGGAAGGTGGCACACCACTGGTAGAAGCTCCTGCCATTTCGAAGCGCGTCGGAGCGCGCGTCTGGCTGAAAGTGGAAGGCGCCAACCCGACTGGCTCGTTCAAGGACCGCGGCATGACAATGGCCGTGTCCAAAATCGCCGCCACCGACACCCAGATGATCGCCTGCGCCTCCACCGGCAACACGTCAGCCTCGGCTGCAGCCTATGCTGTGGCTGCCGGACTGCAATGCGTCGTGATCCTGCCCGCCGGAAAAATCGCTGCAGGAAAGCTGGCCCAGGCCATCATGCATGGTGCCCGCCTGGTTCAGGTCGACGGAAACTTCGACGATGCGCTGCGCATCGTGCGCAAGCTGACGGAAACCTACCCTGTCGCACTGGTCAACTCGGTCAACCCCTACCGCCTACAGGGGCAAAAGACCGCCGCATTCGAAATCGTTGACGCGCTGGGCGATGCGCCCGACATTCACATACTGCCCGTGGGAAACGCCGGGAACATTTCCGCCTACTGGATGGGTTACAACGAATACGCTGGCCAGAAAGCTGTCACCACGATGGAAGAGTCCTACCGAAACCTTCCAGCCGTTGCCACACACGTACCGCAGATGTGGGGCGTGCAGGCAGCCGGAGCGGCACCATTTGTTGCCGGACACCCCATCGACAACCCGGAAACAATTGCGACCGCCATCCGGATCGGATTCCCTGCGTCGTGGGATTTCGCCTCACGTGCGCGCGACGATTCCAAGGGACTCATCACCGCTGTTCCCGACGAGGAAATCATGCGCGCCCAGCAGATCATCGCCGGCGAAGCCGGAGTATTCGTCGAGCCGGCATCTGCCGCATCCGTGGCCGGGCTGCTCCGCGCAGCTGAAGACGGACGCGTTCCGCGCGACGCACGAATTGTGTGTACGGTGACGGGCAATGGCCTGAAGGATACGAAGACGGCGCTCGCGGCCCTGCCTGACGGGGGTGTGCAGGCCGAAGTCGTTGCACCCGACACGCACGAAGTTGCTGAACTGCTGGGGTTGAAGTAGCCGACGTTACCGAGGTGCACGCAGGCGCATCGCTGTGTCGTTAGTGGGCGATTCGGCGCCGTGTGCGGTCTAGACTAAGTTTCATCGCCTCACGAACGGCGGCGAGCGCCGCCCTCGTTCACTGTTAATCAATGTGTGGGAGACCATCGTGCAACTGCGTGCGGATTTTGCTCGTGTCAGCGTGCCGGCCACCAGCGCCAATTTGGGGCCGGGTTTTGACTGTCTCGGGATCGCACTGGATCTGCGCGACATCGTGTCCGTTCACGCCACCGCCGGCCCGACCAGCATTGTTGTCGAGGGTGAAGGGGCAGGCACTGTCAGCGAGGGCGACGACAACCTGATCGTGCGTGCGATGCGAGTGGGCTTGGATCATGTGGGCGCGCCGCAGGTAGGCGTGAGAATGCACTGCCATAACGTCATTCCGCACAGCAGGGGATTAGGCTCATCGGCCAGTGCCGTCGTGGCGGGACTGGCCCTGGCGCGCGAGCTGATCCGCGACGCTGAGGCGCTGGATGATCACACGATCCTGCAGCTCGCCACGCACATGGAAGGGCATCCGGACAATGTGGCCCCCGCAATCGAAGGCGGCATGACAGTGGCGTGGATGGGTGATGATGACGCTCAGGCCCTGCGATTTGAGCCCCCCGCGTCGATGACGCCCACCGTGTTTATTCCTGATTTCCCACTCGCCACGTCGAAGGCGCGTCAGGTCCTGCCCGACGTCGTGCCCTATCGCGATGCTATTGCCAATATTTCACGTGCAGCTGTGCTGGTTGCCGTCATGTCCGACAATGCGCGCACTTTCGGCTCGGACGATGCGGATATCAGCCGCTGGCTTTTCGACGCAACTGAGGACCATCTGCACCAGGAATACCGGCGCGCCGTGATGGAGCCGTCACTGGCACTGGTTGACTGGCTGCGTGAAGCCGGCGTGGCGGCAGTGGTCTCCGGCGCAGGACCCACTGTCATGGCGTTGAACCACGTGGATGATGACATGCGTGCGAGCGCGCAGCGGTCGGGTTGGACTGTGCGCTCTCTGGCTGTCAGCGGGGATGGAATCCGAACAGATCGCCCGCAGCGTCCCAATGTGTGATTTTCCGCTCAACAATCCTCGCATTGCCACGCGAAAGATGGCATAGTGGGGGGAGAAGTGGTTAAACTTTTCAGCGGTGACTGTGTTGTACAGTCATAGCCGCTGTGTCGGCCATCCTGGTACTCGTCACAAGACTTGTTCGACGTGTACACCTCCGTTTGTGTATCTTTCAACGGATTTCATCTGCCCGCATAGGGCGATCAAGTGAGGAACAATTAGTGAGCAACGATCACACTGATGGCGCATCGAATCACGCGCCATTGTCAGCCATGAAGCTGACGGAGCTGAAGGCACTTGCAGCGCAGATGGGGCTCCGCGGAGTCTCGACCATGCGCAAGGCCGATCTGGTCTCCACCATCGAAGCCGCCCGCCGCGGCAACAATTTGTCTCAAGCACGCTCAGAGCACAAACGCCCTGCCGCTGACGCCTCTGAACGCCACCAATCTGAATCGACAGACGAACAGGCCTCGACACCGACGCGGTCACGAGGACGTCGCCGCGTCGCCACTGCCGGTGCTGTCGAGCCGCGTCAATTCTCGCTCGACTTTCCTGGGTCGGACTTCCAGAGCAAGCCGCTGGCTCCCAAGGGTGACGGCCACGACGAGGGCGACTCATCTGACGAGCACCGCGAACGCAAGCCACTGGCCCGCAAGGGCAATGGTCACGGACGTTCACGCTCCAACCAGTATGAGCGCAACAACGAGGCGCGTGAGAATCGCGCGGCTGCCCTCGATGTGCGTGCCGAACTCGCCGGTGTTCACAGTGATGATGACTCGGCCGACGCCGAGCAGTCCGGTAGCGAGTCAGCTCACCGCAAACTCAATGAGATTGAACTGCCTGAAGGCGACAACGCGAACAACTCCCGTGGGCGCGGTCGCAGAGAACGCAATGCGCGCCGCCGCGGACGAGACCGTGACGAGCGCCGAGACCGCTCAGATCGTTCGGAGCGAAATTCGCGCAACAACCGCCGTCGCGACAATGAGCCGGAAATTCGTGAAGACGATGTGCTGGCACCTATCGCAGGCATCTTGGACGTTCAGGAAAACCACGCCTTTGTTCGTACCTCGGGATACCTGCCCGGCCCGAACGATGTGTACGTCACTTTGGGCAATGTGCGCCGATGGAACCTGCGCGCAGGCGATGCCGTCTCCGGTGCGGTGCGTCAGCCTCGCGAAGGCGAGCGCCAGCGCCAGAAGTACAACGCACTGGTCAAGGTGGACACCGTTAACGGAATGTCTGTCGAGGAAGCCGGCGAGCGCCGCGAATTCGGCAAACTGACACCGCTGTACCCCAATGAGCAGCTGCGCCTGGAAACCACCCCGAAGGCCGTGACGCCTCGCGTCATCGACCTGGTGGCACCGATCGGCAAGGGACAGCGAGGATTGATCGTCTCCCCGCCGAAGGCCGGTAAGACGATGATTATCCAGCAGATCGCCAAGGCAATCGAGGTCAATAACCCTGAGGTTCACCTCATGGTCGTCCTAGTTGACGAGCGTCCTGAAGAAGTCACCGACATGCGCTCCATTGTCAAGGGTGAAGTCATCGCCTCCACCTTCGACCGCCCCGCTTCCGACCACACCACGGTTGCCGAACTTGCCATTGAGCGAGCCAAGCGCCTGGTCGAGCTGGGACAGGACGTTGTCGTGCTGCTCGATTCACTCACGCGCCTGTCACGCGCCTACAACCTGGCGGCACCGGCGTCAGGTCGTATCCTCTCCGGTGGTGTGGATGCTTCCGCGCTGTACCCGCCCAAGAAGTTCTTCGGCGCAGCCCGCAACCTCAAGGAAGGCGGCTCACTGACCATCGTGGCCTCTGCCCTGGTGGAGACCGGGTCCAAGATGGACGAAGTCATCTTTGAAGAGTTCAAGGGCACCGGCAACATGGAACTGCGCCTGTCGCGCGCGCTGGCAGATCGTCGAATCTTCCCGGCCATCGATGTCAACGCCTCGGGCACTCGTCGCGAGGAAGTCCTGTTCAAGCCTGAAGAGCTGCGCATCATGTGGAAGCTGCGCCGCGTCCTCGGATCCCTTGAGCAACAGCAGGCACTGGAAGTGGTTCTGGACAAACTCAAGGAAACCCAGTCCAATGCTGAGTTCCTCATGCTGATCCAGAAGACCACGCCGAACGCTGACTAGATTACCCACCGGTGGTGCAGGTGGGTAATCTCACCTGCACCGCCGGTGCATCATCTGGATCTATCGGCCGGAAAGTGGCACAATTGCAACTCGGTTCCGGTTCACCGCGTAATGCGCGATGTCGATGATTGCGCATGCGGACCCGGCGTCCTCGAATCCCGTAAGGAGAAAACCATGAAAAAGGGTATCCACCCCGAATACGTTCCCACCACGGTGACGTGCACATGCGGCAACTCGTTTGAAACACGCTCGACGATTACGTCGGGTCAGATGCGCGTGGATGTGTGCTCCCAGTGCCACCCGTTCTACACGGGTAAGCAGAAGATTATGGATACTGGTGGCCGCGTGGCTCGCTTCGAAGCCCGTTACGGCAAACGCAGCAAGTAGCGTTTGACTTCAGCGCCGGTGACCCGTCAGGGCACCGGCGTCTTTGTATCGCACATCTTTTCGCCACAATCGGAGGAGCTCGCATGGCATCGGCATCACACACAGATGAATTCCCGACGCTGCAGGCACTGCTCGAAGAACACCATAGCGTCGAGCAGCAAATGGCAGATCCGGCACTGCACAACGATCAGGCAAAGGCTCGTAGAGTGGGGCGGCGCTACGCCGAACTGAACCGTGTTGCCGAGGCTTACCAGCGCTACTGCGCAGCCAGTGACGATATGGAAGCAGCTCGCGAACTCGCTGAGGAGGATCCCTCATTCGCGGATGAGGTGACAAGCCTGGAGGAACAGACCCGCCAGGCGCACGATGCCCTCGTCGATATTCTGACGCCGCGAGACCCTGACGACGCGCTCGATGTGATCCTGGAAGTCAAGAGCGGTGAAGGCGGCGAAGAATCCGCCCTGTTCGCAGCAGACCTGGCACGTATGTACGAGCGCTACGCCACCACGAAGGGATGGTCGGTCACCGAACTGTCCTCCACGCCCACCGAGCTGGGTGGCTTCAAGGACATCACGATGGCGATCCGCGCCAAAGGCACGCCCAGCCCGGAAGAAGGCGTGTGGGCTCATCTCAAGTACGAGGGTGGCGTTCACCGTGTCCAACGCATCCCTGTCACCGAATCGCAGGGACGAATCCACACCTCTGCTGCCGGCGTATTCGTCATGCCGGAAGTTGAAGAAGATGACGAAGTCGAAATCGACCAGAACGATCTGCGCATCGACGTCTACCGTTCGTCAGGGCCTGGCGGACAGTCCGTGAACACGACGGACTCGGCTGTGCGCATCACTCACATTCCGACCGGCATCGTCGTGTCGATGCAAAATGAGAAATCGCAGCTGCAAAACCGTATCGCAGCTATGCGCGTGCTGGCATCCAGACTTGCTGCTGAAGCCAGGGCCAAGCGTGAGGCTGAAGCCAGCGCACAGCGCCTATCTCAGGTACGCACCGTTGACCGCTCGGAGCGCATCCGCACCTACAATTTCCCGGAAAACCGTATCTCTGACCATCGCACCGGTTTCAAGGCCTACAACCTTGACCAGGTGTTGTCCGGCTCCCTGGATCCTGTCATCCAGTCAGCGATCGACACTGACGAGGCAGCGCGCCTGGGCAAAGCGGGCGATGAATAGGGCACTGAACGAGCAGCTGGTGCTGCCGCGTTTAGCAACCTATACGCCACGCGAATTGTTCGCGTGGGGCAGACGCGCCCTTCAAGCAGTCAACCTGGAGGGAGCACACGCCGACCAGGATGCCCGTGAGCTGCTGGAATGGGTACTGGGCTGTGACAGCCTCGTGAGCGCTCCGGATCAGGTGGGCGCGCGCGCAGCAGAACGCTACCGCTGCGCCATCGCATCGAGGCGCACCAGCATTCCTCTGCAGCACATCACAGGTCGCATGTATTTTCGGATGCTCACCCTGCGCGCAGAGCCCGGCGTATTCGTTGTTCGACCCGAAACAGAAATGGTCGCGCAGCACGCCATTGACGCGGCGCGAACCTGCAGTGCGGATGAGCCTGTGGTGGTGGACCTGTGTACAGGGTCAGGAGCCATCGCACTTGCGGTTGCCACGGAGGTACCCGCCTCGCGTGTTCTTGCCGTGGAGATTGACGAGGCTGCCTGTCAGCTAGCCGCTCGTAATATCGCTGACATCGAGCCGGTGCGCGTTCATCTGGTACGCGCCGATGCATTATCCGCCCTCGTCGAATACGAGGGGAGGGCCGACGTTGTCGTGTCGAACCCGCCGTATATTCCCGGCAGCGCCCACCCTACGCAACGCGAAGCGCAACTGGACCCGCCGCGTGCCTTGTATGGCGGGGGAGAAGATGGGCTGGTGATCCCACGTGGCATCATGACCCGGGCGCGCGCCCTGCTGGCTCCGGGCGGCACACTCGTTATGGAGCACGCCGAATCTCAGGCAGAGGATCTTGTGGCATACGCTACAGCTCAGGGCTTCACGAATGTGCATATGGCACCGGATTTGACGGGACGGCCCCGCATGGTTATCGCAACCGCCCCCGTCGTGGAACAATAGCCGCGTGGCACATTCGACTATTCTTCACTGTTCACATGGCATCTCAGCGCAGGATCTGCAGCGCATCCGCACGTGTGTCAACCGTGGTGGCCTCATCGTCATGCCGACCGACACGGTCTACGGGATCGGCGCAACCGCACACGACCCTGCCGCCGTCGAAGCTGTTCAACACGCCAAGGGGCGAGGACGCTCCAAACCACCGCCGGTTCTGGTCGCAGATAATGAAGCGCTGGACGTGCTTGGCACTGACATCAGTGAGAGCACGCGTTTACTGGCGCGACGGTTCTGGCCTGGAGGCTTGACGCTGATCGTCCGCGCCCACCCCGACCTGGGCTGGGATCTGGGCGACACGGGCGGCACAATCGCACTGCGCATGCCTGATAGTGAGGTGGCGCTGTCGATTTTGCGCGAATGCGGTCCAATGGCCGTCACATCAGCGAATCTGACGGGCGAGCCTCCCGCCACCAGTGTTGAGGCGGCCGCTGCCTCGTTCGAGGATCACGTCGACCTGTATATTGACGGTGGTCCAACGGCGGGGGCGACTCCCTCGACGATCATCAATATGGCCACGGAGCAGCCCACACTGATCCGCCTGGGCGTCATCGACCCGCGCGACCTGGAAGATACGGCGGGCTGCACTTTTAAAAGTCCTGAGGACAAGTAGAGGCCGCCACCGATGAAGGTCTACCTGCTGCTCATGCTCATAGCCAGTGGTGTCACCGCGATTATGACGCCGCTGGTGCGATGGGCATGCCTACGGTGGGGGATCGTGCCGAAGCTGCGTGAACGCGATATTCAGGTCACACCGATACCGCGACTGGGTGGCATCGCCATGACCGTCGGTCTGCTCATCACTTTGCTGATCGGCTCACGAATCCCGTACATGGCGCCCGTGTATTCGACCAGCATCCCGTGGGCAGTGATGGCAGGTGCTGCAGCCATGTGCGTGCTGGGCGTGCTCGATGACCTGCTGGAGCTGGACTGGCTGACCAAACTGACCGGACAGATCCTGATCGCCGGTCTCATGGCACTCCAGGGTGTTCAACTCGTTTCATTTCCCATCTTCGGCATCACGATCGGGTCGTCACGGTTGTCGCTGATTGCCACCGTGTTCGTCATGGTCGGCATCGTCAACGCCGTGAACTTCATTGATGGTCTGGACGGTCTGGCGGCCGGAGTCGTGGGGATTGGTGCAGCCGTGTTCTTCGGGTATTCCTACCTGCTGTCACGCCAGCTTGGTGCACAGTCATATGCGACAACCGCGTCACTGATCGTGATTGCACTGGTCGGGATCTGTGCCGGGTTCTTGTGGTACAACTATCACCCCTCGTCCATCATGATGGGCGGGGGAGCTGAGACGCTGGGATTGATTCTGGCTGCCTCCGGTGTCATCGTCACCGGCCAGATCGACCCCAACGTGCTGGAGCGAAGCCAGATCATCGCCGGTCTCATGCCGATTATTTTGCCCCTGGCTGTGATCGTCGTCCCCATCGGAGATCTGATGGTGACGGCAGTTCGACGCATGATGCGTGGGAAGAGCCCATTCCACGCCGACCGCTCCCACTTCCACGATCGCCTATTGGCACGAGGACGTTCCCATCGCGCCGTTGTCATGATTTTGTATTTATGGACGGCGATCATTTCAACTGCCGCGTTGTCCTTGCTGCTGGTTGAATGGAATCGGACAGTGATGATTTTTGTGCCGCTGATTGTCCTGGCCACGATCCTGACCGCATCTGAATTCCCGTGGAAGATATCAGCGCGCGCACGCCCGCCACAGTCCGAGGCAGATGCGCCCGACCCGAGATCCGAAAGGTAGCCATGTCACTCGACCATGACCACACGCCCACCCGCGCAGCTACTCAGCCAGCGATGAATCGCGCTATGACAGCGCTGCGCCGGTTCATAGTGCTTGCAGGCGTCGTGATGACAGGCGGGGTCCTGGTGTGCTGGGCGTTGATGTCAACGGTCGGCTGGGCGACCGCGCTGGTCAGCATCCTAGTTGTGGCAGTCCTGTGCGCCGCCGAATTCGTTGCACTGCCGCGCATGGTCGCGCAGGGACCGAATCTGTTCCTGGCGTGGATCGGCGGGGGATATTTGCTCAAGCTTGTGGCAGTGGCGGTCGCGCTCTTGGCATCGCGCCCCCTAGGGCTCAATCACCGCGTTGTCGCGATGACAGTAATCGTGACAATCCTCTCATTGATGGTGATTGAACTCGTGATTTTGATGCGTACACGCATCCCCACGGTGGTCCCAGCTGCGACGCAATCCGGTCAAGTGGCGCAAACTCGCGACCACTCCCGCACGCGGTTAGGTGAGCACGATCCGGGTGCTGACACCTCAATGTGACGTTTGTCCCGCGTATCAGGTAGTTTTGGCACTAAAGAGGGTCTGAACCCTGTTAGAGTAGGGACGCTGCAACGCTCGTGACACCACGTGTCGGCTAGCCTGTAGAGCAGTGCATGCGGATCGAAAGGAGGCCGTCCTCGGCGATGTCAACGACCCAGGTGTCCACACAGGTCACGTCACGCTCCGCTGAGCCCAGGCGACGTAACCTTCCGCTCTGGTACTGGATTGTCACGGCAGGTCTGGTTCTTCTGATAGCTCTGACAGCTATCCCTGCGCTGCGCAGCCATCCCCACAGTCCCGGTGTGACAGATTTCTTCCCGCCATCACTGTTCGGACCTGAACACGGTACGGTGGTCAACCGCCTGACACTGGCACGCATCATTGCTGCGGTGCTGATCTGCGCTCTGTTTGTTGCGGGCGCAATGAGGGCGAAGATCGTCCCCACTCGCTTCCAGCAACTGATTGAAGCATGCGCCCTGTTTATCCGCGATTCGATCTCCATCCCGATGTTGGGGGAGAAGCGAGGGCGACAGTACGCGCCACTGATCGGCGTCTTTTTCTTCGGCGTGATCGCAATGAACATCACCGGTATCGTTCCCGGTATCAACATTGCCGCCTCGTCGGTAATCGCTGTGCCGCTGGTGTTCGCAATCTTCTCCTACGTGTCGTTCATCTGGGCGGGTATCCGTACCCGCGGTGTCGGCACGTTCTTTGCTGAGCAGCTCTTGCCGAAGGGACTCCCTAAGCCGGTTTACCTGCTGATCACTCCCATCGAGTTTTTCTCAACATTCATTGTCCGCCCTGCAACGCTGGCGATCCGACTCCTGTGCAACATGATGTCGGGACACCTGTTGCTCGCATTGACGTTCTTCGGGACGTCAGCCCTGCTGGCGGCGGCAGGCTCGCTCAAGGCTCTGGCGGCCGTCACATTCGCGGCAGCCATTGCAATGACGCTTTTCGAGATCTTCGTCGCCTTCCTGCAGGCCTACATTTTTGCCACGCTGACTGCTGTCTACATCAAGTTGTCGGTGGAATCCCATTAGTCAAATACACAGCCGCTTGGCACACACAGAAAAGGAAGAATCCATGACCGGAACAATCGCCTACATCGGCTACGGAATTGCAACCCTCGGACCTGCTTTGGGTATTGGCATGCTGGTGGGCAAGACCCAGGAAGCAACCGCCCGTCAGCCTGAGGTTGCCGGCCGTCTGTTCACCAACATGATCATCGGTGCCGCACTTGTCGAAGCCCTCGGCTTGATCGGCTTCGCAATGCCCTTCGTCGTTCAGTGATATTCATGTTGCCAATGCAAGAAGCAGGAGATGCGGCGGCTGGGACGAGCGTCCTCGTCCCACCAGTGGCCGAAGTCTTTCTGTCTGCCATCATTTTGCTGGGAATCTGGCTTGTCATCGGCAAGTTCGCTCTTCCCCGCATCTACGCGATGATGGATGAGCGCGAGGAGCGCATCGAGGCCGGTCTGCATGCTGCTGAACAGGCACGTGAAGACCGTGCACTTGCTGAACGCGAACGCGAAGAGGCGTTGGCGCAGGCCAACGTTGAGGCTCATTCCATTCGCGAGCAGGCAAATGCTGACGCGAAACGCATCAGGTCTCAGGCTCGCGAATCCGCCCAGGAAGAAGCCGCCCGCATTCAGGAGAACGCTCAGCGCCAGATTCAGGCTGAACGCCAGTCAGCAGTGGTTTCGCTGCGCTCGGACATTGGTGAGCTGGCAACCCAGCTGGCCGAACGCATCGTCTCTGAGCAGCTCAGGGATCAGGATCTGTCACATCGGGTGATGGACCGCTTCCTCGATGACCTTGATGACATGTCGTTGAGCACAGCTGCGTCGACCTCCGCACAGCCGCAAGGAACGAACGCATAATGCGCAGATCAAGCCGCATGAGTGTCGATGCCGCACAGTCAGTTGTGTCGCGCATCTTGTCGCCCACGTCCTCTGAAACTGACCAGGGACTGCGTGTGGCGGAAGAACTCTTCGCTATCGCAGATATGGTCAGGGACGATTCACGCCTGGGTCGCTCATTGACCGATCCGGCGCGCGCTCGTGAGGACAAGGTGCGTCTGGCTGACGACTTGTTCGCCGCCACGGTCACCTCTCAGACGCTCGAGGTGATTCACACTCTCGTCGAGGGCGAGTGGTCATCGTCCAGTGACATTATCGAGGGTCTGGAGCAGGTGGGGATTCACGCTCTTCTGCGTGACGCGAAGTCTCATGACGGCTTGGACCGGGTTCTGTCCGAATTGTCCGACATTCACCAGGTCCTCCTGTCCAACCGGGAGCTGCGCACGCAGCTGTCGGTGCTGGGGCGTGGATCATCTGACGATCGGGCAGCTCTGGCGGAAAAGATTTTCGGACCTCACGTCAGCGCATGGACTCTGCGGATTGTGCGCCGCCAGGTCGGACGGCTCAACAAAGGACAGCTGATGTCGCATCTGCGCCATATCGCGCAGGACGCAGCGTCCCTGAAAGACGAAAACCTGGTGTCCGTCATCAGTGCCGGCCCGTTGACAGATACTCAGATGCATCGCCTCCAGACGATGCTCAACGAGAAACTGGGCGAAACGGTCAGCATCGACATGACATACGATCCCTCCCTGATCGGAGGATTCCGAATCATTTCCGGCGACCTCGTCATAGATTCATCGATAGCAACGCGACTACGACAGTTGCACCAATCCCTCGCGCACTGATAGATGATGGCGCACCACAATACACAGACAAAGGAAACGCTCAATGGCTGAACTCTCGATTAGCTCCGAAGAGATCCGCTCGGCTCTCGATTCTTTTGTGGACTCCTACAAGCCCACTCAAGCGGCAGTCGAAGAAGTCGGACACGTCACCGAAACGGCCGACGGCATTGCCCGCGTGGAAGGCCTGCCCGGTGCAATGGCAAACGAGCTTCTTCGCTTTGAAGACGGCACGCTTGGCGTGGCCATGAACCTCGACGTGAGCGAAATTGGTGCCGTTCTGCTGGGTGATTTCAGCGGCATTGAAGAAGGCCAGCCGGTTCACCGCACAGGTGACGTTCTGTCTGTGCCGGTTGGTGACGGATACCTGGGGCGCACCGTTGACCCCCTCGGCAATCCGATCGACGGTCTGGGCGAGATCCAGGATCTGACGGGTCGACGCGCCCTCGAACTTCAGGCACCCGGCGTGATGATGCGTCGTTCGGTCCACGAGCCGCTCCAGACCGGTCTGAAAGCTATCGACTCGATGATTCCGATCGGACGTGGCCAGCGTCAGCTGATCATCGGTGACCGTCAGACAGGTAAGACCACCATCGCGATCGACACGATCATGAACCAGCGTGATAACTGGCTGTCGGGCGATCCGAGCAAGCAGGTGCGCTGCATCTACGTGGCGGTTGGCCAGAAGGGTTCGACGATCGCATCGGTGCGCTCCACACTGGAAGAAAACGGGGCGATGGACTACACCACCATCATTGCCTCACCGGCATCCGACCCCGCAGGCTTTAAGTACCTTGCGCCCTACACCGGATCCGCTATCGGACAGCACTGGATGTACGAGGGCAAGCACGTCCTCATCGTGTTCGATGACCTGTCCAAGCAGGCCGAGGCCTACCGAGCCGTGTCCCTTCTGCTGCGTCGCCCACCGGGGCGTGAAGCATACCCCGGCGACGTGTTCTACCTGCATTCACGTCTGCTGGAACGTTGCGCCAAACTCTCCGATGAACTGGGCGGCGGATCGATGACGGGTCTTCCCATCATCGAAACGAAAGCGAACGACGTATCGGCCTACATTCCGACCAACGTCATTTCAATCACCGACGGCCAGATCTTCCTGCAGTCGAATCTGTTCAACTCGAACCAGCGCCCTGCAGTCGACGTCGGTATCTCGGTGTCCCGCGTGGGTGGCGACGCTCAGATCAAGGCCATGAAGAAAGTGGCGGGCACGCTGAAACTGACGCTGGCCCAGTACCGTTCGATGGCGGCGTTCGCAATGTTCGCTTCCGACCTTGACGCCACGACCCGTTCACAGTTGACTCGTGGTGAGCGTCTGATGGAACTGCTCAAGCAGCCGCAGTCCACGCCGTACCCCGTGGAAGAACAGGTCGCATCGATCTGGGTGGGCACGCACGGCTACCTCGACAAGTTGGACGTGTCTGACGTGAGTTCCTACGAGCATCAGCTTCTGGACTACCTGCGCTCACACTCCGACGTGCTGACCACGATCCGCGAGACTGGCGTGCTGGATGATGACACGGAGAATGCTCTGCGTGAGGCCGCAGAGAAGTTCACGCAGCAGTGGCTGAGCGCGCAGCCAGGTGAGAACCTGGAGGACGGCGAGGTTGAAGCTGAACATTCACGTGAAGAGATTGTCCGTCGTCGCCGTGAGAAGAAGGCCTGATCGATGGCTGGTCAGCAGAGGATCTACAAGCAGCGCATTGCGTCTACGCAAACGCTGAGCAAGGTCTTCCGCGCCATGGAGATGATTGCAGCCTCCAGGATCGGCGCGGCGCGTCGCGATGCGACCGAAGTGGGACCCTACGAGCAGGCGATCACGCAGGCTGTGGCCTCAGTTGCCATCCACACGGATATGGGGCACCCGCTGACCGACGTGCGAAACGACACGCCTCGCGTGGCCGTGCTGGTGGTCGCTTCTGACCGAGGCATGGCGGGTGCCTATTCAGCGACAATTCTGCGTGAAACAGAGCACCTGGTCACCACGCTGCGCGAAGAAGGGAAGACCCCGATCCTGTATACCTGCGGGCGTCGCGCCAAGAATTACTTCAGCTTCCGTGGCGCTGAGATCGAGCGTTCGTGGGAAGGTGAATCGGACGAACCCAGCCTGGAGATGACGCACAGCATCGCCGAGGAACTGCTGAAGCGGTTCCTGGATGAGGACAGGATGACCGGCGTGTCCGAGGTTCACCTGGTCTACACGCGATTCAGGAACATGATGAGTCAGATCCCTCAGGTCAGGCAGATGCTGCCGCTGACTGTCGTGGATGCCTACGGTGAAGGCGAGACAAATGAAGTCGATCCGGTAAAGGACGACGGATCGCTGCTTTTCCCTGAATACGAATTCATCCCGTCTGCGCGCGACGTCCTCGATGCTTTGCTACCGCTTTATGTGGAAAGCCGCATCCGCAACGTTCTGCTTCAAGCCGCCGCATCGGAACTGGCGTCGCGTCAGCGAGCGATGCACACGGCAACCGACAACGCTGAAGAATTGATTACGAAGTACACGCGTTTGGCGAATTCGGCCCGCCAGGCGGAGATCACGCAGGAAATTAGTGAGATCGTGGGCGGGGCCGACGCCTTGGCTAACGGCTGAGCCCACATGATGGAGAAGATGACCATGACAGAATCACCAGAAACCGGCGAAGGCCGAGTTGCCCGCGTCGTCGGCCCCGTTGTCGACGTCGAGTTTCCGCCTGACCGGATCCCGGCCCTCTACAACGCACTGCAGGTGGATGTGGAGCTGCCTGACCAGGGCGAAGGATCCGAATCATTCGTCATGACGCTGGAAGTCGCACAGCACTTGGGTGACAACCTGGTTCGCACAATCGCACTCAAGCCGACTGACGGCCTGGTGCGCGGTGCCCGCGTGCGCGACACCGGCGGCCCCATCACTGTCCCGGTCGGTGACGTCACCAAGGGACACGTCTTCAACGTGATCGGTGAACCGCTCAACCTCAAAGATGGCGAACAGCTCGAAATCACAGAGCGCTGGCCTATTCACCGTCAACCACCTGCATTCGATCAGCTTGAGCCACGCACCAAGATGTTCGAAACGGGCATCAAGGTGATCGACCTGCTTACCCCCTATGTGCAGGGCGGCAAGATCGGCCTGTTCGGCGGCGCAGGCGTGGGCAAGACCGTGCTGATTCAGGAAATGATTCAGCGTGTTGCTCAGGATCACGGCGGCGTGTCCGTGTTCGCCGGTGTGGGCGAACGTACCCGTGAAGGCAACGACCTGATTCACGAAATGGCTGATGCAGGCGTCTTCGACAAGACCGCACTGGTCTTTGGCCAGATGGACGAGCCGCCGGGGACCAGGTTGCGTATCGCGCTGACCGGTCTGACGATGGCGGAATACTTCCGCGATGTACAAAACCAGGACGTGCTGCTGTTCATCGACAACATCTTCCGTTTCACTCAGGCAGGTTCCGAGGTGTCCACCCTGCTGGGCCGTATGCCCTCGGCCGTGGGTTACCAGCCGAATCTGGCGGACGAGATGGGCCAGCTTCAAGAGCGCATCACCTCTGCCGGTGGTCACTCCATTACCTCGCTGCAGGCCATCTACGTGCCAGCCGATGACTACACGGACCCCGCGCCGGCTACCACGTTCGCGCACCTGGATGCGACCACGGAACTGTCCCGTGAGATCGCGTCGAAGGGTCTGTACCCGGCGGTTGACCCGCTGTCATCGACCAGCCGTCTGCTTGACCCGGCTGCGATCGGCCAGGAACACTACGATGTGGCAATCCACGTCAAGGCCATCTTGCAGAAGAACAAGGAGCTGCAGGACATCATCGCCATTCTGGGTGTCGACGAATTGTCCGAGGAAGACAAGGTCACGGTTGCGCGTGCACGTCGAATCGAACAGTTCCTGTCACAGAACATCTATATGGCTGAAAAGTTCACCGGCCAGCCAGGCTCCACCGTTCCGCTGTCAGAAACCATCGAAGCCTTCAAGCGCATTGCCGAGGGCTACTACGACAAGGTTCCTGAGCAGGCATTCTTCAATATCGGCGGCATTGAGGATCTGGAGCGCAAGTGGCACGAACTTGAGGCAGAATCCTGATGGCCGAGACAGGGGCGCTGAGCGTCAAAATCGTGACGAAGCGAGGCCTGTCCTGGCAGGGAGCTGCGCAGTATGTGCAGGTCCCAGTCGAAGACGGCTCGCTGGGCATTTTGCCTCATCGTCAACCATTGTTGGCTAGATTGAAAGAAGGTCCCGTCATTCTCACCATTGGCGACGACACGAAGACATTTCCGGTAGCCGGCGGATTCGTCTCCGTGGATTCTGACGTTGTCACCGTTGTTGCAGAAGGCATGGAGTCCTGAGAACACTGAGAACTACGTCCGTGATGAGCATTCATCACGGACGTAGGCGATATTACTGCATGGAAGGAGCTACAGCATCATGAACACTGCGTTGGTGTGGGCGCTGTGGCTCATCGTCATACTCGCCGTCATCGCTATGCTGATCGTCGGCTATATCAATGTGCGTGCCCGCCGGCTGGACACCTACCTGGGATCGTTTAGATGCTGGGCGCGCCGAGACTCTCAGTCCGGCTGGACAGCCGGAGTCGCCCATTACGGAGTCGAAACCCTCACCTGGTACCGCCTGGTGGGGTTTTCCATGCGGCCGGTTTTCTCAATGCCTCGACGTACCCTTGAAGTCTCAGCGCCCGACACTCGCTCTGTTGACGGAACCATGATCGAAGTGCATCTGGTCTCCGGTGATGATCGCTGGCAGGTGGCGATGGCCGCATCCAGTTACAACGGCCTGGTGTCATGGGCAGAATCTGGCCCTCCGCGTTCCTCGCAATCGTCCATCGACTAAAACGAGCAAAAAGGCAGGCACGCTTTCGTGCGTATCGTAGTAGCAACATGTTCAGTTGATTATTCAGGCCGGCTAACCGCGCACCTGGACAAAGCCCCGCGCGTCATCATGCTGAAGGCAGACGGCTCGGTCCTGGTTCACTCCGATGGCGGCTCCTATAAGCCGCTGAACTGGATGAGCGCCCCGTGCCATATGCGCATCGATGAGCCCAGCACCGATGAAACGGATCTAGGCGTGAGCGAGGTGTGGACTGTTCAGGCCGCCAAGTCTGACGACCAGCTGCTCATCCGTATTTTCGACGTTCTCCACGACGTCAACGAGGACCTCGGCGTGGATCCGGGCCTCATTAAGGACGGCGTGGAAGCCCATCTGCAGGCTCTGCTGGCTGAACAGGTGCCCTTGATCCTGGGAACGGGATACTCGCTGGTTCGCAGAGAATATCCCACGCCAATCGGGCCGGTGGATATGCTGGTGCGCGACGAACACAATGTTCCCATCGCTATCGAGGTGAAGCGACGCGGTGGCGTCGACGGAGTGGAACAGCTCACTCGCTACCTGTCGCTACTGGCCAGAGATCCCCTGCTTTCTGACATTCGCGGCATTTTCGCTGCTCAGGAGGTCACGCGGCAGGCACGCACACTGGCAGAAGACAGAGGAATCCACGTAGTCGTACTCGACTACGACGCAATGCGAGGCGTCGATGACGCAGAATCTCGCCTGTTCTAGGAAAAGAGAGACCATGACGGATCAGACTGATCAATCCACTTCACTCGTTGCTCTTCGAGGACGGGTCGTCACACCGGATACGGTGATCGACGATGGGGTAGTGGCGTGGAACCGCGACACCATTATCTGGGTCGGTGACGCGGCGGCGCAGGAGGCCCCCTCGTCAATTCGTGAACAACTCAATGATCTGAAGCCGAGCGATGACATCATCATCCCTGGCCTCGTCGACGTGCACTGCCACGGCGGTGGTGGCGAATCGTTCCCGAACGCGCAGACCCCCGAGCAAGCGATGACGGCTGTTACCGAGCACCGCGCTCACGGGACGACCTCCCTTGTTGCATCGCTGGTGACTGCTGACGCGCAGACCCTCAAGGAACGTGCTGCCATGCTCGCCACGCTGGCCGATCGAGGGGAGCTGGCTGGAATCCACTTTGAAGGTCCGTTCGTGTCTCATGAGCGCTGTGGCGCGCAGGACCCACAGTTCATCTGCGACCCGGATCCCGTGCTGACAGCTGAACTGCTGGACGTGGCTGGCGGGCACGCGGTGACCATGACCGTGGCGCCGGAGAAACCGCACGCCAGCGGTGAGGGATCAGTGGCTGAAGTACTGCGCGAGGGGGGTGCTCTGCCATCGTGGGGGCATACGGATGCAGAGCCGGACGACGTTCAAGCCGTCTTTGAGGACGCCCGAGGACGCTACGCTGATCAGCTGAAAGACCCGGACCATACACGTCCCCTGGCGACGGTGACGCACCTGTTTAACGGCATGAAGCCGATGCACCACCGCGATCCCGGTTCCATTGCAGAGTTCCTTGCAGCGGGTGCGCGAGGTGATGCGGTCGTGGAGATGATCTGTGATGGTGTGCATGTCAATCCCACGCTGGTGCGCTGTGTGTACGAGGTTCTCGGACGGTCGCGCTGCGTCTTCATCACTGATGCGATGGCTGCTGCCGGAATGGCGGATGGCAGCTACCAGCTTGGGCCTCAGGCTGTGACGGTAACTGATGGGATTGCTCGTCTGACTGATGGCGGAGCGATCGCCGGTGGAACAGCTCACCTGCTCGATTGCGTGCGCGTCGCAGTGGGCGCTGGAATTCCGCTGGTCGATGCGGTATTTATGGCATCTGCTCAAGGTGCCAGAATCCTTGGCGATGAGACGGTGGGGGCACTCGAAGTCGGCAAGCGTGCTGACGTGGTCTGTCTGGATTCTGAGCTGCACCCCTTGCGCGTGTGGCGCGCGGGTGTCGTGTGCGATAGGAATAAGTAAGAGCGGCAAGACGACGTAGGCGGCCAGAGGAGCGATCACGACATGGGGCGGGGCAGACGGTCACGAAAACGACCTTGGGGCGGCGAACATCCGCGCCTCGATATGAGTCGTCTGGCCTCCATGCCGCATAGTGCCGAGGGGCCTGGTGGGCTGCACTATCAGGTGTCGTACGTGTCGGGATCGCAGAAGACGTACACGTGTCCTGGTTGTGTCCATCCGATTGCTCCTGGCACACCTCATGTGGTCGCGTGGCCCGAAGAAGCACCCTTTGGATGGGATCAGGGGGTGGAAGCCAGACGCCATTGGCACCGGCATTGCTGGGAGCACCGGCTTCGGCCCCTCTGAGCCTGACTTGTTGGGCCTGTCTCGTGAGCCCGTCAGGCACTGCCCTTTTCGACTCTGCGATATGATGGATTATTACCATCGGTTCTGCGCTCACATCAACGGGCACTGTATTGTGAATGACATACGAGGAATTTTTGCGGAGGAGCGGACACTGTGAGTGGTATCAGACGTTACGCCAGCGCTTTAGCCGTTGCAGCAGTGGCTCTTGTTGCTGGCATCATCGGCATTTTAACACTGACCGTCTGGGCACCTGGACAGCACATTGAGGCCAAGGCTGACCCAGATCAGCCCTATGTGATGACGCGTGCGCGTGTGCTCCCTTTGAAAGCAGAAGACGTGACAGTGACCGTCGAAGCTGCCGATGCGTCGACGCCCGTCAGTGTCGTGGTTGGATCCACTCCTGATGTGATCGGGTGGCTCGGTGACGAGGCTTATACCGAAGTTGTGGGCCTGGAAGCTGGTATGACACAGCTGAAAGTAACCGACCATGCGGAAACGGATGCGAATCAGGCGCAATCGTCGGATGTGGCTGATGGCGAGCAATCCGCAGCTGCTCCTCAGTCAACGGCCGATGGTCAGGCACAGTCCGAAGCCCAGACTGCCAAGGAAGAAGCTCAGTCGGGGGCCTCGATTGCGAACCCGTTGGATAATGACATGTGGTTGGATCAGGCAGCCGGCCAGGGGAGCGCGTCGCTCACACTGAAAGCCGTTCCTGACACGGTGTCCGTACTGGCCACGACAGACGGTTCGAAAGCCCCGACATTGACGTTGACATGGCCGGTTGAGCGCACCAATATCGCAGCGATCGCCGTGTGGCTTTTGACCATTGTCCTGGCACTGATCGCCGCAGTCATGGCGGTCATCATCTGGCGCAACCAGCGTCGCCGCGCGGCACGTGCCGACGAGCTGAAGTCTCGTGACCAGGCTGATACCACCGACACCGCCCTGATCGACATCTCCCAGATGCCAGACGCCGAGGAAGCTTCTGACGAGGCAGACGATGAGGGTGACGTGTCGCAAGCTGAGGACGGTACTCATGAAGCAGACGAGGCTGAGTCGATTGATGTCAGCGAGCCGGTCCCGGTAGCCGACCTGACAGATGAAGCTGACGGCTTGCCTGAGGAGCAAGCCCACCGGGAAGAACACGATCACTGTGAAAAGGTGAAACGCTCCGAAGAGGCGGACCAGTACGAAGAAGCGGAAGAGCCGGAAGAACTTGCTGAATCCGCTGAACCTGTCGAGCCGGCCATGAACGGCGAAGCTGAAGACCTCGTCGAACAGAAACAGGCTGCCGAACCCGCTGAGTCGGAGGAAGCTGTAGAACCGGCTGAGCTTGCTGAGCCGGCTGAGACTGCAAAGCCAGCCGAACCAGTCGAACATTCGGCCCCCACCGATTCGGGTGTCATTGACATGTCCTTGGCTCGTGTACCGATGGTCTTCCCGACGCGACGCGCATTACGCGAAGCGCGCTCCCGCGGCGAAGAATCGGTGAATATCGATGGTCACGAATTCAACACTGGCCTCATCCCGATCGTCCCGTTGGCGCACCAAGCAGACAGCGGCGACACCCTCGTACGTCAGACAGACGGCGACCGTGCGGAAAACGAAGCCGATCATGTGAGCGGCACTGGCCACGCGAGCCGAACCGACCGTTCACAGGACGGCGACGATCCACGGGGCGACGATACACAAGCTGACGCCGAACGACCTCAGGACACTGGCCGTTCCCAAAAGGGCGCATGGACGTCCATCATGTCGAACTGGCTGCATCGTGACGGAACAGGACCGACCAAGGAGGAACAGTGATACGCCGCCGCATCTGCGCTGCCGTGGTGATGCTCGCATCACTGTCGATGGTCAGCGCCTGCTCGTCAGGAGAAATAGAAGTACCGGCCACTGAACAGCCAGCGTCCGGCGCAAGCGGTGCGGCCAACCTGGATGCCAACCGCATCAACACGATCCTCGGACATATCCAGGCCGCACTCGACCAAGCCAGTGACGAAGGCACGACCGAAGCCCTTTCCGGACGCGTCAAAGACCCGGCTCTGCGCATGCGCGGTGCACAGTTCGTGCTCGCCAAAGCCAAGGACACCACGGTGCCGCAGCTGAGTCTCACCGGGGAAATGGTGACATCGACCAACTCAACGACGTGGCCGCGAATGTTCCTGGACATCGAGCAAAGCTCGGACGGGGAACTGCCGATTGTTTACGTCATCACTCAGCAGGATGCGCGCTCCAATTACGAACTGGAGAACTGGGCGCGCCTTCTGGGCGGCTCAGAATTCACGACAGCCCCACTGGAGACGGGTGCAGCATACGTACCTGCCGATGCCGACGGCTTCATCATGACGCCCAGCGAAGCAGTGGAAAAATACGTCGAAATGCTCAATTCTGGCACCGCCGGATCCGACATGTTCGCAGAAGACGAGTATGCGCGCTCGCACTTCGACGAGATCGCATCGCTCGGACAATCCGTGCAGGCCGCCGGTACCGTCACGGCTCACGCACAGACGGAGGGATTGCCGATCTCAGGAATCGTCTTGAACAACGGATCAGCCCTCGTGTCCGCATCGTTCGCAATGACGCACACCTATCAGCGCACGGTTGCCAGATCCACCATGCAGCTGGGCGGCTCCCCTGCGGCTATTAACGAGGGAGACCCCAAGGTTATCGGATCGGCATCTGCAAAATACCTGGTCTCGGTTTTGATTGAGCTGCCGCAGGCCGGATCCGATCAGAAAGCTCGCGTCATTGGCGCTGAACGTGTGATCGAGCAGGTCACGCGCGACGATTCAACCAAACCCGAAGGAGAATAAGTGGCAGTGAGTGATCCATCAATGGCGCAGCACAATTCGCAGCGGGAACCAGCCTCGCGTGCAGCGCACAGCGCGGAGGCCTCCGAACAGTCCCACGTGCAGCGTCAGGTCGCCGATTCTCACGGTGCCGTTGACCTGTCCGCTTCGGGCGTCCCTGCTGCTCCTGTCGACGGTGATGCCGGGGTGCAACTGAACGTGCCTTTGATTCGCGACTGCGATGACGCTCAGTTCGAGGACATCATGGCAACGTCACGCACAGTTCCCGTGCTGATGGCGTTGTGGTCATCACGCTCCTTGGAGTCATCGTCCTTTCTGTCCATGCTGGAGGAGATCGTCCGCGAAAGGAGCGGCGCCTTCCAGTTGGTGAAGATCGAGGTGGAGAAAGCTCCGGGCATCACTCGCGCACTTCAGGTGCAGGCCTTGCCGACGGTGTGTGCACTGATCGGTGGGCGCCCGATCCCGCTCTTCCAGGGAAATGCGATTAAAGAACAGGTCGTGCCGGTCCTGGATGAACTGTTGACGGCAGCCCAGCAGATGGGGGTTACGGGCCGCGTCGCAGTCAGCGGGGAGGACGTGAAGGCGCCCGTACCGCCTGAACACCAGCATGCGTTGGACCTGGAAGAATCAGGTGACCTCGACGGCGCGATCGCGGCGTGGGAGAAGATCGTGGAGCGCAATGCGCGCGACCACGATGCTGAGGCCCAGTTGGCGCGCGTGCGTCTGCTTGAGCGCGGCACGGCTGGGAATGCGGATAACGACCTGGATCATGCTGATGAGCTGTTTAACGCCGGCCAGCACGCTCAGGCCTTCGACGTTCTGATCAGCGCTTTGGAGCACAGCACCGATGATGACAGGCGTGAAGAGCTGCGCACACGCATCTTGGACTTGTTCCGCGTGGCCGGATCCTCACCGGAAGTCAACGCTGCCCGTCGCAGGCTGGCAACCGCTCTCATGATCTAGAGGCTGGTGTGGGGTCGCACCGTAGGTGCCAGCGCGAACCGATTCGACCGCGCGTCGGGGCAGTCTAGTGCTCGCCGGCGACGCTGCGCCATACGTGCAGGGCTCGTTCATCAAATAAGCAGAACACGATCCTGATTGCGTGCTCGTCCTGTTCGCTTTCATAGGTGCGAGCCGCCTCTATGCCGATACTCGCAACCTGTTCCATATCCCAGCCGTACACTCCTGCTGAAATTGCAGGGAACGCTACGGAGCGTGCACTGATGTCCTCGGCAACCCGCAGACTCGATGTGAAGCAGGAGCGTAGCAGATCCGGGTCAGTCTGCCCGCGATGCCGGTTAGGTCCGACAGTGTGGATTACCCAGCGCGCCGGCAGTCTGAAACCCTCAGTCGCTACAGCGTGCCCCACGGGAAGACCATCAGGGAACTGGCTGGCACGCACTTTCTTGCAGGCGGCGAGCAGGTCGGGCCCAGCTCCGCGGTGAATTGCCCCATCCACGCCGCCACCACCCAGCAGTGACGAGTTCGCAGCGTTGACAATGGCATCCACCTCAAGTGTTGTGATGTCGCCGCTGATCAGTTCCATCATTGCTCGCATATCTCACGGGCGGTTGAGCGAGCAGGCAGGAATTGCTGCCCGTCCGCTCAGCCGTCCGTGTCTAGTTCTCAGATGTGACAGGACGCAGCCAGAGCGCACCCAGCGGCGGCACGCGCAGCTCAGCCGATGCTGGCCGGCCGTTCCATGGAACATCTTCAGCGATGACCGGCCCCATGTTGATCACACCGGATCCGCCGAACTCTTCGCTGTCAGTGTTGAGGATTTCCTCCCACTGGCCGCTGAACGGCAGTCCCACGCGGTAGCCCTCGTGAGGCGTGCCGGCAAAGTTCGTGACGCAGACAAGGAGGTGCTGCTTGTGATCGGAGCCCATCCCCTTGCGGATATGGGAGATCACGTTGTGATCGCCGTCTGACGCGTCGATCCACTCAAAGCCCGTGTAGTCGTCGTCCCACAGCGCGGGCTCGTCGCGATAGATCCTGTTGAGAGCCGACACCAGCGACAGCAACCCGGAATGCAGATCGTCATCGAGCAGCCACCAATCCAGAGAATGCTGCTCGGTCCATTCCTGTTCCTGCCCAAATTCCTGTCCCATGAACAGCAGTTGTTTGCCAGGATGCGACCACTGGTAGGCGTACAGTGCGCGAAGCGAGGCCATCTTCTGCCACTTATCACCGGGCATCTTCGAAACGAGCGAGCCTTTGCCGTGAACGACCTCATCATGGGACAGCGGCAGAATGTAGTTCTCGGAGAATGCGTACACCAACGAGAACGTGAGTTCACCGTGGTGCCAGCGACGGTTGACAGGGTCTTCCTGCATGTACCGCAGCGTGTCGTTCATCCAGCCCATATTCCACTTCATGCCGAACCCCAGGCCGCCTCCTGACGTTGGCGCGGTCACGCCGGGCCACGCTGTTGACTCTTCAGCCACCATTACGATGCCGGGGTGACGCCTGTAGGCAGTTGCGTTGGCTTCCTGCAGGAACTGGATGGCTTCCAGGTGTTCGCGACCGCCGTACTGATTCGGCCGCCACTGGCCTTCCTTGCGTGAATAATCCAGATACAGCATGGAGGCCACCGCATCGACACGCAAGCCATCGACGTGGAACTCCTCGAGCCAGTACAGCGCGTTGGCAACCAGGAAGTTGCGCACCTCCCGACGCCCGAAGTTGAAGACGTACGTTCCCCAATCCGGATGTTCACCACGCAACGGATCGGGATCCTCGTACAGGGGAGTGCCGTCGAAACGGGCAAGCGCCCAGTCATCCTTCGGGAAGTGGGCTGGCACCCAGTCCAGGATGACGCCGATACCTGCCTGGTGGAGGCGGTCCACCAGATAACGGAAGTCGTCGGGCGTGCCGTAGCGTGAGGTCGGCGCGTAGTACGAGGTGACCTGGTAGCCCCACGAACCGCCGAACGGATGTTCAGCCACCGGCATGAATTCGACGTGCGTGAAACCGGCTTCGGTGACGTAGGCGATCAGCTCATCAGCGAGCTGACGGTAGCCCAGCCCCTGTTTCCAGGATCCAATGTGGACTTCGTACACTGACATGGCAGCGGTGTGCGGGGTGGTGTGAGCACGCCTGTCCATCCACTCATCGTCATCCCACCTGTGGAAACGGTCGGTGACAACAGAGGCAGTTGCCGGAGGAATCTCGGTGGCACGTGCCATCGGATCAGCCTTTTGGAACCAGTTACCGCCCGGCCCTCGGATCTCGAATTTGTAGCGCGCTCCCACGCCCACACCTGGGATGAACAGCTCCCACACGCCGGACGATCCCAGTGAGCGCATTGCGCTGGCGGTGCCGTCCCAGTAGTTGAAGTCGCCGACGACGCGCACGGCAGACGCGTTGGGCGCCCATACCGCAAATGCGACGCCCTCGACGTCACCCATCGGGCCGGTGTAGTGAGTCAGATGTGCTCCCAGAACTTTCCACAGTTCTTCGTGTCGTCCCTCGGAAATGAGGTAAATATCCATTTCGCCCAGTGTGGGCAGGAAACGGTAGGGGTCGTCCATCAGTGTCGTCTGGTCACCGTAGGTCACGCGCACTCGGTAGTCGGGAATATCGTCACATTCAAAGACGGCAACCCACACGCCGGATCGTTCGTGAACAGCGTCAACTGTTTGATCGGGCGTGACAATTTGGACGGCGTCGGCCAGATGATGCACCGTGCGGATCGTCACTGACCCGTCACTGAGGTGCGCTCCGAGCACGGCATGAGGCAGGTAGTACTGCCCCTGTGCCACTGTATCAAGGAGGTCTGGATCTTGAGGAATCGGTGAGGCGTTCATGACCTCATTTTCCCATGCACACGGTCACGGCGTGGCCGTTCGGACGGTCGTGGCGTTCTTTCCAACAAACGACCGTCCGATGTGCTCCACGTGTCGACCGGTTTACCGCTCAGCCAGTTCGGTGAGCGCATCGAGGGGAATACTCAGCCAGTCTGGACGCATCCTATGTTCGTAGATCGACTCATAGGCTGCCTTCTCAATGATCAGTGCAGTCATGAGTGCGTCGTCGCGACCCGAGAAATCAGCGTGATACCCCTCAAGGAACGCACGCTGGTGCTGGCTGACCCACTCGTGAGCGACGGCATCGTCAATCGCTGAGTCATCATCGGCAAGGCGTCGTGCCTGAGCCATCGCATAGTCGAAGGAACGCAGCATCCCGGCAACGTCCTTGAGCGGCAGGTCAGGGGCGGTGCGCTCGGCCAGGGGGCGCAGCGGCTCACCCTCGAAGTCCAGAATCTTCCACCCATCATCGCTGAGCAGGGTCTGCCCCAGGTGGTAGTCGCCGTGAATGCGGGTCGCCTGAAGCGGCTCGTCCCATTGTGAGAGCTGGTCCAGCTTGCGGCCCAATGTATCCACGAGTTCGCCGGTCAGGCCAGGGACCTCAGCGTGCGCAGCATCGAGGTTGTTGCGCACCCGCGCAGCGATCTGTGATGGCGTCGGCCCGTCAGCAGTGGGCAGAGCCCTCGCCAGAATCTCATGCATCTGAGCTGTCACGGAACCCAGTGAACGTGCCTGCTCGGTAAGATCTTCACCGCGGGAGGCACCATCGACAAAGAAGACGAAACCGTCGCGCCCATCGCGTACCAGCTCACTGATAATGGTCGCCACACACAGTTCCGATTCCTTCTTGGGCCACGAACGCACGCGTGCCGGGACGGCAACGTAGCCGAAAACGCGTGGCACGTGGTTCCAGTCAGCCTTGCACAGCGCGGTGGGCACCTCAACATCCGGGTGAGCACCCTCCGTGAGCACGCGCAGTACCTTCGCGATGATTCCAGGAGTCTCGTCTGTGGTACCTCGGAAAATAACCGAGGTGTTCGACTGCTCGCCTCCATACACCTGTACCTGGTCACGCATGTCGCGCATGCGTTCAACGGTGTCAGCATCCACCGTTCCAACGGCACGACCCATCGCCAGCCACGTGTCCCAAAATGCCCACACCGACACGCCGTCCAGAATACTCAGGTCACCAATCGATCCGATGGGGTCGCCCTCGTCAACGTCCGTCGCAGGATCGTCGAACGTTTCGGCAACGTCGTCTCCGGCCTGCGGAACGACAACGAGGGGGACGTTGAGCAGTTGCGAGCCGGCCTGGATGATCAGCAGGCGAACTGACGTTAAATCACCGGAATCGGACTCCGGAGTTCCCGGCGGTTCCAGATAGCCTGAATCGGCATTGAGCTCGCCAATGACCTGCAATGTGCGGTCGCTGGTGCGTGGGAACCATCGCCTCGACGTGAGCCACGGGGCGATCGCTTCCAGGAGTTGAATGGAAGACGGTGCGTTACTCATCTTCTTCCTCACTTTCTGGTTCAAGGAACGTCACGCCCAGCCAGTAAAAGCCGTGGCGCGGCAGCGTGATGTCCACCGTCTCATCGTCACGCACATCCGGGAACGCGTTGCCCGATCCAAGATCGTACAGATGCCAGCCGGCCATGCCGGGCAGGTGGATCTTCGCGGAGTGCGGTTCAGTGGACAGGTTGTTGACGCACAGAATCGTTTCGGATTCGTCTCGGCGCAAGAACGCGAGCACAGCATCGTCAGAGGACCACAGCAGCGTCATGTCACCAAATCCGAACGGCGCATGCTTGCGGCGCGTGTTCAGCATCTTGCGCGTCCAGTTCAGCATCGAGGTCGGGCGGGTGGCGTGCTCGGCCACGTTCACTGCGCGCTGGTCATAGGTCGGTGATGAAATTCCCGGCAGGAACCACTGATCCTGCGGGGCATCGGAAAAGCCCATCGTCGGCGTGTCATCCCACTGCATAGGGGTGCGCACGCCGAAACGGTCAGGCAGATCCACGTTGTCACCCATACCGATCTCATCGCCATAGAACAGGAACGGGGAACCGGGCAAGGACAGCAGCAGCGCGTAGGCCAGTTCAACCTCGCGGCGCGAGGCATGCAGCAGTGGCATGAGTCGTCGACGGATACCGACATTGGAACGCATGCGCTCTTCAGGGCAGTACCACTCATACATCCTGGCGCGTTCCTCGTCCGTGACCATCTCCAGGGTCAGTTCATCATGATTGCGCAGGAAAACACCCCATTGGCCACCCTTGGGCAGGGGAGGGGTGGCAGCCAGGATTTCGCGCAGCCCGTGTGAGGATTCCTCGCGCAGTGCGGCGAAAATGCGCGGCATGATCGGGAAGTGGAAGCAGATATGGCACTCGGGTGCCTCATCGGTTCCAAAGTAGGCGACAACCTCGTGAGGCGGCTGGTTCGCCTCGGCAATCATGACGGTGCCGGGGAACTCTTCTTCGACCATTGCGCGCAGGTCCGCGATGAACTCGTGCGTGGCCGGGAGGTTCTCGCAGTTCGTACCTTCTTCTTCGAACAGGTAGGGGATGGCATCCAACCTGAAGCCGTCCACACCGGTGGTGCACCAAAAACGCACCACGTCTTTCATGGCTTCGCGCACCGCAGGGTTTTCATAGTTCAGGTCCGGCTGGTGTGAGAAGAAACGATGCCAGAAGAACTGGTGGCGCTCCTCATCCCACGTCCAGTTCGATACTTCCGAGTCCACGAAAATGATGCGCGCGTCGGCGTATTCGTTGGGTCGGTCACGCCAGACGTAGAAATCGCCGTACGGTCCGTTCGGGTCGGAGCGTGAAGACTGGAACCACGGGTGCTGGTCGGACGTGTGGTTCATGACCATGTCCAGCACGATGCGCAGGCCTCGTTCATGTGCGGCTTCCACGAGGGCACGGAAATCATCCATCGTGCCGAAGCGTTCGTCGATGCCCTTGTAGTCGGAAATGTCGTAGCCGCCGTCGGCCAGAGGGGAAGGAAAGAACGGGGGCAGCCAGATTGCATCGATACCGAGCCACTTGAGGTAGTCGAGCCGCGAGATCAGGCCGGGAATGTCACCCACGCCGTCGCCGTTGGAGTCCTGGAAAGAGTGGATCAGCAGCTCATAGAAGACTGCGTGGCGGTACCAACTGGGGTCGTCGGCCACAGGGACGAGGGCGGCTTCATCCTCGTGTGGCTGGTCCACCGTCATATTGTGGAATGGTGAGAGTTGCGCGTAACGGCTGGAGGTGGCGGTCGTCGTCTCAGGTGCGGCGTCCAGTTCAGCGCGCGATGAATCATCAACGGTCATGGCATCATACTGCCAGTTACGGCGCGCTGATGCACGGTGTGTACGCATTTCATGCCCGGTGAGTGGGACCCGCGGCGCCTGGAGGCGCGCGGTGCATTCTACTGTTGCTGTTCAACCCCAAAAACGTGTCCGATGCGGGTCCACGGGCTCAGCCGCACCACATTCGACGCACCCCAGCGGTACTCCATGCCGTCCAGTTCATCGACAAGGTTCAACCCGCCGCCGTGGCCAGCGTTGAGCAGCTCCATGCCGGGCGCGCTGACATCGAGATCAACAGAGCCCCACACTTCATGATGCGGATCCAGTGAGACCACCACGATCACCGTGTCCGGGTTCCCATCAGGTGTGAACTGTCCGGGAATGTGCCGTGAGAAGCACAGCAACTGGTCGTTGGATGTACGGTGAATGCTGATCTGGTGAAGCTGCTGCAGGGCACGATGTCGCCCTCGTGCAGTGTTGAGCAGGGTGAGCAACTGAGGAATACCCGTGCGCTCCGCATCCTCCCACCTGCGCGGACGGTACTCGTATTTCTCGTTGTTGATCTGTTCTTCAAAACCGGGGCGCGGTACCGATTCGACCAGCTCGTAGCCGGAGTAGATGCCCCACGTCGGAGCGCCGCATGCGGCCAGAATCGCGCGGATTGCAAACATGGCGGTGCCGCCCTCGGTCATCTGCGGCGTCAAAATATCGTGCGTCGTTGGCCAGAATGTCGGGCGCATCAGGTGCGGTGTCTGCTCGGAGACTTCCTTGAGGTACTCTTCGATCTCCTTCTTATAGGTACGCCACGCGAAGTACGTGTAGGACTGGTCAAAACCGACGGCACCCAGCGTGCGCATCATGGCGGGGCGAGTGAATGCTTCAGCCAGGCAGATCACGTCTGGATATTCGCGATGCAGCGTGTCCATCATGCGTTTCCAGAAGTTCACTGGCTTGGTGTGCGGGTTGTCTACTCGGAAAATCTTCACGCCGTGTGCGATCCACAGGCGGAACAGGTCGTGGATCGCTTCGAACAGGCCTTCAGGATCGTGATCGAAGTTAATGGGGTAGATGTCCTGGTACTTCTTGGGCGGATTCTCCGCATATGCGATGGAGCCGTCGGCTCGCTGCGAGAACCATTCGGGATGGTCCCTGACCCACGGATGATCCGGTGAACACTGCAGGGCAAAGTCGAGTGCGACCTCCATGCCGCGTTCGTGCGCGGCAGCGACGAATGCATCGAAATCGTCAAAATCTCCCAGGTCAGGGTGAATCGCGTCGTGGCCCCCTTCATCTGACCCGATGCCGTAGGGGGAACCAGGATCGGTTTCCAGAGCATTCAGCGTATTGTTCTTGCCCTTGCGGAACGTCGTGCCGATGGGGTGAACTGGTGTGAGGTAGATGACATCAAATCCCATCGCACTGATGCGATCGAGTTCCTCAATTGCGGTGCGCAGTGTGCCTGAGACCCATGTGCCATCAGGGCGCTGGAATGCGCCGGCTGAGCGGGGGAAAATCTCATACCAGGAGCCCACCAGGGCGCGGGTGCGCGCGACATGCAGCGGATAGGCCTCAGTGCGACCGACCAGGTCACGCAGTGGGTACTGACGCACAATGTGGCGCACAGAAGACGATATCCCGGCCGACAGGCGCTGCTGGTTTGATCGGGTGGCATCGCGCATGATGGAGATTGCACTGTGGAGGACGCGCGCATGGGGCTCAGCCAGACCCTGCTGGTCAGAATTGGCCAGTGCCCTCCCTTCGATCATGCGCTCAAACAGGCGTGCGCCCTCTTCCAGCATGAGGTCAGCGTCAATGTCGGCATCGACTTTAATGGTGGCATCATGTCGCCACGTAGCGTAGGGATCTGACCACGTCTGAATGCAAAATGACCAGTTGCCGGGTCGGTCAGGCATCACCCATGCCTCGTAGCGATCCAGACCGGGTGCAATATCCATCATCGGAGCAATCGTGTGGTCATGTCCGTCGGGGTCAATCAGGACCGCTTCGGCCTGATAGGCGTCGTGTCCCTCGCGAAACACCGTTGCGCGAATGGGGAATGGCTCACCGGCGGTCGCCTTGGCTGGAAGTCGCCCGCCTTCCACAACGGGGGAGAGTTCCACCGCGGGGATGCGTGTCACGGTCATGTCGAGTGGTCGAGAAGATTTGTGGCTCACACTGTTAGGGTACTGAATTTGGGAGGCACGTGGGGGACCATGGGTGGTGTGCGCATCGCCAAGAAGAATTCCCATGCCGTATCTTGTGGTCGCATCAAGGCTGAACGTGACTGAGCCATGACACGTTCGAGACCCCACGTGAAACGTCAATGAAATTTTCTCACCATGCATTCAGCGGAGATATTCACCATTCGACGCTGAATGCAGGGACCACTAGACTGCTGTGTGTGAGAATGATTCAGCGCATTACACGCGGGTGCTTCAGCTGCTGCAGCGTGTCTAACTGAAGGGATTGATTACTAGATGTCGTATAGCCTGGCTGATGCAGCCACTTCGCAAGTCCGCTCCTTTTCAGGTCGACCAGCAGATCGCTCCACCCTCATGGAAATGTGGCAGGGCCTTTCTGCGGCAGTTGTTGACCGCGTCGCGAGCGACTGGGATCGTACCAACCGTCTGTATGCAACCAAACGACGGGAACACTATTTCTCGGCCGAATTCCTGATGGGTCGCGCCCTGCTGAATAACCTGTCGAACCTCGGCCTGACGGATGAAGCAGAAAAGATCGTCAATTCTTTTGGCCAGACGCTGTCCGATGTCCTGGAACAGGAACCGGATGCAGCGCTGGGCAACGGTGGCCTCGGGCGACTGGCAGCCTGCTTCCTCGACTCTTGCGCCACACTGGACTACCCGGTGAACGGCTACGGAATCCTGTACCGCTACGGCCTGTTCAAGCAGCTGTTTGAGGACGGCTTCCAGCGTGAACAGCCCGATGCGTGGATGGAGGAGGGCTACCCCTTCATTGTGCGCCGCGAGGAAGAACAGCGCATCATTCACTATGCCGACATGGATGTGCGAGCCATTCCCTACGACATGCCGATCACCGGATACGGCACACGCAACGTGGGAACGCTGCGACTGTGGCGTGCTGAGCCGGTTGAAGAATTCGACTACGACGCGTTCAACTCGCAGCGCTTCACTGACGCCATTGTCGAGCGTGAAGCCGTCGCGGACATTTCACGCGTGCTGTACCCCAATGACTCCACGTTCGAGGGCAAGATCCTGCGCGTGCGCCAGCAGTACTTCTTCTGCGCCGCCTCGCTGCACGACATTGTTGCCAACCATATTGCCCAGCACGAGGGCGACCTGACAACGCTGGCTGATTTCAACGCGATTCAGCTCAACGACACTCACCCGGTTCTGGCCATCCCCGAACTGATGCGAATCCTGCTGGATGAGTACGGCTGGACGTGGGAAGCAGCATGGGACGTCGTCAGTCACACGTTCGCGTACACGAACCACACGGTGCTGGCTGAAGCGCTGGAGAAGTGGGAGACATCGATCTTTGATCGCCTCTTCCCGCGCATCATGGAAATTGTGCGCGAAATCGACCGCCGCTTCCGCATCGACATGACTGAGCGCGGCATCGACGAGGGAACCATCAACTACATGGCTCCGGTCCAGGGCAACATGGTGCACATGGCGTGGATCGCCTGCTATGCGTCGTATTCGATTAACGGTGTGGCCGCGCTGCATACAGAAATTATCAAGCGCGAAACGCTGCGTCAGTGGCATGACATCTGGCCCGAGCGTTTCAATAACAAGACGAACGGTGTGACCCCTCGTCGCTGGCTGCGTCAGTGCAACCCGCGCCTGTCCGCCCTGCTTGACGAGGTGACCGGCTCAGACCAGTGGGTCACCGATCTTGACGTCCTCGCACAGTTCACTGACAGCGTTGACGAGAGTGTTCTGCAGCGACTGATCGACATCAAGCATGACAACAAGGTTGACTTTGCTCAGTGGATCAAGAACCGCCAGGACATTGAGGTCAATCCTGATGCGATCTTCGACGTGCAGATCAAGCGTTTGCACGAGTACAAGCGTCAGCTGATGAATGCGTTCTACATTCTGGACCTGTACTACCGACTCAAGGAGGATCCGTCACTGGACCTGCCGCCGCGCGTGTTCATCTTCGGTGCGAAGGCAGCGCCGGGATATATACGTGCCAAGGCGATCATCAAGCTGATCAACTCAATCGGGGATCTGGTCAACAACGATCCTGACATTGACGGGCGCATCACAGTTATCTTCGTGGAAAACTACAACGTCTCGCCTGCTGAGCACATCATTCCGGCTGCTGACGTGTCTGAGCAGATTTCAACTGCCGGCAAGGAAGCGTCGGGCACCTCGAACATGAAGTTCATGATGAACGGTGCACTGACCCTGGGCACGCTCGATGGCGCGAACGTGGAGATTCTGGACGCTGTGGGCCAGGATAACGCCTACATCTTCGGTGCCACGGAAGATGAGTTGCCTGAGCTGCGCCGCACATACGATCCGCGCTGGCACTATGAAAACGTACCTGGACTGAAGCGTGTGCTCGATGCGATGACTGACGGCACGCTGGATGACGGCGGCACAGGTGATTTCCATGACCTGCGTCTGTCACTGCTGGAAGGTAGTTACGATCCGGCCGACGTGTACTACGTGCTGGGTGATTTCGATGCCTACCGCACGGCTCGCGACCAGATGGCGCGTGACTACTGTGACCGCCAGGCATGGGCACGCAAGACATGGGTCAACATCACGAAGTCGGGACGCTTCTCATCGGACCGCACGATCCGCGACTATGCGCGCGAGGTGTGGAAGCTTGAGGCAGCCCCGATCGACCAGTGATCCTGTCACGCTGAACTATTCAGGCTCGCTACATGTGGTAGCGAGCCAATAGTTCGCAAATTCGACATCTCCTTGCTGGATGCGGGGAATGACGTCACGGGCGTGTCCTTCACCGACTTCAGGGTTAAAACGCTGGATGACGTCAAGATCGGGGAATTTGCTGATCTGCGTCACTGCTGTGTTCACACGGTCCGCGTTTCCACTGTTCGTGGCGTTAACGAATTCCTTGATCCAGGCACACTCCCAGTCAAGGGCTGCGAGGACCGCAACATCTCCTTCGGCGGTGACGACTGTGACGGGAGCGTCGGTAGACGGGTCAGTTTGCTGTGCCTGACGCATTGCTACAGGGTTATCGGCGCCGGACGTGTACTGGATGTGGTCGGTGCTTACTGAATCCACTTCAGCGCCTGCTGCCCACGGAAGCAGGTCGGCAACGGTGGGAGGGGTGGCGCCGGGCGGGTATTCCTCGCCCACTTGTGCCATTTCCTGCTGTGCCTGAGTGCTGATCTGCTCTGGAATATCAGCGCTTTGAGCGTATTGTGCAAGATCAGGATTGCGTGATTCAGTCCTGTTTGCCTGCGTGCTGGGCGTGAGGACGAACAGTGCAAGACAGGTCGCTGCGATGCATAAAAGTCCTGCTGCAATCAGAAGAATGCGCGTGGCGCGCATGTGATTCGTGATGGATGTATGCATGAGTACTGGATCACTCCCCATACTGATCGAGATTCTTCTCGAGGGGTGCGCCCGTCTGACACGAGCGCAACCGTATCTGCTTTCCAACTACGTCGTTAGTATTGAGCCTGTAATAAAGCAGTGTAGCACGGGCATCACGGTCACGTCAATCACACCATTGACGCACTTTCCAGCAGCCGACCGATCGCGTAGGTGATGATCATTGCCGCACTGCCTGCGCACACCAGTCGCAGGACCGACCTCTGGCGCGGAGAGCGTCCCAGCCACGCGCTGATCCACCCTGTCAATGCGAGAGCCACAAATACAGACACAAAGGTTGCCACGATGCGAAGCGGTGGGAGAGCCAGAACCATTGTCAGCATCGGCAGGGCAGCACCGCTGACGAATGCGATGAAGGAGCTGCCGGCCGCAGCCCACGGACTGGTCAGTGAATCCGAATCGATGCCGTACTTGAATGAAATGACGGCATTGACCGGCTCATGTGAGGACAGGTCCGAGGCAACCTGGTGCGCGCTCTCCTCGCTCATGCCGCGTTGCAGACACACCTGCTTGATCTCGTTGAAAGCGTGGCCGGGATTGCGGCTCTGTGCCACGTGCTGCAGGCGGACAATTTCGCGCTCAGTGTCACGTTGAGTGGATACCGATACGTATTCGCCGATTGCCATTGACAGTGCTGCCGAGGCGATTCCGGCAATCCCCGCAATGACAATGGCATGTGTGTTCGTGGGGTCGACAGCGGCGATGCCGATCAGTAGACCGGCGATCGACACAATGCCGTCATTGGCTCCCAACACTCCTGCACGCAGCCAGTTGAGCTTGGAGGAAATGAAGCCCTGCCGTTCACCGCGCGCCGCTTCGACAACAGTACTCATGAGAGCACATTACCGCAGGTCAGACCGGGTTTCTAGCAAGGAAAAGCTGATCTAAAAATGACCAGCTTACGCAAACCTTGGCTCGCTCAGTACACCATATCCATCGCGCGACGCACCTCAGCCAGCGTGCGATCAGCCTGCTCATTGGCGACTTCATCACCGTGATGGAGAACCTCCAGCAGGTAATCCTCGTTAGCGGCCAGCTCTTCACGGCGCTCGCGGATCGGTGCGAGGAACTCGTTGAGCGCGTCGGTCACGACTGATTTGAGCGTGCCGCCGCCACCATCGCCGATACGGTCGGCAATGGCGTGGGGATCCTCGCCAGTGGCCAGTGACGCCATCATCAACAGGTTCGACACCTCGGGTCGATTCTCCGGGTCATAGGTGATGACGCGATCAGGATCAGTCTTGGCTTTCTTGAGCACACGCGCCGTCTCATCGGCAGTCATATCCAGCTCGATCGTGTTGCCACGAGACTTTGACATCTTGTTGCCGTCGGTGCCCAGCAGCAGCGGGGTCTTCGACAGCAACGCGTCAGGGCGCGGGAAAACAGGATGCTCCTTGTCGGCGCGCCCGTAGCGGCGGTCAAAACGCTGAGCGATCAGGCGTGTCTGCTCCAGGTGGGGGAGCTGGTCCTGTCCCACCGGCACGAGGTTCGCCTTGCAGAACAGGATATCTGCAGCCTGATGCACCGGGTAGGTCAGCAGCAATCCCGACATGGCGCGACCGTTCGTCGCATCAAGCTCTGACTTGACCGTAGGGTTGCGATGCAGTTCAGACTCGGTGACCAATGACAGGAACGGCAACAGCAACTGGTTCAGTGCCGGCACTGCCGAGTGGTTGAAGATGATGCTGCGCTTTGGGTCGATACCCACGGCCAGATAATCGGCAACGAGGCCCAGGACGCGCTCGCGCAGCGGGCCAACAGCGTCGCGGTCAGTGATGACCTGATAATCGGCCACCAGAACCCACGTTTCAACGCCGCGGTTTTGCAGTTCCACGCGGTTCTTCAACGTGCCGAAATAGTGCCCCAGGTGCAGCTTTCCGGTCGGCCGGTCGCCGGTGAGGATGCGGAATCGCGACGGATCCTGATCAATGGCTTCCTCAAGTTCAACGGATCGGGTCTTTGCCCGTTCCAGCGAAGCGTGGTTGGTGGAATTTTCAAGTTGGTCTTCACTACTAGTCACGCCCGTAGTCTACCGAATGATGAGGGGTGCGTGCTGACAACATGACGATCACGGACTGTGGCTCGATCGTCACTTCGTCCCCACAACGGACAACTTCCAGTCTGTCAGGAAGCCCGCGTTCCAGGCGCTCGATGTCTCCCTCGACGTTGATACCGCCATCGGAAGGGCACGACCAGGAGGTATCCATGACGACGTACCAGTCAGAGCCGCGCCCGCTCACCAGACGAACCGTGGCAACATCCAATGTTCCATTCACCACAACGAGGGCGTCGCGGTCACCCAGCTGATACCCCGAACGGAGCATCTGGAAGACACGGTTGTGCTCCTGAGCCCAGCCATCCTGCGCAATGTCGTGAGCGTCACGATCAAACCACCCCAGATCGGCTATGACATCGCCCTCAGCTATCCTGCCATCTGCGAAAAGGGAGGGACGCAAGACCGGATGATGACGTCGCAGGGCCAGCAGCCAGCGAACAGTGGCGAGCTGCTGCTTCTGCGAGTCCGACATGTTCCAATCGATCCATGAGATGGGAGAGTCCTGGCAGTAGGCGTTGTTATTGCCGAATTGCGTGCGCTGAAACTCATCGCCCGCCACAATCATCGGAGTACCAGACGAGGTGAGCAGCGTCGTCAGCAAATTGCGCTGGCTCCTGTGACGCGTGGGGTAAATGTCCTGCAGGAAGTCAGAGCTGGCTGGCGACCCGTTCAGCGCGTCGTGAGCGTCATCGACCGGAGTCTGCGCAATAGTGCCTTCGATGCCGTGGTTCCACGAATGATTATTCGTCGTACCATCGCGGTTCTGTTCCAGGTTCGCCATGTTGTGTTTGTGATCAAAAGCGGTCAGGTCAGCCAGGGTGAACCCGTCGTGAGCTGTCACAAAATTCACGGAGCGCCGCGGTCCGTCAAAACGGTGCCCACCGTGAGCAAACAGATCAGAAGAGCCGGACACGCGTGTGGCCAGCTTCATCGGGCCGATCGCACCGCGACCCATTGCCAGGGACCTGAAATCGGAAAGCCAGAACTCGCGCACCGTGTCGCGGTAACGATCATTCCACTCAGAAAATGGTGAGGGGAAATTACCGGTCTGCCACCCGCCCGGGCCAATGTCCCACGGCTCGGCAATGAGCTTATCCTGGCACAGGTCCTCATCGGTTCCGATCCCGATAAGCAGAGGGTGCATCGGCGCAAAGCCCGTTGAGAAGCGTCCAAGCGTGGCCGCCAGATCGAAGCGGAAGCCATCGATCCCCATTTCGCGCGACCAGTAGCGCAGTGAATCCAGCACCATTTTCATGGCCAGTGGCTCGTCCGTGTTCAGCGAGTTGCCCGTTCCCGTCACGTCGATCATGCGACGAGGGCGCCCATGATCGAATCGATAGTACAGCGGTGCATCAAAACCGCTCCACGACAGTGTCGATCCCGTTTCCGACCCTTCGCATGTGTGGTTATAGACCACGTCCAGAAGCACCTCGATGTCGGCCTGATGCAGGATCGACACCATGCCTCGGAACTCATCAATCACACCCTGAGCGCCGCGCCTGCGTGCAGCCTCGGTAGCGTACGACGGTTCAGGGGCAAAGAACGACAGCGTCGAATAACCCCAATAATTCGTCAACCCGCGTTCAATCAGGAACGTCTCATCGTGTTTGGCGTGGATGGGCAGCAATTCCACAGCCGTGATGCCCAGCTTCTTCAGATAGTCCACCGCTGCGGGGTGCGCCAGTCCTGCGTAAGTTCCCCGCAGGTCATCCGGAATGTCAGGCATATTGAGCGTGAAGCCCTTGACGTGCAGCTCATAGATCACGGTCTGGTCCCACGGTGTGCGCGGTTTGTCGGCAATGTCGAACTGCGTGGACACGACAACCGAGTGCGGCATGTAGGGCGCTGAATTCAGGTCAGACTGTTCCAGCGGATAGGTTGCCGGGTACAGGTCCTCGTCAACGGTGTGCGCGTGAACGGCAGCCCCCATCTGGACCGAACCGGCCAGGCCGCGCCCATAGGGGTCCAGCAAAAGTTTTGCCGGATTGTGAAACATTGCGGCGTCAGGATCCCACGGGCCGTGGACTCGGAAACCGTAGTGCGTTCCCAGGCCTGCGCCGTCCAGGTGCCCATGCCAGATTCCGTCTTCGGGTCCGAGCAATGACCAGCGCTTTTCACGTGCCGTACCGTCATCTGCCAGGATGCACAGATCCACGCGCGTCGCATGGCGCGCCACAACAGCAACGTCGATTCCGCCTTCACGCGCATACACTCCGATCCGGCGAGGTGTGGGATTCGGTGAGGGGATGCGCGGTGCAGGAGCGGCGAAGTCGTGATCGGAGCTGGGCACCATGTTTCTTTTACTATCCATTTACTCTCAAACGTGTGTCAGGCAGGCACAATACCTGTCTCGATTGTAAGTGATCACCCCCCAGTCATGCGTCTCAATGACGGCTCTGACCGCGCATTTCTTCGCGAGGAGCTGAGACGCTCCTGGTGGACGTAACGTAAGCCACCACGAGGTTCGCCTCAAAGTGTGGCACGCTAAAGGCATGAGAATTGCAGTATGTGTCAAGCACGTACCTGACGTCCAATCGGAGCGTCGTATCGAAGACGGACGGTTGGTACGCGGAGAAGACGACGTGCTCAATGAACTCGACGAGAACGCGATCGAGGCTGCCGTCTCCCTGGTCGAAGAACACGGCGGTGAAGTGATCGCAGTGACGATGGGGCCGCAGGACGCTGAAGATGCCCTCGTGCGCGCACTTCAAATGGGAGCCGACCGCGCGATCCTCGTCACTGATGAGCGTCTCGAAGGCGCAGACGTGGTCACCACGGCGCGGGTGCTGGGAGCTGCACTCGACCAGCTACGCGAGGATGAACCTCTCGACATGGTGATCACCGGAATGGCCGCACTAGACTCTCTCACCTCGGCGCTGCCGGCGGCACTGGCCACGATCCTGCATCTGCCATACCTGGGTCTTGCCCATCAGATGAGCCTGACGGGCGAGGAAGAAGGGCCGTGGACTGTGACGATTCAGCGCACCGCTGATGGCTTCGATGACACGCTGACCAGTTCCACTCCTGTCCTCGTGTCGGTAACCGACCAGATCAATGAGCCGCGCTATCCCTCGTTCAAGACGATGCGTGCTGCGCGTTCCAAGCCGCTCGACGAGCTCTCACTGGACGATGTGGACGATGCGTCGCTCGATGAGATTCGCCAGGACGGCGCTCCGCGTGCCATTAACGTCCTTGATGCGCAGGAACGTGAACGCGACGGTGAGGGCACGATCGTGGCCGATTCGGGAGACGGCGGTCACCAACTGGCTCGCTACCTGATGGAGGAGTGCTGATTATGGCAGAAACACTTGACCAGCCGTTGCTGGTGATGACCGACCACACGGGTGACGACGCGCAGGGATACACGCTGACCCCGGCATCGCACCAGCTCCTCACACTGGCACGCTCACTGACCACCGGGCCGATTACAGCGATCGCTCTGAACAGTGCGCCGGACATGGAGGCGTTGGGAGCGCAGGGCGTGGCGCACGTCCTGAGCCCGGACCTTGCCGGCCATTCGCCGCGCATCAGTGCTGTTGTGGCGGACGCGGTTCGAGCCTGCTTCGACCGCGTTCCAGATGCTGCCGCCATTTTGTGTGTGGCGAATTACCGAGGGCGAGAGGTTGCCGCTCGGCTGGCTGTCCAGCTCGACTCGGGTGCGGCTGTTGACGTGTCAGATGTGCATATCAGCGGCGGCGTTCTCCACGCAGCCAAGACAGTTCTGGCCGGAACATGGGAAACGACAATGGAAATCACTCGCGGCACGCCGATTATCGGTCTGCGGCCCTCGTCTGTTCAGGCCAAGGACGCAGAGACGGCGACCACGCCTGACGTGACCACCGTGCCCGTGAAGTTCAGTGCAGAAGCCGACGCCGTTCTGGTCCCACAATCCGTTCACGCCGCGGGTGACGGACGCGTGTCACTGACCGACGCAGACGTCGTCGTGGTCGGCGGGCGCGGCACCGGCGGAGACTTCTCACTGGTCGAACAGCTGGCTGACGAACTTGGAGGTGCGGTGGGTGCAACCCGCGTTGCCTCAGATGAAGGGTGGGTACCGCGTTCCATCCAGATCGGCCAGACCGGCGTGTCAGTGGCACCGTCGGTGTACATCGGCCTGGGCGTGTCCGGCGCAATCCACCACACTGTTGGTATGCAAGCCTCCGACACGATCATTGCCGTGTGCGATGACCCGGATGCTCCGATCTTTGAGATCGCTGACTTTGGCATCGTTGGCGACATCTTTGAGGTCGTTCCGCAGGCTCTGGAGGATCTGCGGGCGCGAAAGGACCAATGACCACGCCCACGCACTATCTGGATTTTGCGGCGACCACGCCGCTTCGGCCCGTTGCCCGGGAAGCGTGGCTGAAAGCCCAACATGACTTGACGGCCACCCCCGGCAACCCGTCCTCCCTGCATGCGGGTGGGCGTGCTGCCCGCCGGATGCTGGACGATGCGCGCGAACAGATCGCAGACCTGCTGGGTGTGAACCTGCACGAAGTGCTCTTCACGTCCGGCGCCACTGAATCTGACGCCCTCGCCGTGGCGGGGACAGCTCGGGCGGTGCGGGCTGTCAACCCTGCACGCAGCGTTGTGGCAGTGTCCGCCCTCGAACATGACGCAGTGGCACATCAGCGCGAGGTCCTTGAACCTGCCGGATTCACGTGGCAGGTACTGCCTTCCAGCGCTCAGGGCATCACATTCATTGGCGAGCTCGACGCTGCACACCTCAGTGAGCACTTGGCGGTGGTGTCGGTGTGCACGGTGTGCTCGGAAGTGGGAACCATTCAGCCGGTTGCCCAGCTTGCCGACATGTTCGGCGCTGCCGGTAATGATCCGGTAAGAGCTGCGCGTGGTCAGCGCCCCATCATTCACACGGATGCGGCTCAGGCCTTTTCATGCCTGCCGATCAGCATGGACACCCTCGGCGCTGACCTGCTGAGCATCGGGGGACATAAAGTGGGTGCGCCTGTGGGGACGGGCATCCTGGTTGCGCGGCGCGGCATCCCGTTGACAACGGACCGACCCGGTGGGGGGCATGAGCGCGGAATCCGTTCGGGAACACCGGACGTGGCGGGCGCGGTTGCCCTGGCTGCCGCGATGGTCGAATGTGTTTCCGAGCGGGATCAGATGCATCGGCACTGCTCGCAGATGCGTCGCGAGATCCTTGACCACCTGCCTGAGGGTGTGTCAGCGACGGTGGGGGATGCGCCCACCGTTCCCTCGATCATTCACCTGTCGATGCCGACCGCACATCCCGAAGTGGTGCTCATGGCGATGGACCGAGCCGGTGTGATGGTGTCAGCAGGCTCTGCTTGCCATGCTGGTGTGACACGCCCGTCTGAGGTGGTCACGGCAATGGGCAGATCGGAACGTGAAGCACTGGGCGTGCTACGTGTGTGCGTCTCCACATCAACAACCCTCGACGATGTGCGCGCACTGTGTCAGGCTCTACCTGACGCGCTTTCGCAGGCGCAGGCAATGGACGGATTCGATGAACGGGGACATGTTGTGAAGGAGGACAGATGAGGGTACTGGCTGCACTATCAGGGGGAGTGGACTCTGCTGTGGCGTGTGCGCTCGCTGTCGAAGCAGGCCACGATGTGGTTGCCGTTCACATGGCGCTGACCAGCCAGCCTCAGGAATGCCGCATCGGTTCACGCGGATGCTGCTCGGTGGAGGACGCAGGGGACGCCGCCCGCGCGGCGCAGACACTGGGCGTGCCGTTCTACGTGTGGGACCTGGCAGAGGAGTTTGAACGAACTGTCGTCACCGACTTTGTCGATCAATATCGCCAGGGGCATACTCCCAACCCGTGTGTGCGATGCAACGAATTCGTGAAATTCCGTGAACTGGCCGATCGCGCCCGCACCCTCGGTTTCGATGCCGTGTGCACCGGGCACTACGCGCGCGTTATCGACGGTCCGGATGGTCCCGAGCTGCATCGCGCCCGCGACGAAGCAAAAGACCAGTCTTATGTGCTGGCCATCATGGGGCGCGAGGAGCTTTCTCGTGTTATCACACCGCTAGGCGATGCGCCCGATAAAGCGTGGGTGCGTGCCGAGGCGGATCGGCGCGGACTGGGCGTGTCCAACAAACCCGATTCCTACGACATCTGCTTTATCCCTGACGGCGATACGCAGGGCTTCCTGCAGCGCGCCCTTGGCAAGGACATGGGTGAGATCGTGGATGCCGACGGCAACATCGTGGGTGAACACGGTGGATACTGGAACTTCACGGTGGGGCAGCGCCGCGGACTGCGTTTGGAACGACCGGCCGCTGACGGCAAGCCGCGCTACGTTCTGCGCACCAACCCGCAATCCAATCAGGTGATCGTCGGGCCTGCTGAATTGCTGAGCGTGGATCACATTTCGACCACCGACGTGGTGTGGATGGCGCCGCGCTCCCTCGCCACTGTTGATCAGGAGGCGACCGTCGCGTTCGGGCCTGCGTTGGCCGGACGGATGCTGGCAGATGTCCCCGAGGATGTCCTGACCGTGCAGGTGCGCGCTCACGGAACGCCCTCCGTTGTCGCCGGGGTTCATATTGACGAGGGCGACGCTGCGCCTGCACTGAGTGTGGATCTGGCTGATCCGATCCGCGGCGTGGCTCCGGGCCAGTCGCTGGTGCTGTACCGAGGCACGCAGGTGATCGCTGAAGCAACGATCGAGTCGACCGCTCGAGTGGGGAGTGTGTCCGGTGTCTCGCGAGGCGTGAGCCATGAGGGAGCCCGTGCCAGCTAGAAACCGTTAGAATAGATGCCGCGTAAGATAAAAGGCGCGCGCGAGTGGCGGAATTGGCAGACGCGCTGGATTTAGGTTCCAGTGTCTTTGACGTGGGGGTTCAAGTCCCCCCTCGCGCACTCTTGTGATGTATCGGGACTTCGTGGACATTGTATTGGCGGTGTCCCGGCTTTTTTGTGTGTGGCGGTGGCCCGATCCGGGGTTAATGCCCGAAATATGTGTATGGGGTGGGCGTGTCCGGTCCTTCATAAACTTCCTAATGCACTGACGCTACTGCTCTGCCAGTGCCCGGTGTGCACAAGCCCCTAAAAAGTAGCGTGAAAGTGCACATTCCCCTAGATTTAATCGGTCGGCATGCACATACCCCTAAATCTTCGGCCTTCCCGTGCACATACCCCTAAAAAGTAGCGCGAAAGTGCACATTCCCCTAAATCTTCGTGATCCGGTTTCCGCGCTATTTCTATAACCGCTGGTCAGAGCCTTGTTCCTTGTTGGCCTACCCGGCAGCACGGAGTTTAGCTAGGGGAATGTGCAAAATTCGCTTTAAATCTAGGGGTATGTGCACCGTTGCGCGGCAGTTTTAGGGGTATGTGCACAATTTGTCTTGAATCTAGGGGAATGTGCACTGAACGATCGCGCCGCCTCGGCCGGCCCCTCTGTACGAAAGGTCGCGGGCGGAGGTTTTCGGAATGCTGTCATACTTGATCATGCTACATAAGAAGTCGGCTATGCTGTGAGTGCAGTGATACGCGCGAATCGTGTGAGTGGCGTTCGTGTGTGTCATGTGGAGTGTTCTCGTCCCACAACTCGGGTGAATCCGTAAAACACCCGAGTAAAAGAAAGGTCACGTGAGGGCAATGAGTACGAGTGGTGGAGTTCAAGAAAACGGCGTGTTTTCGTGGTTTGTGAAGAATCGCAAGGCTATGGTCGTGGCGGTGTGTGTCGCGGTTGTCGTCGCACTGGTAGTGGCGATTATTGGCGTGAGCGCCTACCGCTCTCATGCGGCACACCAGGCGCGCAGCGAGTTTGACGCGGCGCAGTCTGCTGCCACTGGCGCGTACACGTCCCTGTCGGACGCGATCAGTGAGGGCGAGCAGCTGTATGCCGACTCGGAGGGCAAGGTGGGTGACGATGATTCGAGCCGGGCTGACCTTCGCGCTGCACTGGACGAGGCGAACGCTCTGACCATGCCTGCCGCCCAGTCGGGCACCACGAGCGACATGCGTGATGGTGCGCAGTCATTGAACGATTCGGCTGGAGTGTTCACCAGTGCCGCCCAGAAAATTGACACTGCCAGCACTCAGGTTCGCTCCGCGATGACCTCCCATTCGAAAGACCTGATGGTGGCTGCGCGCGACACTCTCAAGGCGGAAGTAGACAAGGCAATCAAGGTTCTGTCCGACACGACCGGCAAAGTGAGTGACGACGCGACACGCACCACGGCTCAAAAGACTGTGGACGAGGCGACAGCCCTGATCGGTCAAGCTGACGCTCTCAGTGGCGAGTCGGCTGACCCGTTCGACGAGATGAGCGCGAAACTGACTGAGGTGACCGACCAGGTGAAGGCTGCTGCCCAGAAGGTGTCGGATTCTCACGCCGCGTGGAAGAAGGCCGAGGAAGCCAAGGCTGCCGCCAGTGAACCTGCCGCCCCGCAGCCCGACTACTCGCAGGGCTACAGTGAGCCGTCATATTCGGGTGGCGTGTCCGAGCCGTCATATTCGAGTGGCGGATCTGCACCCGCCCCGAGCGCGCCCGCGCCCAGCGGCGGGGACGAATACACGTGGGAGTTGGACGTGAACACTGACGGCGATTTCTGCGGTGAAATGGACACTAAAGGAAACGCGACCGGACGGTATTGCTAACCGTTCGATCTATTCGGGGGTCTGCTGGCTGGAATGCTGGCAGGCCCCTTTTGTGTTACTCGACTCACACAGCGCGGCGTGGGTTTTTTGGTTTGTCGCATTAGCGATAAGTGACGGGGGTTTGACGCTTCCGCCACTCTAGCTAGATGAAGGAGTACCACGATGCAGTCAAGGCTTGGTGAACGCCTGACGACACCCCTGCGTCGCGTGATGGCAGTATGTGTTGCCTTCACGTTAGCTTTCGCAGGAGTAGTCCTGGCGCAAAAGCCGTCCCTTGCGGGCTACCAGCTCGACAAGGGAATGAAGATCCCCACCAGCGTGGGGGCAACCGATTTTGAAGGAGGGGGATTCTGGTTCGGCCCCTACGACTCCCCTAATGGCGTGCCTGGAGAAAACGTCTGGTGCGTCCAGATGTGGAAGTACAACCCTCAACCAGGCCAGAACGCTACGCTATCGAAGATGAGCGGCCCACGCTCTTTCGCCCCAGCCGATCTGAAAGTCACCAACTCTCAGGCAGCTTGGCTGCTCGACAAGTATCAGCCGACCCTGGATAAACGACACGGCGCGGCACTCGGCTTCCTCATCCACCAGAATTTCGATCAGGACAACCCTGGACACAACACCGCCCAGGACGTGAAAACCATGTACAACGATGTCAAGCGCCTCCAGCCTGACATCCTCTCCCTCGCGCAGGCAATGGCCACAGAAGCCCGCAATTTCGGTGGCTTCAACGCGAAAGACGCAACAGTGACCGGTGAAGGTACCCGTGAGGGCGCGATCCTGAACACCGCCATGCAGATCGTGGACGACGACGGTATCGACGCACTGACCATGCGACGGCTCGGACGCGACCTCGGCGTCGATCCGATGATGATTTACCGGCATTTTTCCAACAAAGCGGCGGTGCTTGACGGCCTGATGGAGGTCATGTGGCGCGACGTCACCGTACCGGCAGCCGCCCAGGCAACACCTTCGTGGCGCGAGCACCTGGTCGCTGTGATGCACACTTTGAGGCGCGCATTGCTCAGACACCCTCGTGCCATCTCAATCGTCGGCACACGCCCCGCGACCGGCCCGGAACTATTCGCCCTTATGGAACGCCTGCTGACGTCTCTCGCGGAGGCAGGAATGCCTGTGAACTCCCAGGCCGCCGACCAGTTGAACGCTCTGGTGAACTACACGGTGGGTCATGTCCTCGCAGAGGCGGGGGAGCCAATGGGCGGCGAGGCCGACCAGATGAGCCACCAAACGGTACTTCCAGCCTCGTTTCCGCTCCTGGCGGCCGTCTTCAACAGCGGGTGGCGCTACGATGCAGACCGCCAATACGACTATGCGCTGCGAGCGATGGTGTACGGCTGGAGCGAAGCTACGAGGGAGGCCGACGGCGCACTGACCGAGGGAAAGAGCACGAACGCAAAGGCCGGCGCCGCTTCGCCCTGATCTGGCTGGCGCAGCTGATTGCCAAGACTGGCAACGGCTTGACACCGTTCGCTCTGACCATCTATGCCTACCAGCACATCGGCCTGAGCACGTCGGTCGCGCTGATCACGCTGGCAGGGTTCCTGCCCGCCGTCCTGTTGGCACCGCCCGACGGAGTGCTTGCCGATCGATTTGACCGCACACGCCTGATGGCGATCGGCAATATTATCTGCGCCGTTGCACTTGGTCTGGTGTGGGCAACAATGCGCATGGCCGCAGACAACATGGAAGCGCGCGAACCTGCAGATCACACACAGCAGGCGGGGCGGACGCTGCTGCGCGTGAAGGACCTGACGAAGACCTTCTCGACGACGGAGCCGCCCACGCAGGTGCTGCGAGGCATCGACCTGGAGGTGCCGCGCGGACAGTTCGTGGCCGTGATGGGGGCGTCAGGTTCGGGGAAGTCCACATTGTTGTATTGCATGAGCGGAATGGATCGACCCACCGGCGGTTCCGTCGAACTGGCAGGGCATGAGCTCACCGAGCTGAGCGACTCGCAGATGAGCCACGTGCGCCTGCACGAGATGGGTTTCGTTTTCCAACAGGCGCACTTCCTGAAGAACTTCACGATTCGCGACAACATTGCGCTGCCCGCCTTGAAAGCTGCCGGACGGTCAGGGACGAGGGCGGCCGAGGAACGCGTCGACGCACTGATGGAGCGATTCGACATTGGCGCAGTAGCTGATCATGAGATCACCCAGGTATCCGGGGGACAGCTCCAGCGCGCCACCATCTGTCGCGCACTCGCCACCCAACCATCGATCGTGTTCGCTGACGAGCCAACCGGTGCGCTGAACACCTCCATGACCGGTGAAGTGCTGGAGGCGCTTGAGGAAGCACATCAGGATCGCACGACCATTGTCATGGTGACACATGACCCGGTGTGCGTTGCGCGCGCGGACGGGATCGTCTATCTGCGTGACGGGGTGATCGTGGGTGCCATTGACAGCAGGAAACTCGATAGGAGGCACGAGAGCGACGCGGCTGACCGGGATGATTATCAGGCGGCCAGGACAAGTGAATTGATGAGATGGCTGCAGTCCAAAGGATTCTAGCGTTGCCGTGATGCGGCAGGATGGTTCCTTCATGAGCGCTCGCAGCGGGCGTGACCTACAGTGGTGGATGACGACGGACAAATACGGCGGACACATGAGGAGGCTGCCATGGCTGAACTGAAGGTGGGGGACAAGGCTCCTGAATTCACTTTGGATTCCACGCACGGCACTGTGTCACTGACTGACATGCTGGCTCGTGCTGCACGCGGCGTGGTGGTGTACTTCTACCCGCGTGCGTCCACGCCCGGATGCACCACCGAGGCGTGCGATTTTCGTGACTCGCTGGCCTCGCTGCAGGGCGCAGGATATGAGGTTGTCGGCATCAGCAAGGATGACATGGCGGCGCTGGAAAAGTTCGAGGCAAACCAGTTACTGACATTTCCGCTGCTGTCAGATCCGGAAGGCACCGTGATCGACGCCTATGGGGCCTTTGGCGAAAAAATGAGTTTCGGCCGCAAAATTCTGGGACCAAAACGTTGCACATTTGTCGTCAACCCTGACGGCACAATTGCCCTTGCACAATATGGCGTCAGGGCTTCAGGCCACGTCAAGCGTCTGCGCAGGGAACTCGCCATCGACTGAGTCGTACAGCGACGGTCTGCGCCTGCAGGTTTGGAGGGCAGGTGCCCGTGTCCCAAACGAGGCGCGACAGTTCTATGCGCGTGTCGGCTGAAGGTGTGACGTGTGTTTCATGGACGGGATGCCGTGCAAACTCGTATATACGTTGTGTGGATGAATTTGATGGGGCGCATGATGCGGTTGACTGTCAGGTGGCGGGCGCTGAGCGTCATGCCCAAGCGGCGGTGAATTTTTCAGCGCCAGGCTGAGGATGCGTGTGGGAGTGGTTCGAGCCGTGATCGTATTGTCACGGTGCATGTGGATCACAGTGGTCATCTTGACAGGATTGAGTTCGCCGCCCAGGTGTCGACCTTGTCGAAAAGCCAGTTGACGTCCAGCGTGATGGAGGCGTACAGGGCAGCGTTGAGCGATGTGCGCACCCAGATGGTTGCTGTGGCCTCAGAGATCTTTGGTGCTGATTCGCCGACTGTGCGAAAGCTTGCGGACCAGTGACGGACGATCTGCGTATTAACACTGACCAGCTTGATGAGCACCGGTGTCATGTCGCTCACGTGGGGCAGGGAATTCAGATGGCCCGTGATGCGTCCGTTCAGGTCGGTGTGGGTGATGGCGCGTTCGGCGTGTTGTGTTCGCCTTTTTTGGTCCCGCCCCTGTCGCTCGTGGAAGGTCAGGCGCGTGACGCGCTGTCAAGCGCGTCGAGCGCGTTGGACCGGTTGTGCAGTCAGCTGGGTATTGCTGTGGAGGATTTTACTGCTCACGAAGACGAGCTGACACGCTCCTTCAACAATGAGGTGAGCGTGTGGGGGAAGCGAGGTCGGCGTGGCTAATCCTTTGGTGGCGCAGCGTCAGGACTCGACCAGCCCGCTTGCCGGCACGTTTCTTCTTGAAGACGGCGAGCAGTTGGTTGGCGCGTTCAATTCAGGCAGCTGGGTCAGTGGCGGTATGGCTGCGTTCGCTGCTGTGGGTGATGCGGCCAGTATGATTGCTGACCCGATCGGTTCGCTGATCGCGATGGGTGCCGGATGGGTGCTTGAGCATGTTCACCCTTTGGATCAGTGGCTCGATGAGTTCACTGGCGATGCGGACCAGGTTGCGGCCTATGCTCAGACGTGGGGCAACATTAACACTCAGCTGTCCGCGTGCTCCCAGCAGCTGGCCGGGTATACGCGCTCTGACCTGTCATCTATGAGCGGGCAAACCATCAGCGCGATCACCGCCCTAGAAGTTGACCTGGGCAAGCTGATTGAGCAGGCTGGCAAGTGGGCCAGCGCGATGGGGCAGGCTCTTAACGTTGCTGCCACGCTTGTTCAGATTGTTCACGACCTGGTGCGTGATGCTCTATCTGAAATCATCGGCAAGTTCGCGTCCGCCATTATCGAAGCGGTTGCCACCGCTGGGCTGGGTATTCCCGCAATCGCGGCGCAAATATCCACCAGTGTTGCCACGATGACATCCAGGATCAGCACAACTGTTCACAAGGTCATTGATTCAGTCAAGAATCTCAAGGGGCTGCTCGGCAAGCTCACCGAGTTGTTCAGGAAGTTCTCTGACACCCTCAACAGGCTCCTCCGCAAAGGCGCAGACACACCCTCGACACGCATCAACGCTTCTGCCCCTCACGTAGACCCAGCTCAATATACCGAGTTTTCCTTGCATCGCTCCGACGCAACCCCCCATTGGGACACAAGCCCCGCACCATTTGGGAAGAACGCGCACGGAGAGCCGTATCCGACCTACGACGCGTGGGCTTCAAAGAATTTAAACTCGAGAGGTGTTCCGAATTATAGATTTCAAGATACAAACGGCGCCTTGCCTGACTCAGTTGTGCGCCATAGCAGCCTTCAACAAATCAAGGAAAAGTATGGACGATTCGTCGACCGGATCGGTCATCCAGGGGGACAATTCGTCGCATCGGCACCTGAAGGCCGTCATATTCCATTTGAAAAGCGATCAATGCCGCCTCCGAAAGCTCATGACCGTCTCTACGGTTATCAGCTGGGTGAACTGCCTCGTGGCTACTCTGTTGAAGAGGGTACAATCGCCCCCGCATTAGGATTTGAAGGCGGAGGTAAGCAATTCATCTTCTTAAATGAACGAGGTGAAATGGTGTCAATTGCAGAGTGCATAGAGAAAGGAATTCTCCTCGAATGGGTACACTGAGTTTCGATGAGTTACGGCCTTTAGCTGAATGCCGATGGGCCCGATTTGCACTCAACGAGGTAGCACATGAATCTGTCACGCTGAGCTACGACTATGGCGACCCCGCCCTCCACGTGGTACACCACAACGACGGATCTTTCGCATTCGGTTCAAGCGGTCGAGGTGGTCCTATTTCCTTCTCACTTGTCACTATGGACGCACAGATTGCCCTACGCTGGCTTATCTTAAACGCCAGCTTCCCCTATCGATACGCTCGCGCCTACCTGCAGTTCTCCATTCCTCACCGAACTAGTCAGATACGGGAAGGATATGCTCTCCACCGCTTGACGCGCACACTTTCGACTCTGCGAGCTCCAGATGGCGAACTTCTGCCGATGAAGATGAGCGACGACCTTGTACATGACGTCTCCCAATGCGTGCGCTACTCTCACATTCATGACATAGAGGTACACGACCTGGTCGATTCAGTGACCAACGCAAACGGAGAACCTTCGCTTTCCCAATTCCTCGCCCCTTAGAGCCAACGCAAGAAAACTCTGAGAGCGGAGGTTCCACCCGGAGCTGGATGGCTCTCATATGTTCAGACCGTATAATGAAGGATAAGACTCCGTCACATGTCTTAAGAATAAGGGATGATGCAATATTGACGCTCACGAGTCTTGATGAGCCGTTTTTCGAGGAGCTGAGGCTGCTGGCGGAATGTCGTAATGCTCTTTTTATGCGCAATATTCACTATCCTCGTTCGATCAGTATCAGTCATGCTGGTGACCCGATCTACCACTTGGCTCAACTTGAGGACGGGCAGTTCGCATATGGAGGGAGCTCGCGAAACGGGGATATTCAATTTACGTTTTTTCCCCGGATCTTGACCTGGTGACGCGCTGGTTCATCTACCAGGCGGGCGAATCATTCCGCTGGGCGCAGCGCGGCTACGCGTCCTTGTACTTTCCGTGTTACACCTATGAACAGCGGCCCGGATACGAACTGGTTGAGGTAGAAAAGTACACGTACGCTCTTAAGACGCCAGCTGGCCAAGTCCTGCCTTTCCATATGCATGACTATATCGTCAACGACTATTCAGAGACTGTGCTGTTTTCTTATATCTGTGATATTCCGGTTCGGGATCTTCTTGACTCTTTTCTGGATCCTGATGGTCATCCAGCCCTCGAAGCATTCGTTGTCGAGGAATAGCGTGTGTGCGGGTCGTGTGAGGCTGTGTCGTTGATGAGTCTTGACGAGCCGTTTTTCGAAGAGCTGAGGCCGCTGGCGGAAAGTTCAGACGCTCTTTTCATGCGCAATGTGTTTCATCCGCACTCGATCCAGCGTCAGCCACTCGAATGGGGATCACGACAATCGCCTCGCCGACCTCGATGACGGGGATGCGCATTGAGACGCCAACCATGGCCGACCCTCGGCTCACTCTGCGCAATATCTGTGCAGGCTTTGGTGTCGACCGCCAAGACGTGCACGTGACCGAAGAAGCATGAAGAGGTGACAAATTCTCTCGGAGGAGTGGAGGCATAAAAAGTGCGCCGTGAGGGAATCGAACCCCCAACCCGCTGGTTAAGAGCCAGCTGCTCTGCCAATTGAGCTAACGGCGCATGAGTTACAGGTGGTGCGCCGTGAGGGAATCGAACCCCCAACCCGCTGGTTAAGAGCCAGCTGCTCTGCCAATTGAGCTAACGGCGCTACGTCTCGTAACGAAGTAATACTGTACTCGTGTCAAGGGGCTTCAGACAACTTGAAAAGTAGGCGATAGGACACATCTGCAGGACGCATGCACAGGCGCGCATGGGCATCTACAGTAAGAACCGGAGCGCCAACGCGTCTTTGACACTGACAAACCTGGAGGGCTGATGGAACACCACGACGATCTGCGTGACGTGCCCATCACGCAGATGACGCAGGACTACTTGAAGACCATTTACTCCGCAGGGGAGTGGAGTGGTGCCGGAGTATCGGTGAACGATCTTGCCGCCAGGATGGGCGTTGTTGCATCGACCGCATCTGAAAACGTCAAGCGCCTGACAGAGCAGGGACTGGTTGAGCACGAGCCCTACCATAAGGTTCACCTGACCGAAAAGGGCCGCGCAATAGCAGTAGGTGTGGTGCGTCGCCACCGCCTCCTCGAAACATACCTGTACGAAAAGCTCGACTTTGAGTGGGACGAAGTTCACCGAGAAGCAGAAATCCTTGAACATGCGGTCTCCGAGACGCTGCTTGAGCACCTCGACCGTGCACTTGGTTTCCCGATGCGCGACCCACATGGCGACCCGATTCCGGCTCCTGACGGCACTCGCCTGGCTCCCGGTATGATGCCGCTGTCTGACGTTGTCGAAGGAACTGACACGGTCATCGTGCGAATCTCAGATGGCCATCCGCAGATGCTGCGCGATCTGGCCAGCAGGGGGATCGCCCTGGATGCCCGTATCACGGTGGTGCGCCGCTCACCTGCGCTGGGAACACTCACACTTGACGTGCGCGAATCTGGTGAAGAGCGCGCGCATACCGTCGAAATCGGTGACGTGGCCGCAGATGCCATTTTCGTGGCCACCGACCCGGATGATCTTCACGTTGAACAGTAACCGTCGCAACCGTGCGCCAACCGTCGCAGCCGCACACCCGAGCTAGCTCAGGGAAGCTGACCCCATCGACGGCGGCACGTTCGCCTCGTACCCCAGGCCCACTAGTGCCTCACGCACCCTCGTCGTAGCATCGTCGAGGGCATCATCACTGGCCTGAGCAGCATTGGCGAATGCAATATCTGCTTCCGACTTCATGGGGACTACATGCAGATGGGTGTGAGGTACCTCAAAACCGGCAATGATCAGGCCGGCGCGCTCCACGTCGAAGGCTTCGATCTGTGCTCGCCCAATGATGTGAGCCACGTGCATCAGGTGCTCGGCAACCTCCATCGGCGCGTCCGTCCACGACGGGTAAGGGTGGCGCGGCACCACCAGCATGTGACCAGCGCGGATCGGCTCAATGGTGGCAAAAACAACACAAACGTCGTCAGCCCATGCGAAGCGTCCCGACCATGTTCCATCAATGATGTTCTCAAATGCTGTACTCATGGCTCTATTGTCACCCATCTTGCGCCCGCATGGGCCACCCTCGTCGCGATACCCCTCCGCACCTGCGCCCGATCGTACGCTGAACGAATCCGGTAGCCAGTGGCGCGATGAGATACCCTTAAGTGGTTGGCAACAGGCCAATTTGACGAGCATGACCGAAGAATTCGAGAGGGATCCATCAATGAGCCAGAATCAAGGTTCGGAGCCGGAATTCCGCTACACCGCACAGATGGCCAACGCCATCGAAGACAAGTGGCACAAGCAGTGGGATGACCGTGGCACATTCAATGCCGATAACCCAACCGGAGACCTTGAAGGGCCACTGGCGCAACTGACCCCTTACTTCCTGCTCGACATGTTCCCCTACCCGTCAGGCAAAGGCCTGCACGTTGGACACCCGCTGGGCTATATCGCCACTGACACGATCGCACGTTTCCAGCGCATGCGCGGCTTTAACGTGCTGTACACGATGGGATTCGACGCATTCGGTCTTCCCGCTGAACAGTACGCCATCCAGACCGGCCAACATCCGCGCATCACGACATACGACAACATTGCGAATATGCGTCGCCAACTGGCGCGCCTGGGACTGTCGCACGACAAGCGCCGCTCATTTGCTACAACCGATGACCTGTTTGTGCGTTGGACGCAGTGGATCTTCCTGAAGATCTTCAACGCGTGGTATGACACTGAAGCGACGAACCCGGCCGGCACGAAAGGCTGCGCCCGTCCGATCAGCGAACTGGAAGACGAATTCCGCTCCGGCGCGCGCCCGATCGCCACATCTGAGGGCGAGGAAACATTCGACAAGGCGTGGGACGATCTGACAGCGGTCGAACAGGCCCGCGTGCTCGATTCCTACCGCCTGGCCTATATCAACGAGGCGCCCGTGAACTGGGCTCCCGGCCTGGGCACCGTGCTCGCCAACGAGGAAGTCACCGCCGAGGGACGCTCCGAGCGCGGCAATTTCCCAGTCTTTACCAAGCGCATGCGCCAGTGGATGATGCGAATCACCGCCTACGCTGACCGCCTGGACGCTGACCTGGACACAGTGAACTGGCCGGACAAGGTGCGCTCAATGCAGCATCACTGGATTGGCCGCTCCACCGGCGCGCGCGTCACATTTGACGCTGACGGCACGCGGCTCGATGTGTTCACCACCCGCCCTGACACGCTTTTTGGCGCAACATTCATGGTCGTTGCCCCCGAACACCCCCTGCTCGGGGACGAGGGCGACGCTGCTGACCTGAACGTGCCTGCTGAGTGGCCCGAGGGAACACGCGAAGCGTGGACAGGTGGATACGCTACGCCAGCTACGGCTGTGAAAGCCTACCGTGAACGCGCTGCACGCATGACGGATGCGGAGCGAACCGCCGAAGCAGGGGAGAAGACAGGCGTGTTCTCCGGGCGTTTCGCCACCAACCCTGTTAACGGCACGAGCATCCCGATTTTTGTGGCCGACTATGTCCTGATGGGATACGGCACCGGCGCGATTATGGCTGTGCCCGCGCACGACCAGCGTGACTTTGACTTCGCACGTCGTTTCGACCTGGACATCATCACCACGATCACCCCACCCGAAGACTTCGACCGCGACGAAGCCGCGTGGGTCGGTGACGGTGTCATCACCAACTCGGCCAATGAGGAAGTGGACCTCAACGGTCTGGGCAAGGAAGCGGCCATTGAGCGCATCACACAGTGGCTGGAAGAACGCGGCCTGGGCAAGAAAACCGTGACGTACCGCCTGCGTGACTGGCTGTTCTCACGTCAGCGCTACTGGGGTGAACCGTTCCCCGTGGTGTATTCGGCTGATGGCCGCGTGCACGCGCTGCCTGATGAGATGCTCCCCGTCACCCTGCCGGAAATTGATGACTTTTCGCCGCGCACATTCGATGAGAACGATGCTGCGTCTGAGCCGGAAGCACCGCTGGGTCGGGCAACGGACTGGTTGGACGTTGAACTGGATCTGGGTGAAGGCAAGCAGACGTATCGTCGTGACACGAACACCATGCCGAACTGGGCTGGCTCGTGCGCTTACGAAATCCGTTACGGCGACCCGAATAACACCGAACATTTCGCTGATCCGGTCAATGAGCAGTACTGGATGGGGCCGCGCAACCCGGGCGAATCCGGCGGTGCGGACCTGTATGTCGGTGGCGTCGAACACGCCGTTTTGCACCTGCTGTATGCGCGTTTCTGGCAGAAGATCCTCTTCGACCTGGGATACGTCAGCGCATCTGAGCCGTTCCACCGGCTGTTCAACCAGGGCTACATCCAGGCCTACGCCTACACGGATTCACGCGGCGCATACGTGCCGGCCGATGAAGTGACGGGCGACGAGGAAAGCGGATTCACCTGGAAGGGCGAGCCCGTCACACAGGAATACGGCAAGATGGGCAAGTCCCTGAAGAACGTTGTCACACCTGACGAATTCGCTCAGGACTATGGCGCGGACACGCTGCGAGTGTATGAGATGTCGATGGGACCGCTGGATATTTCCCGCCCGTGGGAGACGCGAGCCGTCGTTGGATCTCAGCGCTTCCTGCAGCGCCTGTGGCGCAATGTCCTCGATGAAGAAACTGGTGAGGTCACTGTCAGTGACGAACCGGCCGACCTGGCCACGCGCAAACTGCTGGCCCGCACGATCGCGGATGTGACGGTTGAGTTCGAGAACCTGCGCATTAACACCGCCATTGCCCGCATGATTGTGTTGAATAACCACATCACGTCGATGGATGCGGTACCGCGCGAAATCATCGAACCCCTGGTGCTGATGGTCAGCCCTGTTGCGCCGCACATCGCTGAAGAACTGTGGCACAAACTGGGGCACGATGAGTCGCTCGCACGTGAACCGTTCCCGGTCGTTGAGGACGAATCACTGCTCGAAGAAGATGCGATTACTGCGATCGTGCAGGTCAACGGCAAGGTTCGTGCCCGCCTCGATGTATCGCCCTCGATTGACGAGGACGATCTGCGCACCCGCGCGCTCGACCTGGAGCCGATCCGCGCCATCCTCGATGGACGTGAGCCGCTGAAAGTTATTGTGCGCGCACCTAAACTGGTGAACCTGGTTCTGCCGAAGAACTAGCCGCGCGCTGTCAAATTGGTAGCGGCGAGAACCTATGCCTGAAGGCGACGTTATTCATGCTCTGGCCCGCACGTTCGACACGCTGTTTGTCGGACGTGCGGTCCGGGTGTCATCGCCGCAGGGACGCTTCGCCGGCGGAGCACGCCTGATCAACGGCAGGATAGTGACGTCGGTTCGTGCGCACGGCAAGCATTTCTTCATGCAGTTGAGCGCGCCCGGACCGGTACGCGAGGGACACCCCGACGGTACGCAGGTGGCATATACCGACGACCTGTGGCTGCATGTCCACCTGGGTCTGTATGGGTCGTGGCGTTTATATGGCAGCGAATCGGTGGAGGTTCCCGTATCGATCGGAGCTCCGCGGCTGGCTGGCGACAGCGGCACAACGCACGAGGACGGCCGATGGACTCCACCCGAGCCGGTTGGCCAGGTCAGGGTCCGCATCGAAACAGATGACGCGGTCGCCGACCTGTCAGGTCCTAATCGCTGCGAAGTCATCACACCTGATGAACAGCGCCAGGCACAGCAGCGTCTGGGTCCCGATCCGCTGTCACCCCACGCGCTGACTCGTCCCGACCTGGAGCGCGCCTTCATCGATGCGATCCGCTCACGATCGCGCACCATCGGCGAACTGGTTATGGATCAGTCTGTGATTGCCGGCGTCGGGAACATTTACCGCGCAGAATCGCTCTTCATTACGGGGATTCATCCCAGACGCCGAGGCAACCGAGTGGCCGAGGCGCGCCTGAGCCTGCTATGGAAAACGATCTGCCCACTCATGACACACGGCCTTGAAGTGGGCAGAATCGAAACAGTGAGCGACGAGGATGCTCCGGAACCACCCCTTGAGGGTGATCCTGAAGCATCACGCTGGTATGTCTATCACCGCACCGGCAGGCCGTGCCTGCGTTGCGGCACTCCCGTTGCGGAGGATCTGATGGCTACGAGACGTCTCTTCTGGTGTCCGGGCTGTCAGCGCTAGGCAAAAGCCCGACGCTGACAGGAAGGCTATGACACTAGGCCAGGTCAGTGGCCGGAGCTGCTCCCAGGTGGACCTCCATGGAATCGTAGGTCGGCGCCTCGGGACGGTTCGTGACCGGACGATCCAGGTAGAACATGGCGGTCGAGGCGATGTCGTCATGCAGCGGCAGGTAGCGGCCACCTGAACGCCAGCCCAAAGCCTGAATGTCGACGCGCGGCAGTCCCTTGGAGAAGTGGATTGCGTCCTGAATATGGAAGCGGTACATTCCGAAACGCTGATTGGCGATATACAGGCCATCGGGGCGGATGACCTGCGGCATTCCCAGGTACGGCGTGGAGAACGTCGTGTATCCGCGGCCGGGGACATCGAAGTTCCAGGCACCACCGAAATAATCCTCAGTGCCGGTGCCACAGATCGTGGGATAGTCAGTGTCGTCGTCCATGTAGAACTTGATTTCGCCTTCGCCCCACCAGCCGTTGTCATTGACTGACCATGCGATGTAGGTGCCCACGTAGTGCCCCAGGCCCTCGATGTTTTCCAGAATCGGGTGTGTGGTGAGCGTCGGCAGGGGGTTGGAGCGGCGCCACTGCGCATGGAAGTAGGCGATATCATCCTTGGCGGCTGCGCCGTCAGCGGCGGATGAGTCACCCTCGTCAATGTCGTAGGTGATCTGGTAGTAGACGCGGGCATCCTCGTCGGAGGTGTTCTCCAGTGTCAGGCGAGCGCCGGACTTGAACGGCATGGGCCAGTAGGAGTTGAAACCACCGTGCGGGTTGGCGGCGATCGGAACAGAATTAACCTGCGAGAACACGGACCAGCCATTGCAGAAGAAGTCGCCGTAGGGCACCTCAACGGCAGGTTCGTCACTGCCGTCCCAGTAGCAGCGGAAGACCAGGCGACGCCACAGTGAGGTGTGAGCGGTCATCCAGATATGAGTGATGCATCCGGTACCTGAGATGTTGGCCAGCTCGAATGTGCCGCGAGCCGGAACGTCAATACTGGGAGAGATCTTCCACGTGGGTCCCAGGTCGCGTGCACATTCCGCACCGGTTCCCTCGGTCGCGCGGCCGCCACCCCCAGGTGTGCCGTCGAAGTTTTCCGGAGAGATGGAGCGAGTGGCTACGTTGCGAATCGTGGTCAGACCTGTCAAGGGGGAGAGCATCGTTGGCCGCCTTTCCTGAGAAAATATCAAAATGTGCGTCGGAATTTCACGATTTGTAATCGATTACTGTATAGTGTAGAGCACCAGGTAGTCAGGGTCAATTAACCATTGGCTTCCAGGTGCCATAATCAGCGAGTTTTCCACTGGTGGAATGCTCAAAGATCATCACAACGCGAGATAGGGCTAACGGACTCAACGTTGAGTCATATCGAAGAGGAGACACCATGAATTCAGGAAAGAGCAGGTGGGCGTGGGCAGGGATTGCGTCGTTCACCTTGGCATCTGTTCTCGTAGGAGGATGTGGCTCGGGAACGCCAGGTGAACCCGCAGGTTCAGAAAGCGGCGCAGCAGCCTCGGGGTCATCATCCGAGGGCGGCACGACCATTGAATTCTGGCACCGCACATTCACCCCCGTGGAAAATGAGTGGTACAAGAACATCGTTCAGAAGTTCAACGAGGCGCAGGACGAGATCACCGTAGTCGACACAGAAGTACCGGCCGACGCGTGGGATCAGAAGATGAAGTCGGCGCAGGCAGCAAACAAGAGTCCCGACATTTACACCTTCGCCGGACCGCTCAATGACGGCGTGAATGCCGCTCAGTTCCACGATCTGGATTCGATCGTGTCCAAGGAAGGCCTGGACAAGATGACCGACCTGGCACGTTCGGTTTCCCAGATTGATGGCACTTACTACGCATACCCGCTGGTTCTGGAGCCGCAGACAGTGCTGTTCTGGAACAAGGAAATGGTCTCCGCTGCCGGCCTTGACGCTGAGCAGGCACCGAAGACGTGGCAGGATCTGCTCGACAACTGCGCGAAGATTCAGCCAACCCTGTCGGATGGTCAGTACTGCATTTCCCCGGCATCTGATGCCGGCACATTCGCCTGGGCATCTGTGGGCCAGCAGTTCAATGCTTCCGGACACAACGCACTGACCGATGACTGGAGCGCACCGAACATCAACGACCAGGGCTACCGTGACCTCATGCAGTTCTACAAGGATCTGTGGGACAACGGCTACATGGCCAAGCAGCCTCTGGGCAGCTACCTGGAAGCCAAGGAATTCGGTGAAAAGAAGGTGGCCTACAAGGTGTCCGGTTCCTGGATGATGTCCGAGGTTGGCTCCGACTACCAGGACATGCTGACGAACACGGGTCTGGGCCTGTTCCCGAGCTCACCGAACGGAGAGGGACGAACCACCACCACACTGGGTGACTTCAAGTGGGTTGTTGACGCAAAGGCCAAGCACCCTGAAGAAGCAGGCAAGTTCCTCGAATGGGTTCTGGCCGGAGACGTTGAGAACCTCGTTCCGTTCTATGTTGCCACCCAGTTCACCAAGATTCCTCCGCGCGACGACGTTCAGGAAGGCGTGGCCGCCACTGAAGAGGCCAAGTCCGCTCCGTGGTCAGACGTCATCATGACTGAGATTGCTCCCGATGCCATTCCAAGCGTTGCCTACCCGTGGGATGTCTCGATGGCAGTCGGCACGGCGATGGAGACCGTGATGAAGGGTGCCGCGACCGCTGACCAGGCGATCGACACTGCTGAGAAGGCGATCCAGACCGTGATCGATCGTGAGAGCCTTCCCGAGAAAGCATCTGCTCCCGGCGATAAGTAATTCAGCCCTGTCATAGGACTGTTCCCAGGCTGAAGAAAGGAATCCCGATGTCCAGTACAAAGGTGCGGAAGGACTCAAAGAAGTTCCGTTTCCGTGATGGACGACTCGCATACCTCTTGATCCTTCCCGCCTTTGTGCTGCTCGGGATCTTCGTGGTGTGGCCAGCAATTTACGCAGCGTACCTGTCATTCCAGGACTGGAGCTTTTACAAGCCCGCAGTATTCGTTGCGTTCAAGAACTACACGGACGTCCTCAAGGACCCGCTGTTTATCGCCGCCATTAAACGCGGTTTCATGTTCGTTCTGTTCACCGTGCCCACCACGTTGGTTCTCGCATTCCTCTTTTCCAGTCTTGTCGTATCTGTGTCGCGCAGATTTGCTGACACGTTGAAGGTCAGCATCTATCTGCCGACCATTATTTCCGGCGTTATTACCTCGATCATCTTCGTGTTGATCTATGACTACTCCGGCGGCATTTTGAACTGGTTCCTCGGGTTCTTCGGAGTTGAACCAATCGCATGGCTGGGTGACCCCCAGTGGGCGCTTCTGGCCATCGCAGTCCCGGCAATCTGGCTGGGAATGGGCCTCACATCCCTGATCATGGTGGCAGCCATGATTGACATCCCCAGCGAGTTCTACGAAGCCGCCTCGCTCGAGGGAGCGAACTGGTGGCAAAAGACCTTCTACATCACATTGCCGCAGATGAAGAATGTGGGGTTGTATCTGCTGGTAACAGGCATTATCGGCGCGATCCAACAGTACGAGCTCCCGCTGGTCATGACCGGCGGCGGGCCGTTGGATTCGACAACCACACCGAACCTGTTCATCTTCAATCACTTCCGCGGAGACATGAACGTGGGCTACTCGATTGCAGCAGCCCTGCTGATGTTCCTGGTTCTGGGAACCCTCTCCGCACTGATCTTCAAATTCGTGAACTCCGAGAAGCTGGTGGATTAATCATGTCAGTAATGTCAACGTCGACGGGTGTCAGCACCGCAATGGAGACATCGGACTCCACGAAGAAAGAACAGGCAGCAGCACCGCAGTTCCACCGGAAACAATGGTGGCCGGTCATCCTGATCAAAGGCCTGTTCGGTGCGATCTTCATCTTCGCTGCACTGTTCCCCCTGCTGTGGATGGTCATCGCAGGATTCAAGGCAAAGACCGAAGTTGTTCAGACTCCCTTCCAGTTCTTCCCCGAAGTGTGGCACTGGGAAAACTACGCGCGCATCGCGCAGGATCCCACGTTCATCCGCGCATTGCTGTGGACGCTTCTGGGTGCGCTGCTCTTCATGACTGCCAGCCTGACCGTCAACTCACTTGCTGCCTATGCGTTCGCACGCCTGGAGTTCCGCTTCAAGAAAATCCTGTGGGTCGTCATGATCACGACGATGTTCATTCCGGGTATGACGATTCTGCTGACCAGCTTCATCGTTGTGACGAAGTTACGCATGCTGGATACTCTGGCCGTTCTGGTTATTCCCGGTGTCGCGAACGCGGGAATGATCTTCTTTATCCGACAGTTCTACCTGTCGATCCCCTCATCCCTCGAAGAGGCAGCCATGCTGGATGGGTGCGGGCGTTTCCAGATTTTCGTGCGTCTGTTCCTGCCCCTGTCGAAGCCTCCGTTCGTCGTCATGGGCATCACGTCCTTCCTGGGATACTGGAATGCATACGTGTGGCCGATTCTGACCATCACGTCCCCGGAGAAGTACCAGCTCCAGCAATACCTTGCGACGTTCCGCTCGGAACGTACCTCTGAACTGGGTCTACTCATGGCGGGCTCTGTCCTGTCAGCGGCGCCAGTGATCATCATCTTCCTTATTTTCCAGCGCCAGATCATTGGCAACATCAAAATGTCCGGTCTGAAGTAGGAGCGTCCTCATCGATGAGGACGACGGTCACGGCCGACACACCCATCCAAGGAAAGGACACGCTATGCGTGAGTCTATCTCACCACCAGGGCGCTGCTTATTCACTCGACGAGGAGCAATCATTGCTGCCTGCGCATGCGCCGGCGCGCTGTGTCTGGCAGGAACAGCGTGCGCTGCCGATCCAGCCGCACCCGAGGCGGAGAAGCCATACGCTCATCCTTCGGCTGCACGCGTTGTCGCTCAGCTGACAGGTGCTAAAGGTTTTACAAACACCGCCCAGACCATGAAAATCCAGGGAACCGACCTTGGAATCATGTGGGATGACGGAGACGGTCATGTGTTATTCGCTGTTGGTGACACCTTCGGCGAATGGAGCGGCAATGGTGGCGGCGGAGAAGACTGGCGTTCGAATGCACTGCTGCGTTCGTCCACCAGGAACTTCGCTGAAGACGGAATCCTGTTCGATTCTGCCGTGGTCGATGAGAACGGAAAAGCGCGGGAGATCATTCCCTCGCTCAAGATCCCTGAAACCGAGCACACCACTATTCCCACCGGCGGCATCGCGGTGGGCGGCCGGCAGTATTTGGCGTTCATGTCCGTCAATAAGTGGGGCGTCCCCGGAGAATGGTTCACGAACTATTCCCGTATCGCGTACTCCGATGACGGGGGAGAAACCTGGAATACGACCGACGGCCCGCAGTGGACCAACGATGACAAGTGGTCCAATAACTTTCAGATGGTGGGCTTTGCTCACGGTCAAGGCGATGGCTTCGTCTACATGATGGGCACGCCGAATGGTCGCTTCGGTGCCATCCGCATCGCCAGGGTTGATGAGAACAAGATCCTCGAAAAGGATGCTTACCAGTACTGGAACGGCAGCGAGTGGGGTGACGACGAGGGTACCGCGGCCGACATCATTGAAGCTCCAACGACGGAACTGTCTTTGCAGTACAACTCATACCTGAACAAGTGGATGCTGATGTACACCACTGATTCAGACGAAGCGGGAATCTTTGACGTGGTGTACCGCCTGGCAGATCGTCCGGAAGGTCCGTGGTCAGACAAGACAGTAGTGGCAACCTCACTGGATTATCCCGGAATGTATGCACCGTACATGCACCCGTGGAATTCAGGTTCAGAAGTGCATTTCGCCATGTCAATCTGGGGCTCCTACAACATTTTCCAGATGGCATTCGAGGTAGATAAGGATGGCAATGTGATCCACCCGAACCTCGTTAAGGACCCCGGTTTTGAGCGCGTAGAGAATGGCGGTATGAGTCCCCATTGGCAATGCCACGGACCTTGCGGTCTTGATGGCAAGCCGGATTGGGCATATGGGTCAGAACACCAGGCATGGATGCGGAACAACCAAGGCACGTTGGAGCTTTCCCAGACAGTAACCGTCACACCCAACACTCACTACAAGATGACAGCGTTCGTGACGACTGGTCCTGACAACCCGCAGCGCACTGACAAGGGAACGGTGGGTGCGCGTCAAACCGGTCCAGGCGGACAGGTTCTTGCCTCTCAGGAATTCACACACTTGGCCGGATACACGCGCTTTGTTGTGGAATTCGACTCGGGAAGCAACAGCCAGATCGATATTTTCGTAGACGCTGCCCCTACTGCTGACCAGTGGGTGCAGATGGATAGCTTGTCTCTGAAGGCCACTGGACCGAGTAAGTCCGACACCAAGCCTGCAGATGGTGATGCAAACGCCGATGCCGATGCGGGTAAAGACGAGGGCGGGAACGCCGATGCCGGTAGTGGAAAGGGCGAGGGCAATCTTGGTGGCGACGTGAACCGGCCAGAAAACGGCAACGGGGGTAAGGCAGGAGCGGCATCCGCTCAAGCCGGCTACAAGGCAACGGTTGCGCGTACCGGCTCCACAGTCGGAAGCCTCGTGCCCGCACTTGTTGGAATCAGCCTGATTGGTGGGCTCTCCTTGGTTGCAGCAAGGCGCCGACAGGCTAGGTAATGTTCAGCTGAATACGACATTGACGAGGGCGACTCACGCACTGGTGGTGTACACCGAACATCGGATGGGTCGCCCTCGTCAATCGTGTTAGGGCGCCTAGGTGCGGTGACCCGCAGTGGTCATGGATGCAAGCCGGAGCTAGCTCGGGCGTACAGGCCCATGCAAAATAGAAGACGGACGAAAGCCGGTAGAGAAACGAAGCAGACAGGCGTCTGCAGCGAGCAGGGGAGGACCTAGGACGCGGAATCGTCCGATTCGGCGTTGACCTCCACAAAACCGAGTGCGTCGTAGAACTTCTGCGCGTCGGGCGCGGATTTCAGATCAAGGCGCAAGGACAAGTCATTTTCACCCCACGACGCGCAACGGCGGGCAAGCTCGGCAATGAGCACCGTTGCAATGCCTTCACGACGACATTCAGGATCAACAATCAAGTCAATGACGAACGGACCGCGCGGAGCATCATCCCACACAACATCGGTGACGCACAGGATCGCTCCCACTAGGCTTCCGTCACGCCACGCGCCGATGAACGAGTCGTCACGAGGCTGACCAAACGCACCTTCAAAATACAGACGCATTTCATCCGTTGATTCCCACAGGTTCTCCGCAGTGGAGGGCGCTCCATAGGCGATGACATGGAGCGATGCCAACGCTGGGATGTCGTACCTCGTGAGGGTGGCAAGCTGGACGCCCTGGGGCTGATCGACATCGGCCAACGTATTCAAAGAAGCTTGCAACGTTCGCTTCGTCATGCCCTTAGCCTACGTGACCTGGCGCACGTTTGTGGGTATTTTGGCAGGTGACGTCACCTCCGGTGTCACACACATTGGCGTGAGCACGTGCAACATGCGGTGTGGGCCGAGGGGGAAGCGCAGCGCAGAGGCCGAGAAACCTTGGTTAAATCAGCAGGGATGGATCCACGTAGGAGTTCGGATCCACAATCAGCTCATCATCGGGCTCTTCCACCGATTCGGGGGAAGGATGCGACCTAGCTGGAACCCCCAAGGCCACCGAACATTCCGGAACATCGCGGGTCACCACGGCGTTCGCCCCCACCTTTGAATTGTCACCGATGGTGATCGGGCCCAGAACTTTTGCGCCCGCACCGATCATGACATGGTGCCCCACTGTGGGGTGACGCTTCCCCGGACTCATCGACACACCGCCCAGCGTGACACCATGGAAGATCACGACGTCGTCGCCCACTTCAGTCGTCTGGCCGATCACGACACCGGTCGCATGGTCAATGAAAACCTGATGGCCGATCTGCGCGGCCGGATGGATATCAACTCCAGTCATGACACGGGCGAAAGAGGAAATCAGGCGAGCCGGTATACGCACATTGCGCTGCCACAGTGCGTGCGCAACACGGTGACTCCACAGGGCGTGCACACCAGGGTAGGTCAACGCCACTTCAGTGCGCGATCGTGCAGCTGGGTCACGTTTGAGCGCAGTGTCGAGGTCCTCTCGCAGAAGCTTAAGCGCACGTGAGGGAGAAAGTGCCATGATGCCTCTTATTCAATCAGTGGCCGAGATCCCCAGTGTGGGTGACAGGAGCACACCGCTCATGCCACCCACACGTGAGACCGATCAGTATCAGTATTACTCGTTGTCGTCGCGCAGATCTTCAAACAGCGCAGTTGACAGGTATCGCTCGCCCGTATCAGGCAACACGACCACGATGTTCTTACCGGCGTTTTCAGCACGCTCAGCAACCTGGGCTGCCGCAGCCAGGGCAGCACCCGAGGAAATGCCGACAAGCAGGCCTTCTTCAGCAGCGGCGCGGCGGGCAAAGGTGAGAGCAGTGGGGGTGTCGATATCTATCACCTCATCGACGACTTGCGCGTTATATGTGTCGGCCACGAAGTTCGGTCCAATTCCCTGGATGCCGTGGGGGCCACTTGCGCCACCGGTCAGCATAGGGGATTCAGCGGGCTGCACGGCGATGATCTGGATATCAGGGTTCTTCTGTTTGAGCGCGTCGCCCACACCTGAGATCGTGCCGCCAGTTCCAACTCCGGCAACGACGATATTCACCGTGCCGTCGGTATCCGCCCAGATTTCTTCCGCGGTTGTGACGCGGTGTATTTGCGGGTTGGCAGGGTTGGTGAACTGTGAGGCGATGATTGAGCCTTCACGTTCGTCACGAATCTTCTCGGCTGCGGCCACGGCACCGTAGATGCCGTCCTTCGGGTCGGTCAGCACCAGTTCAGCGCCGAAGGCTTTCATCAGCAGGCGGCGCTCAATGCTCATCGACGAGGGCATCGCGATGACCACGTGGTAACCACGCGAGGCGCCCACCATTGCCAGTGCGACACCCGTGTTGCCTGAGGTGGCCTCGATGATAGTTCCGCCTTCCTTGAGGGCGCCCGATTCCTCGGCAGCGTCGATGATGGCGGCAGCAATACGGTCCTTGACAGATGACGCAGGGTTGAACGCCTCTACTTTTGCGATGACGTGGGCGTTGTCGCCCGCGAGGCGATTGATAGCGACGAGGGGGGTGCGGCCAATGAGTTCAGTGACGTTTGCGGCGATAGCGGTCATGAAAAATCACTCCATAGAGAAAAAGTCAAGAAGGAAAGAAAAAGAAAAATGGGCTGGTTCAATCACCATGCGGGCGAACAGCAGTACGCATAGACGTACGGAGAAGGCTATTCGCCCTAGAGACACTCCGCCGTGCAGATACAGAAAAAGCACGCAGAAACTGCGTGCACGCAACGCCGCGCGACCTGTGTCGCGTTCATCTGGTTCGTTGCTGTGTGAATCACATGCGACACTGTACGGGTTTTTGTCTCATGCGTCCACTTCTATTCGAGTTCGTCCCGTTATGTGAACGCTGGCCTGCCCGTGGGTCAGAACCATTGCGCGGTCTACCCACTGCTCGATGTCGTCGTCAGTGGCGGCGATGTCGAGGTGGACACGCGCATCCCACGTGCTGCCCACAATCGGCACATTCGCGCTGTGCAGCTCCGACTGGAACTTACCGGCATCATTGGAATCGACAGTGATGCGAGCAATGTTGAGAGTCTTGATGACCACGTGAGGTGCGCGGGCCAGTGCCTCGCTCACCGCTGACGAATACGCGCGGATGAGGCCTCCCGCACCCAGCAGCACTCCGCCGAAATAACGGGTGACGACAGCCGTCACATTCCACGTGTCAGACATTTTGAGGGCTTCAAGCATAGGCGTGCCGGCTGTGCCCGATGGTTCCCCGTCGTCAGAGGAATGCTGGATTGCGTTTCGGCCATCCGCACTGATGAGGTAGGCCGAACAGTTATGTCGTGCCTGTGGGTGCTCCGAACGGACCATGTCGATGAGTGCGCGCGCTTCATCTTCGGTGTCGGCGCGGGCCACAGTGGCGATGAAGCGTGAGCGTTTGATCTCGATTTCATGGGTGATCAGCGTTCCCGCACGAAGCGTTCGGATATCGTTCACGGAATCTGTGTCACCCCTCCGCTTGCTCGTGGTTCCATTGATGATGCTGTCACTCTATCGTGTCGGCACGCAGCTGCGGCGCATGGTCGCCCTCGTCAATTACGAGGGGAGTGAGAGGGCACAAATGTGGGCAAAGTCCTACAAAGAGGGAAGAAAGTCACGCCCCTGGCGTGCTAGAGTTTTTGGGTTGCCGGTACGCGAGTGAAATCACAGCGAAACTGGAGTCAGCAGCTGGCATTTTGTCAGCAGGCATGGCACAGTTATTGCCGGTAGTGATGTCCACGAATGTAGAAAGAGGAGCGGTAGGGCCATGGCAGTTCCCAAACGCAAGATGTCCCGAGCGAACACCCGCACTCGCCGGTCAGCATGGAAGGCTGATCTCACCCAGCTCGACAATCTGAAGGTTGCCGGTCGTGAGATTCGCGTGCCCCGTCGCCTGGCGAAGGCGTACAAGAAGGGCTTGCTCAGCGTCGACGATCTCGACTGAGACATTTTTCTTACGCGTCATTCGATGACGTGAGGACCCGGACACCCGCGAGGTGTTCGGGTCTTTTGTTGTGTGTACGATCGCTGCCGCCGTGGATGATGCAACGCTGCTGATCCATGCGCTGTGCGTGCCCAGAAGGATCAGCCGAACACTCAGACAGGACGTGTCTTTCCGTTAACATAAGAACAGCACGGCAATCCGGTGCCTGTGGCCGCACATCACAGCGGCGGCATGAAGAATCTGAGAGGTGAGGGATGACTCGAGAGCGCTTTATTGTGGGCACGTCAGGCACATATCATCCGGGACGGCGGTGCGACGTTGAATATGGTCCTCTTGCCGCATACGCAGTGGAGCTGGCAGGCGTGGAAGGGCGGGCACCGAAGATCGGCTACCTCGCCACGGCGTGCGGTGACCAGAAAGCGCGAATCGCTGAACGCATGGAGGCGGCACGGTTGCGCGGATGGCAGCTTAACCCGTTGACCTGTTTCATGATGCCGAATGTCGACGACCCACGCGAATACCTCCTGGACCAGGACGTCATCTGGGTTGACGGGGGATCGGTGGTGAACCTGCTGGCAGTGTGGCGCGCACACGGACTGGACGAGGTCATGCGCGAAGCGTGGGAGAAAGGCATTGTTCTGGCTGGCGTGTCCGCCGGATCAATGTGCTGGCACATCGGCGGAGCCACGGATTCATTCGGGCCGGACCTGCGTCCCGTCACTGATGGCCTCGGCTTCCTTCCCTACGGCAACGGCGTGCACTACGGAGTGAACCCGCAGCGTCGTGAACTCCTGCAGCGCATGGTGGCCGAGGGTGACTTCACTGATGCCTACTCGTCAGAAAACGGGATCGGCCTGGTCTACCGCGATAGGGAACTTGTCGAAGTGGTGTCGGATCGGGACGAGGTCTACGGCTGGCACACGTTCAAGGACGGGGATGAGGTTGTCGAAGAACAACTCACGCCTCGCCGTCTTGCTGATTAATTACATCATCATCACAGTTTTGGGTCTGTCCACTGATACAGTGCGACTCGTCCCCACGGCGGCACCGCACGGGTGATGCCGCTTTGGCATGTGAAACATTTCAAAGAAAGGGTCCGCATGATTACTTTCCTCGTGATTGTTATTGCTCTGGCGGGCATTGCTGCGGTCGGATACCTGGTGATCAAGAAGGTACATCCGGCTGCGTCAATTTTCACCGTCGGCATCGTGCTCATGATGATCGCTGCAGCGATGGGCAAGATCGATAACGCAACACGCGAAATTGAAGCCACTGGCAATGCGTTCTACGACGAGCTGCAGATAGTCGAATCGATCTTCGCCAATCGCTTCACCGGAATCGGTATGGCGATCATGGTGCTGTTCGGCTTCGTATCCTACATGCGGTACATCGGCGCAGATGCCAAAGCCGTCGTCATCTTGTCGAAACCCCTCAGGGCTTTGCACGGCTCATATTGGCTGATCCCCATCGGTTTCATCCTGGGCAACATCTTGTCTCTGGTGGTGCCGTCGGCCGCATCCCTGTCGCTGCTGCTCATCGCCACGCTGTTGCCGGCGCTGGTGGCATCAGGATTGACGCCGCTGACGGTGGGCGCAATTGTGGTGACGTCGTCGACCATTGTCCCGACGCCGCTGGAAGCGGGCCTGATCCAGGGCGCTGACCTGGTTGGTATGCCTGTCACGCAGTACGTGTTTGGCCATGTGGCGTTAGCGACGATTCCGACACTGCTGATCACGGCTTTCATTCATATGTGGTGGCAGCGTCGATGCGATCTGGTTGATGCACGCAAACGTGCTGACGTGGCTGCTGGCATTGTCGCAGCGACCGGTGCGACCGGAGCTGAAATGAAGGCTGCGAAGAAGGGTGAGAAATTTGCGTCGGGCGCATCGAACAGTGCCTCAGAAGCAACGATCCAGGATGCCCTCAAGCGTGCAGCCAACTTGCCGTGGTTCTACGCATTGTTGCCGTTGCTGCCACTGCTGCTCATCATCATTTCAGCGGCTCTGAATCGTCTGGGTGTCATCCCGTTTGAGGCTGGCATCCTGCCTGTCACCGTTGTCTCCCTGTTCATTGCGATGATTGTCGAGGCTATCCGCCTGCGTTCACTGAACAAGGCGATCGATGCGGGTAAGAACTTTTTCACCGGTATGGGTGAGGCAGCGGGCGGCGTGGTTGCGCTGCTGGTCGCCGCCGCAATTCTGGTGGAAGGTATCACGCAGCTTGGTGTCATCAAGATGCTGACTGATGCGACGGAAGGTTCAAGCGGCGCTGCGGCATTGATCATCTTGATCTTTGTCGTGTCGGTCGCGCTGCTGTCTACCCTGACGGGGTCTGGTACCGCTCCGTACTTCGCTTTCTCCGAGGTTGTCCCTCACTTGGCCGAAAGCGGTGGTGTGCTGCCCATTCGTATGTTGAACTCGATGTGGGCAACGTCAAACCTGATGCGTCAGGTGTCGCCTGTGTGCGCTGCAGTCCTGATCGTGTCGGGCGCCATTAACGTCAATCCAATTGAACTGGTCAAGCGCACAGCGGTTCCGATGATCGCCGCAACGGTTCTGAACGTGATTTTCTCGTTCCTGTTCATTCACGCATAAGCGGTGAGACTGGCTCACTCAGGGGGCTTGCTCCACGCGGCGGGATTTTGGTAATCCGGCCGCAGAGAGTAGGCCCCCTGTTCGTGTGCTGTCCACGAGCATTGAGCACGCTTTCCGGTACTGCGTGGCTCGTGCCTACTATCGACGTGCTGTCCACGAGCATTGAGCACGCTTAGCGCATGTATGAGAACGCGGCTTATCAAACTGATTGTGGCAGGACTCAACAGGTCGAGGTAGACATCATCGGATCGAGGTAGCAGCGCCCTGGTTACGGTCAGTGAAGCGAGTGCCAGTCAACCGGTCAAGGTAGGAATCAACGGGTCAAGGTCATCGCGCTGTCTGGAATCAACCAGTCAAGGTATGAGCGGACGATTCGGACTGAACACTTATCAGCGACAGTGACTTTCCCGCACTATTATGCGGATCTTGAATAGTGAGACGTGGCAGTAGTGGTCTCTTGCCTTGACCGGTTGACGAAAAGCCCCTTCGTTTACCTTGACCGGTTGACGCACATTGTCTGTTGTGCAACACGCCAGCTGAACTGGTGTCGGCACTACCAGTCGCTTCACGAAATGCGCCCCCGACAGGACTCGAACCTGCAACCTAAGGATTAGAAGGCCTTTGCTCTATCCATTGAGCTACGGGGGCTACTCGCATAAGGATAGCGTGCCTGCACCCTCGGGTGTGAATACAGGCAGGTGAAGTGGTCTCACTTCACACCAGCAGACGGAAAATCTCCGAATCCGGAGCAACTTCTTCGACATGCAGGGGAGAGGCTTCCATCCGTGTGCGCAACCGTTCAATGTCTGCCGGATCGCTCAGATCGATCCCCACCAACGCAGGCCCGGTCTCGCGATTGTTCTTCTTCGTGTACTCGAAATGCACCACGTCATCACCTGGACCCAACACTTCTGACAGGAACAGGCGCAACGCACCCGGCTGCTGCGGGAAGGTCACAACAAAATAGTGCCGCAGCCCCTCATGACGCAGCGAGCGTTCCACCACTTCCGCATAACGGCTCAAGTCATTGTTGCCACCGGACACGACACAGACAATGGATCCCTCATCGCTGCCCGTGAGCTCAGCGCGCCGTTTCGGATCGGTCAGCAACGTGCGAGCAGCCGTGCTGGCCAGCGCCCCCGCAGGCTCAGCAATGATGCCGTCAGTTTGATACAGAGACACCATCTCCGTGCACACGGCCCCTTCGGGCACCGACACAAGAGAGGACACGTTTTCCTGCGCCAGCTGGAACGGCAAGGTTCCCACTGTCCCGACAGCGGTCCCGTCAACAAAGGAATCAACACGATCCAGCGCGGTAGGGCCACCCTCGTCAAAGGCGCGCTGCATCGAGGCAGCGCCGTCCGGCTCCACACCAATGACACGCACGTCAGGACGCAGATGGCTGAGCGCTGTCGCAATCCCCGCGATGAGGCCACCGCCCCCGACAGGCACCAGCACGCAGGACGTGTCAGCAGGGATCTGCTCGGCCAGTTCGACACCGATGGTGCCTCCGCCCGCGATTGTTCCTGGATCATCGTAGGGGTGGACATATTCGCGTCCCGTGACGCGCGCAGCCTCCGTCGCCAAAGCGTTCGCACGGTCAAAACCGCCATCCACGATGACCTGTTCCACCCATTCGCCTCCGATGGCGGCGATACGTTCACGTTTCTGACGCGGCGTGGTCGACGGTAGATAGATGGTGCCGCGTACGTTCAGGTGCGCGCATGCGAACGCCACACCCTGAGCATGGTTACCGGCCGAAGCGCACACCACACCCTGTTGACGCGACTGCGCGCTCAGTGCACTCATCTTCGCGTACGCGCCGCGCACTTTGAATGAGCGGCACACCTGCTGATCCTCACGCTTGAGCAAGACGGGCACGCCCAGTTCCTGCGTCAACCGTTCCGACACATCCAGCGGCGTGTGCTTGACGACGTCTTTCAGGGACAGGCTGGCACGCATAATGTCATTGAGCGTCACTGTCAATGTGTCGTTGAGTTCTGAATGTGGCGGTACGTGCTGAGATGATGCCACGGCAACGCTCCTTCCATCTGCGTGTACAAGTTGTTTGTGGGTTCAGTGTATTCACCTGTGTGCCGATTCGGAGAGGCTGTCCACGTGTACGACACTCCGCAGCAGGTCGCGGCAGTCGCCCTTGTTTGCCTCGACAATCCGGACGGTCCCTGTGGCCCTGAGCGTCCGCTTGACCATCCGCACACCCGAGCTAGTCACCCGCATTCCCGCGCGGGTCACTACACTGGGAGACATGACGAAGCAACTGAAGAATCCACTGGTGTGGATCGACTGCGAAATGACCGGTCTTGACGTGGCGCATGACGCCCTGATCGAAGTGGCGGTCGTGATCACCGACGCGAGCCTGACCGTCGTGGACCCCGGAATCGACATTCTGATCCAGCCCTCTGAGGAGGCGCTGAATCACATGGACGACTATGTGCGCAACATGCACACACAATCCGGCCTGCTTGACGAGCTCAAGGACGGCATCGCGTCGATGGAGGAAGCCGAGAGCATCGTCCTGGACTACATCAAGAAATTCGTCCCTGTGTCGGGTCGCGCCCTGCTGGCCGGGAACACGGTCGGAATGGATCGCCTGTTCCTGAGCGCGAACATGCCACGCGTCATCGACCACCTGCACTACCGCATTATCGACGTGTCCTCCATCAAGGAACTCGCCAAGCGCTGGTACCCGTGCGTTTACGAGTGCTCACCTGAGAAGCATGGGGGCCACCGCGCACTGGCCGACATTCGTGAATCCATCCAGGAACTTGAGTACTACCGTCGCGCACTTTTCCCTTCTGACCAGGGACCCAGTCGTGAAGACGCCCAGAAGATTGCCGGCGAGGTTGCCGCTTTGGGCATTGTCGAGGGTGCCACCCAGCAGAATTGACGAGGGGAACACCCTATCCACAGTTCACTGCCAGCCCGCCGTTGTCCACAGGGATGCGGCGGGCTGAGTGCGTGTCCACAGATTGCCCGCGAAGCCTTTGGACAAGGGCCTGGCGCGGTGAGGATTGTCCTACGGCACAGGGCCGATAACACGAAAGGACAATTCATGAGCGCGAATATGACAGTGACATTACGCGGACGCATCGGAACGGACGTGAAGGAAATCAGGACTGCGACGGGGCGAACGACCACACGTTTCCGGCTTGCCACACCGCGTTGGCGCATCAACGATCGGGGAGAATTCGATGAGCAGGAACCCCAGTGGTACACGATCCGCGCATGGGACAAGCTCGCACACAATATGTCGACCTCATTTGCCAAGGGGCATCCCATCGTGCTGACTGGACGGCCCAGCGTTAATGCGTGGAAAGATGCGGCGGGTGAGGTTAAGAGCGAACTGGTTATTGTGGCGCACAGCGCCGGGCACGACCTGAACTACGGGTGGTCGCACTTCGATAGGCCAAAGGAATCACGGCCAGAGGGAGAAGCAGAACGTGACGACGGAGGCACGGGAAACCTTCAGATCCGGACCTCGCGCGATGATGGCGGCGATGCGGTCACAGCAGATGCTCCAGCGCCCCAGATGGTAACGGCAGCGGTGTAAGGGAGGCGGTGCGAACGGAGCACTGTATGTAGGGAGCTGCGTCAATGCGGCGAATCGGCGGGCAGTGCGCTTGTGGTGAAAATCAGCCATTTCGGGTTATCTCACGTTGACCGTGGGTGGGCTTCGTGCCGTAGCATGGAGTGACACGAAGTTGACGAGTCCCTTCTTGAAATGGAGAACTGTGGCTGAGTACATATACCAAATGATCAAAGCGCGCAAAGCTCATGGCGACAAGATCATTCTTGATGACGTATCCATGTCGTTCTTCCCCGGAGCGAAAATCGGCATGGTTGGTCCTAACGGTGCTGGAAAGTCATCGATCCTCAAGATCATGGCGGGTCTGGATGAGCCAAGCAACGGCGAAGCACGTCTGACACCCGGTTACACAGTGGGCATCCTCGAGCAGGAACCCCAACTCGACGACACGAAAACCGTGTTGGAAAACGTGCAGATGGGTGCCAGGGAAACGTTCGACAAGCTCGCGCGTTTCAACAAGATCTCTGAGGAGATGGCTGACCCGGACGCCGACTTTGATGCGCTCATGGAAGAAATGGGCAAGCTGCAAAGTGAGATCGACGCTGCAAACGCGTGGGATATCGACTCCCAGCTGGAGCAGGCCATGGACGCACTGCGCTGCCCGCCTGCCGATCAGGATGTGAAGGTTCTTTCCGGTGGGGAACGTCGTCGCGTGGCGCTGTGCCGTCTGCTGATCGAAGCTCCTGACCTGCTGCTGCTGGATGAGCCAACGAACCACTTGGATGCCGAGTCCGTGCAGTGGCTGGAAAAGCACCTGTCCACGTATGCCGGCGCGGTGATCGCAGTGACCCACGACCGCTACTTCCTTGACCACGTAGCCGAATGGATCGCTGAAGTGGACCGCGGTCACCTCTACCCCTATGAGGGCAACTACTCCACCTACCTGGAAACGAAGGAAAAACGCCTGAAAGTCCAGGGACAGAAGGATGCGAAACTGGCCAAGCGGCTGCGTGAAGAGCTCGACTGGGTTCGTTCCAATCCCAAGGGACGCCAAGCCAAGTCACGAGCCCGTCTGGAACGCTACGAAGAGATGGCTGCCGAAGCGGAGCGCACACGCAAGCTTGACTTTGAGGAAATTCAGATCCCGCCAGGGCCTCGTTTGGGCTCTATCGTGATCGAGGCAAACAATCTGCACAAGGGCTTCGGTGACCGTGTCCTCATCAATGACCTGTCGTTCTCACTGCCGCGCAACGGAATCGTCGGTGTGATCGGTCCGAACGGTGTGGGCAAGACAACTCTGTTCAAGACCATTGTTGGGCTTGAACCGCTGGACGGGGGAGACCTCAGGATCGGTGAGACCGTCAAGATCTCATACGTCGACCAGAACCGTGCGGGCATCGATCCGGACAAATCAGTGTGGGAGGTTGTCTCAGATGGCCTCGACTTCCTGGAAGTCGGCAACGTTGAAATGCCGTCGCGAGCCTACGTGTCCGCATTCGGATTCAAGGGACCGGACCAGCAGAAGCCGTCAGGCGTGCTTTCCGGTGGTGAACGCAACCGCCTGAACCTGGCGCTCACGCTCAAACAGGGCGGCAACCTGCTCCTGTTGGATGAGCCGACCAACGACCTCGATGTGGAAACACTTGGATCACTGGAAAACGCGCTGCTCGAATTCCCCGGGTGCGCGGTGGTTGTCACCCACGACCGTTGGTTCCTCGACCGCGTTGCCACGCACATCCTCGCGTGGGAAGGCACGGAAGAAAACCCTGCGAAGTGGTACTGGTTCGAAGGAAACTTCGAATCCTACGAGAACAACAAGGTGGAGCGTCTTGGTCTTGACGCAGCCCGCCCGCACCGCGTCACGCACCGTCGTCTCACGCGCGACTGAGGAGAGCGTCAAACTGACACACCTCGTCCCACCTTGTGCACATCGCATGCCAACACGCTTAGGGTAATTCCATGACTACAACGTGGACTGTGAGCGATGTCGTTACTGTGATGGATCGGTGGTATCCACCCGAAACGGCACAAGAGTGGGACAAGGTAGGCCTCATTGTGGGAGATCCCTCACGCGAGGTGCGCCGCATTCTCATTGCCGTTGATCCCGTGGCAGCGGTAATCGACGAAGCTGTGAGCAATGAGGTCGACATGATCATCACACATCATCCGCTGTATCTGCGAGGCGTGTCGTTCCTACCTGAAAGCGACCCGAAAGGGCGCGTCGTCTCCACACTCGTACGTGGCGAGTGCGCACTGTTCAACGCCCACACCAATGCCGACATCGCCTATCGGGGAGTCGCGCATGCTTTGGCAGACCTGCTGGGACTGGAACGCACGCAGCCGCTGGACCCCTCGGGACGTGACCGCGACGGCCGCTCAGTGGGACTGGGGCGCGTCGGAACCATAGAGCCGGTGACCCTACGTGACTTTGCGCAGCGAGTGGCATCTGCATTGCCTGCCGGTCCGCACGGCCTGTTCGTGGGCGGAGACCTGGAATCAACCGTCGCGCGTGTGGCGGTGTCAGGCGGTGCAGGTGATTCCCTGCTTGAGCAGGCACGCGCATCCGGTGCCGACGTGTTCGTCACCGCTGATCTGCGCCACCACCCCTCGTCCGAACACCTCGAAGGCGGAGCGCCTGCACTGATCTCAGGATCCCATTGGGCGACCGAATGGCCGTGGGTTCCGGTGCTCGCGCAACGACTCAGCGAGCAAGCCGAGGCGGACAACGTCTCCGTCGACATTACAGCGTCTACCATAGTGACAGAACCATGGACGGCTCACATGCAGACAACCGGAGGAACTCAGTGAAGGCATCACCTGAAGATCAACGCTCGCTACTCGAGTTGCAGTCATTGGATCGCGCCATCATGAAGATGCGACACCAGCGTGACACACACCCGGCGCACGCCAAGCTGCGTGAACTTGCCGGACGGGCAGAGGACCTCAAGCGTGCTGCGATCAACCAGAGTGCAGTGATAGCCGACACGAAACGTGACGTGGCGCGCATCGAAGCGGACATTGAGCGAGTCAACACACGCAAGAGTGCCCAGGAAGGACGCATCGAACGCAATGAAGTTCCCCTGCGCGACATTAACGCAATGGAACACGAAATCGCCCAGATGCGCACCCGGCTCAACAGCCTCGAAGAAGACCAACTTGAAGTTGAAGAACGCCTCGAAGCTGCCCAAAAAGCACAAGACGACATGATCCGCGAAGCACAGGCGTTGACGCAGGACGTGGAAGCAACCAAGAAACAGTTCGAAGATGATAACGCGCAGTCTGACCTCGAACTGGCTGACCTGGAGTGCAAGAGAGCTGACCTGAATGACTCGCTGCCCTCTGACCTCATCGCCGAATACGACTCGGTCTGGCAGCGGCACAGCCCCTTCGCCATCGTGGAGGTGCGAGGCGGCGTCGTCACAGGAGCCACCGGCGAAATTTCGCCCGCCGAGTTGCAGCAGATAAATGCATTGCCCGCAGACGAGGTGTACTGGTGCGTCGACACCGGCCAGATAGTGGTGCGAACCGACGCCTAAACGTCGCCCCGGCCACGCGCGGTTCTTGCCTGACCGCACGCTATTCCACCCCGCCCCCGCACGATATCACCCGACAGTGCGCCGTCCCCTGAAAATCACACCGATCGAAGTAGGCCCTGGCGCCGCGCGCGTCGTAGACTCGAGGATGCAGATGAGTCGGCCGGGCGGCCGCGGCACCGCGTGATGCGGTGACGAGGAACGTCCGGGCTCCACAGGGCAGGGTGATGGCTAACAGCCACCCGGGGAAACCCGCGGGAAAGTGCCACAGAAACAAGACCGCCGCTGGCGCGAAGAACACTTCGCACCAGCGGTCAGGGTGAAAAGGTGGGGTAAGAGCCCACCAGTAGGCCAGGTGACTGGTCTAGCTAGGTAAACCCCACCCGGAGCAAAACCGAGCAGCAAGTACGAGCGGCCCGCTCCACGCTTGCGGGTAGGTTGCTTGAGGCCAGTGGCAACACTGGTCCTAGAGGAATGGTCGCCGCTGCCGACTTCGGTCAGCAGGACAGAACCCGGCGTACAGGCCGGCTCATCTGCACTCTCACGCGTCCGACGGCAGCGTCAAGATGTCGGCGCCATCTTCGGTCACCACGATCGTGTGCTCGAACTGCGCGGTGCGGGAACGATCGGCCGTGACAACAGTCCAGTCATCATCCCACTGCTCCCATTCGACAGTGCCCAGCGTCAGCATCGGCTCAATGGTGAACACCATGCCCGGCTCCATCACCGTGTCATACAGTGGTGCAGCATCATAGTGCGGAATGATCAAACCCGAGTGAAAGGCTTCACCCACGCCGTGTCCGGTGTAATCGCGCACCACGCCGTAGTCAAAACGCTTCGCATACACCGAAATGACACGTCCGATCACGTTGATCTCACGGCCAGGTTTGACCGCCCGGATCCCACGCATCATCGCTTCGCGTGTCCTCTCACTGAGCAGACGCGACTCCTGATCAACATTTCCCACCTCAAACATGGCGCAGGTGTCACCGTGGACACCCTCGTAAAACGCCGTGATATCGACGTTGACAATGTCGCCATCTTCGAGGGGGCGATCATCAGGAATGCCGTGGCAGATGACCTCGTTGATGGAAGTACACAGCGACTTCGGATACCCCATGTAACCCAGGCATGACGGGTAGGCGCCAGCACCGACAATAAAATCATGTCCGATGCGGTCGAGCTCATCGGTTGTCACACCGGGGCGAACCGCCTCACCCACGACACGAAGCGCATCGGCGGCAATGCGGCCAGCGTGGCGGATCCGTTCCACAGTGTCCGCATCCTTAATATCCGAGGCAGTGACGTTTTCAGGGCCATCGTGGAACATGTACTCGGGGCGTTCAATCGACTCAGGCACCGAGCGCATGGGGGAGATACGTCCGGCAGTCAGATTGCCCAGCGGCGCGCGACGCGCATTGGCAGATGCCGGAATACGACCAGAATTGTCAGAACTACTCATAGCCCTAGCCTAGATCTTTTGCCGACCAGTGCTGGGATGTCACTGCTGGTGATAATTCTCCGGAGCAGGAAATGTGCCATCTTCCACACTTTCCACATACTCGGCAGCAGCCGCCGTGATCTCACGCCCGATCTGCGCGAAACGATGGACGAACGAGGGAACCCATTCCTGCATCCCCACCATGTCCGACCACACCAGTACCTGCCCATCGGTGTGCGGGCCAGCACCGATACCAATAGTGGGAATCTCCAGCGCAGCAGTGACGTCAGTGGCCACGTTGTCAGGCACCATCTCCAACACAACGGCAATCGCACCGGCATCCTGCAAAGCCAGCGCGTCAGCAATCATCGCATCGCGCTGATCGCCACGGCCACGCATACGCGGACCGCCGATCGTGTTCTCTGATTGCGGCGTGTACCCCAGGTGCCCGACGACGGGAATACCGGACTGGCTCAGTAGTCGGACAGCTTCCACACGCGGTCGGCCTCCCTCGAGTTTGACCGCATGGGCACCAGCGCGCATCAATTGGGAAGCCGATTCAAACGCCTGCTGTGCACTGGCCTCGTACGTTGCGAACGGAAGGTCTGCCACAACCAGGGCGCGGCGTGTGGAACGTGCCACTGCTGCGGTCGCTCGAACCATGTCGTCCAACGTGACGCGCAACGTGGAGTCATACCCCAACATCACGTTGCCGTAGGAATCACCCACCAGCAGCATGTCAACACCTGCCGCATCCAGTAGCGGGGCAATAAGCGCATCATAAGCTGTCAACATCGTGAGTTTTCGGCCCTGTTGCTTAGCTTGAGCAAGGTGATGGACGCGAACTTTTTTCGGTTTCGTCGGCGCGGGGACCGTGTCAGCGGCCGCAGCGTCGGAGGGCGCAAGTGAACTCATATCTGTAGCCTAGACGCTTTCGTCAGTGCACCGGGCTTACACGCGATCGCGCTCAGTGAACTGTCCAGCCAATGGCGACGAATGGGCGGACTCGCTTCGACGGCTAATATGGGGGAAGAGGAAACGTGGAGTTTTCCCATATGACCGATTGTCAATTTCGACCGAGGAAGCAGGATATGGCTGACTGTGCTCCTGAGCTCAATCCGCTTGACGGTGAAGCGGTGAGCGCCCTCGTCACTGATGCGCTGGCGCGTATCGGTGAGGCGAGTTCGCTGGCCCAACTCAAGACCGTTCGCACCCAGGTGATGGGTGATCAGGCACCCCTGATCCAGGCTAACCGCACGATCGGGTCACTGGACCCCGCTGACCGTGCGCAGGCAGGCAAGACACTGGGCGGTGCCCGCAAGCAACTCGCCACTGCGCTGTCCGAACGTGAATCAGTGCTGCGCGACGAAGAGGAAGCCCGCGCGCTGGAGACGGAAGCCGTGGACGTAACGGTGCCGACCGGGCGCCAGAGTCTGGGCGCGCGTCACCCTCTGGAAACCTTGATGGAGGAAGTGGCCGACCTGTTTGTGTCGATGGGATGGGACATCGCAGAAGGCCCGGAAATCGAGCACGAATGGTTCAACTTCGATGCGCTGAACTTCGACATTGACCACCCGGCTCGCCAGATGCAGGACACCCTCTATGTCGATGGCCGCTCCGTCGGTGGCGACCACGAGGATGACGGTCACCTGGTGATGCGCACGCACACCTCGCCAGTTCAGGCCCGCTCCATGCTCGCTCGCGGTGTTCCGCTCTACGTCGCATGCCCCGGTAAGGTATTCCGCTCCGACGCGCTCGACGCGACACATACACCTGTTTTCCACCAGGTTGAGGGTCTGGCAGTTGATCGCCACCTGACGATGGCGCACCTGAAGGGAACGCTGGATCACTTTGCGCGCCAGATGTTCGGCCCTGACGCGCGCACGCGGTTGCGCCCCAGCTTCTTCCCTTTCACTGAACCGAGCGCCGAGATGGATCTGTGGTTCCCGCAGAAGAAGGGCGGCCCCGGCTGGATTGAATGGGGTGGCTGCGGCATGGTCAACCCAAACGTGCTGCGCGCCTGCGGCGTCGACCCTGACGAGTATTCCGGTTTCGCATTCGGCATGGGTATTGAACGCACGCTCATGCTGCGTCACGGCATCGCTGACATGCACGACATCGTCGAGGGAGACGTGCGCTTCTCCCAGCAGTTCGGACTCAACGGAAGGGGACACTGAACATGCCTATGGTTCCATTGTCGTGGCTTCGTGACCACGTAGAAATTCCCGCCTCCGTGACGGTTCCGCAACTGGCCGCAGCGCTGGTGAAAGTGGGCCTGGAGGAAGAAACAATTCATCCCGCCCGCGTGACGGGCCCGCTTGTCGTAGGCAAAGTGCTCACACGCGAGCCGAAAGAACAATCCAACGGCAAAGTCATCAACTACTGCCGAGTCGATGTCGGCCAGCACAACGACGAGCCGGGAACTGGGAAAGAGCCATCTGACCTGCCCAGTCGCGGCATCATCTGCGGTGCTCACAATTTTGATGTGGGCGACCTGGTGGTCGTCAGCCTGCCGGGCGCAGTTCTGCCCGGCCCCTTCGAGATCTCTGCCCGCAAAACCTACGGTCACATCTCTGACGGCATGATCTGTTCGGAGCGCGAACTGGGCCTCGGGGAGGACCACAACGGCATCCTCGTTCTGACCGACAAGTTCGATGCCGACCAGATCCCCGCTCCCGGATCAGATGTGATTCCACTGCTGGGACTGGGGGAAGAAGTCCTCGAAATCAATGTCACTCCGGACCGCGGCTACTGCTTCTCCATGCGTGGCGTGGCGCGCGAATACTCCCACTCAACGGGAGCAACCCTGACTGATCCCGGTCTGCCCGATGGCCTTGACCTGCCCGAACACTCCGACTCAGCTTTGAGCGTGGAAGTTGAGGACAAGCGCCCGATCCGCGACCACGTCGGGTGCGACCGCTTCGTTACACGCATCGTGCGCGGCGTCGACACGCACGCTCAGACGCCCAAATGGATGGTGGAGCGCCTGGAGATGGCAGGCATGCGCTCAATCAGCCTGCCCGTCGACGTCACCAACTACATCATGTTGGATCTGGGCCAGCCGATGCACGCTTACGACCTTGGTTCTGTGGCAGCACCCATCGTGGTGCGCAGAGCTGAAAAAGGTGAGCATCTCGTCACCCTCGATGGTGAAGATCGCGCACTGAACGACGAAGACCTGCTTATCACGGATTCTCCGCAAGGCCAGCATGGATCGCGAATTATAGGACTTGCCGGAGTGATGGGTGGCCTCGACTCTGAAATCACTGAGGGGACAACAGACCTGGTCCTCGAAGCTGCGCACTTTGATTCCATTTCAATTGCGCGCACGTCCCGACGCCACTTCCTGGCCTCTGAAGCCTCGAAGCGTTTCGAACGCGGTTCGGACCCGGCGATTCCGCCCGTCGCGATTGCCCAGGCATGCGCGCTGCTTGAAGAATACGGCGGGGGACAGGCTGACCCCTACGTGTTCGAGGTCAATACCGTGCCCGAAGCTCGACCGATCGACATGAAAGTGAGTGAGACGCAGCGCCTGACCGGACTCGAATTGCCTCCGGCACGCATTCGCGAACTGCTGGAAACAATCGGCTGCCAGGTTCATGGCGAGGACAGCGAGGCCCAATGGCAGGTGACACCTCCGAGCTGGCGACCTGACCTGACCGGGCCTGCCGACCTGGTCGAAGAGGTCGCGCGCTTGCACGGATACGATGAGATCCCGTCAATCCTGCCGCAAGCCCCTGCTGGACACGGCTTGACCACGGCGCAGAAGGCTCGCCGTGACGTCGCACGCGTCCTGGCCAATGCTGGACTGACCGAGGTAGAGTCCTACCCCTTCATGTCCACTGCTGCCCATGACCGCCAGCAGCTGGCTGCCGATGACCCGAACCGTCAGGCAGTGCGCCTGCGCAATCCGCTGGCCGACGATGCGCCGCTGCTGCGTACACGCATCCTGGACACGCTGCTCGATGTTGCCGGACGCAACATGTCACGTGGTATGAACCACATCGCGGTCTTTGAGATTGCGAAGGTTGTGCGCCCGGCAGGAACGGTTCCATCCGATCTGCCGTCCGCTGAGCAGCGTCCCTCTGCCGAGGTGGAAGCTCAGCTCCAGGCCGGCGTTCCCTCGCAGCCGTGGCATGTGGGAGCAATCTTGTGCGGAAATGCCACAGGTAACGGGGTGTTCGAGCAGCCCCGCGTCTACGACTGGGCCGATGCCATCGACCTCGTCTGGCGCGTCGCACAGTCACTGGGCGTCAAGGTGGAAACAGCACGCGGCTGGCTTCCTGAATCTACCCCTGTGCACAAGGGGCCGCCGATGCCTCAAGCGAGTAGTGACCCGCACGCAGTGGCACCGTGGCATCCAGGCAGGATGGCGCAGGTTTTCGTCCGCAACGGCAAGATACTGACTGTTGTGGCGCGAGCCGGCGAACTTCACCCGCGTGTATGTGAGGCATTCGGTTTACCCAAGCGCTCATGCGCGCTGGAGCTGGACGTCGACGCGCTGGTGGCGCATATGGCGGAAGAACCAATCCAAGTGAGCGGCGTGTCAACGTTCCCGGTGGCAAAAGAAGACTTCGCACTGGTTGTCGCCAATGATATTCCCGTTGCTCGCGTTGCTCAGGTGATTCGCCAGGCGGCAGGTGCCCTGGCCGAAGAGGTATCCCTCTTTGACATTTACGAGGGCGACCAGGTTCCCGACGGTCACCGCTCGCTGGCCTTCACTGTGAAATTGCGTGCCGATGATCGCACTCTGAGTGCAGATGAGGTTACGCGCACACGCAACGACATCATTTCTCGCACAGGTAAGACGCTCGGGGCGCAACTTCGCGCATAACAAATGCGCGAATCGTGATCAGTGCGGCCGGTGCGTGAAGCGCTGGCCGCACTTGCGCATACGCGTGTGCTCGGGCGTTAGTCCTGCTCAGAGTCTGAAACGTATGCGCAGCAGGGCAGAATTTGCGACTTCTTGAACGATTCGGCTCACATTGGCGCGCCAAAGCGTCCATACTGGGATTATGAAAATCCTCGTCACTGCTTCGTCAAAACATGGTGCAACCCGTGAGGTTGCCGAACGTATCTCTGACCGTCTGCGCTCGCACGACCTCGATGTCGAGATGATCAATCCGGAGGACGTGAAATCTCTGGAGTCCTACGACGCTGTTGTGTGCGGCTCAGCCGTGTACATGACGCAGTGGATGGCGCAGGCGAACGATTTCATGGAGCGTTTTCGCCCGAACCTGCTGTCGATGCCAGTGTGGGCTTTTTCAGTGGGCCTGTCCGGGGTGCCGAAGCATTCGCTGCAGGACCCCTCGCGCATTGGCCCGGTGCTGATGAAGGTGCCGATAGTCCACCACCAGAAGTTCCCGGGTCGCTACGACCCCTCGCGCCTGTCACTGCGTGAGCGCACTATCGCGCGCCTTGCCGGTGCGGTCGAGGGCGATTTTCGGCCGTGGGACGAAGTGGATCAGTGGGCAGATGAGATAGCACAGGATCTGAAGTCGGGTAATACGGCACCGCAGGAGTCGGACGCTCAGTAGCCTTGGTGTCCATATAGAGGACACCCGTTATGCAAATTATGCATGACTGTGTATAGTCATGCATATGAATTTTCGGGCAGCTATTGCAGGAGTATCGGGATACGCAGGAGGCGAAATCGCACGCCTCCTTACCGCGCATCCTGACATCACGCTCAGCATAGTTACGGGAGCATCTTCCGCCGGCAACACCCTGGCACAGATGCATCCGAACATCACCGGGCCCCAAGGTGCGCTGGTGATCCAGGAAACAACAGCCCAGGCTCTCGGCGGCGTTGATGTGATTTTCCTGGCCCTGCCACACGGACACTCCGCCCGACTTTCCGATGAACTCGCACGCGCTGGCACGTCAGCACTGATCATCGACTGCGCTGCCGACCATCGACTGACCGATGCAGACGAATGGCATCGCTACTACGGCACCGACGCAGCCGAACCGTGGACCTATGGAATGCCAGAATTGCTGCACAGCGGCGAAACACAGATGACACGTCAACGCGACGCCCTCGCACACGCCTGTCAGATCGCCGTGCCCGGCTGTAATGCGACAGCAGTCACCCTGGCAATACAGCCAGCCATCGCCGCGCACATCGTCGAACCGACCCTATGCGCCACCTTGTCAGTGGGTTATTCAGGTGCCGGCCGATCACCCAAACAGCATCTGCTGGCCTCCGAGGCACTCGGCGCGATCGTGCCTTACGGCGTGGGAGGAACCCACCGGCACATCCCCGAAATCATCCAGAACCTGCGCATCAGCGGGGCGGACGACGTTCGCCTGACATTCACGCCCGTTCTGGTCCCCACAGCTCGCGGCATCGTGGCGACAGTGGTGGCACCGCTGCACGCATCCGTCAGTGCAGATGACGTGGCCCACGCCTACAGCATCTACGATAATGAGCCGCTGATCGGTGTCAGCCACGAGGCACCCTGGCCGTCCACTGCGCCCGTCAACGCGACCGGCTGTGCCCTCGTCAATGCAGTGATTGACGAACGTGCCCACAGTCTTGTCACTATCTGCGCACTTGACAACCTCGGTAAAGGAACTGCGAGTGCAGCCATCCAGAGCGCAAACCTTGCGCTCGGCCTGCCTGAACTGACCGGAATCCCCACCATTGGAGTGACACCATGAACCAGACAGCACCATTGACCGGCGTGACAGCACCTCAGGGATTTCTCGCATCAGGGGTTCACGCAGGGATCAAAGCCAGCAGTAACCGTGACGTCGCCCTCGTCGTCAACACCGGACCGACCGAGCTTCGCGCCTCGGCAGCAGTCTTTACCTCCAACCGTGTCGCCGCTGCTCCCGTCCATCTTTCCCGCGCACACTTCGCCGCGGGCACTGTCAGTGCCGTCGTGTTGAACTCCGGGGGAGCGAACGCCTGCACGGGTGAGCAGGGCGCACGTGACGCCCAACAGATGGCCGACCACGTCGCGCAGGCACTCAGCCTGGCCGACAGCATGCAGGTCGGTGTGTGCTCCACCGGTTTGATCGGTGAGCTGCTGCCGATGGAGGCAGTAATCAGCGGAATTGATATGGCGGTGGGCGAACTTGCTGATACGCCTGAAGCGGGAGCCAACGCTGCCGATGCCATCCGAACCACCGATACCGTGAACAAGACGATCGAGATTCATGCAGACGGCTACACGGTCGGAGGAATGGCGAAAGGTGCAGGTATGCTCGCGCCGGCACTGGCGACCATGCTGTGCGTCCTCACTACCGATGCAGTCGTTGACCAGCGTGAACTTGACGCCGCCTTGCGTGAAGCGGTCCGCACGACGTTTAACCGCGTGGACTCAGATGGATGCCGCTCCACCAATGACACCGTCATTGCACTGGCTTCTGGAGCATCCGGTCACCGCGCCGATGCACAGGAACTGACCGCACATCTGCGCAGCGCCTGCGCCACGCTGGCACGCCAGCTCATTGCGGACGCCGAGGGCGCCACTCATGACATCGACATCACCGTGCGCGGTGCGCACAGTGAAGAAGCCGCCGAGATTATCGCCCGGGCCGTCGCGCGATCGAACCTGCTCAAGGCCGCAATTTTCGGCAATGACCCGAACTGGGGGCGTGTCCTGTCAGAAATCGGCACAATCCCTGAAGAGGTCGCACCATTTGACCCGGACGCCATTGACGTGAGCTTCAACGGTGTGCAGGTCTGCCAGGCAGGAGGAGTGGGGCAGTCGCGAGACCTCGTCGACATGACGGATCGGCAGGTCAATATTGAGGTCGATCTGCACAATGGTTCAGCCAGTGCCACCATCATCACCTCCGACCTGACCTACGACTACGTCCACGAGAACAGCGCGTACTCATCATGACCACACTGACCGCGCGGGATAAGACCGCTATTTTGCTGGAAACAATGCCGTGGCTGCGTCACCACCGCGGCAAGTATGTCGTGATCAAGTATGGCGGCAATGCGATGGTGGACGACTCACTCATGCACGCATTTGCCCAGGATGTCCTTTTCTTGCACCAGTGGGGTGTCAAGCCGGTCGTCGTTCACGGCGGTGGTCCTCAGATCAACCAGATGCTGTCCCGGGTGGGCCTCGATGCGCCCTTCACCAAAGGGCTGCGGGTCACCACCGAGGACGTCATGGAGATTGTGCGCATGGTGCTGATTGGAAAAGTACAGCGCGAACTGGTCAGCCTGCTTAACGTTCAGGGTTACCAGGCCATCGGACTGGCAGGAGAAGACGCGGGTCTGTTCCAGGCTCAACGCACACCCGCATGGGTCGATGGTGAAGCCGTTGATATTGGATTGGTGGGAACTATTACCCACGTCAACGCCCAGCCACTGATGGCGCTGGTGGATTCGGGTTTCATCCCGGTAGTCTCCTCCGTGGCACCCAACCAGGATGCGCCATCTGGAGTGCTCAACATTAACGCCGATTCTGCTGCAGCAGCACTGGCTGGCGCGATCGGTGCTGAAAAGCTCATCATGTTGACCGACGTGGAAGGACTCTACGCAGACTATCCGGATCCAAACTCTCTGATCAGTCGCCTCTCGCGCAGTGAACTGGCCGCCCTCGTTCCCACCCTTGATTCGGGGATGGCGCCGAAGATGACTGCTGCGCTGGCCGCCCTCGAACAGGGTGTGCCGCGTGTCCACGTCATCGACGGCCGCCAGCCGCACTCCATGCTGCTGGAAGTCTTTACTGACGAGGGCGTCGGAACGATGATCACCGCTGACGGAAATGAAGGGGAGGATCAATGACCTGGGAAAATCGCTACCATGAGGCGCTCATGGACACATTTGGACCTCCTCAGCGTATCCTCACGCGTGCACAGGGCTGCACGGTTGTGGACGACACCGGAGCAGAGTACCTGGACCTGCTGGGCGGAATTGCCGTCAACGTGCTGGGACATTGCCACCCGGCCATTGAGCGCGCAGTGAGTACGCAACTGGCAACACTGGATCACGTCTCCAATTTCTTTGCCACACCGCCGCAGATTGAACTGGCCGAACGTGTTCTCGGCATCGTGTGCGCGGACGCCGTTCCAGACGGATCACGTGTCTTTTTCACCAATTCGGGTACGGAGTCCAACGAGTGCGCCATCAAAATGATCCGCACCTGGGGCAACAGGAAGATCGACGAGGGTACCAAGGGCTTTTCTGCCGACACGACACCTCGCATCATTGCGTTGACTGGCGCATTCCACGGACGCTCAGCGGGCGCACTCTCAGTGACTTGGAAAGAGGCTTACCGCACGCCATTTGCACCGTTGCTCGAAGGAATCGAATTCATTGAGCCGAACAATATGGACGCACTCGACCGCCACCTGACCCAAGGCGTGGCAGGCATCATCGTTGAGCCCATCCAGGGAGAAGCAGGCGTCTACCCGCTCAGTGATGAGTACCTTCAGGCCGTGCGTCGGCGCTGCAATGAGATCGGCGCACTGATGGTCGTTGACGAAGTACAAAGCGGCATGGGACGCACCGGACAGTGGATGGCGCACCACCACGCAGGAATCACGCCCGACGTCGTCACTCTCGCCAAAGGACTAGGTGGAGGCATGCCGATTGGAGCCTGCGTCGGTATCGGCCAGGCTGGATCGATCCTCACCCAGGGAATGCACGGCACGACTTTTGGCGGCAACCCGGTGTGCGCCGCCGCAGGCCTGGCCGTCATCGACACCATCGAAAACGATGCGTTGCTGGCAAACGCCCTCACACTGGGTAAACAGTGGCGCGCCGAACTGCGTGAGGCAGGCGGAGCGGCGGTGCGCGAGGTGCGCGGACGCGGCCTGCTTATTGCGGTCGAATTTAATGAACCGTGCGCCAGTGCGCTTGTGCGCCATGCAGCTGACGAAGGATTTATCATTAATGCGCCAAACGCCCATACAATCCGTCTGGCACCACCGTTAACGCTGTCAGACCAGCAGGCTCAGTCCTTCACTGAGACTCTGCCTGCATTGGTTCACAGCGCCCGGCAGACACTCGGCCACGCACACAAGGAGGACTGATGACAGACCACGCCGGCCCTGACACGCAAGGCATCCCGTCGTCACGCACCGCTCGACGCGGAGCCATTGTGGACATCCTTGCCGATCAGCAGATCTCCTCTCAGAAGGAACTGCGTGAAGCACTGGCCGTGCTGGGTATCGAAACGACGCAGGCCACTTTGTCACGTGACCTCGTGGAGATGCACGCCACGAAGATTCGCACGGCCTCAGGTAAACAGATCTATTCAGTGCCGGACCTGGACGGGGAACAGACGCGTCGTGGAGAAGAATCACTGGCGCGCCTGGAGCGATGGGCTCAGGACCTGCTCGTTGCAGTAGACACCGCCGGCACATTCCTGGTTGTGCGCACACCAGTGGGCGCAGCCAACCTGCTCGGATCAGCCATCGACACCGCGCGGCTCGAGGGAGTCGTTGGCACCGTGGCAGGAGATGACACTATTTTCGTCGCATGTCGCAGCACTGAGGACGCCGTGGAACTTCAGTCAACACTGATCGCACTGGTCGAGCCTCGCCAATAAGCGTGAATCATTCGAGTACGACAATCAAAGGGTAGAAACGAAATGAGTGAACACAAGGACCGCGTTGTACTGGCCTACTCCGGTGGGCTTGACACCTCTGTTGCAATCGGCTGGATCGAACAGCAGACAGGTATGGAAGTGGTTGCCGTTGCCGTTGACGTGGGGCAGGGCGGCGAAGACCTGGAGGTGATCCGCCAACGCGCCCTCGACTGCGGTGCCGTGGAAGCATACGTCGCAGATGCGAAGGAAGAGTTTGCTTCCGACTACTGCATGCCCGCGCTGAAAGCCAACGGACTGTACCAGGGGCGCTACCCCCTCGTATCTGCGCTGTCACGCCCGCTGATCGTTAAGCACCTGGTGCGCGCCGCACGGCAATTCGGCGCCACCACCGTGGCACACGGCTGCACCGGCAAAGGCAACGACCAGGTCCGCTTCGAAGTATCCCTCACATCGATGGCTCCTGACCTGAAAACGATCGCTCCCGTGCGCGACCTCGCGTTGACCCGCGACGTGGCCATCGACTACGCCAACAAGCACAATCTGCCCATTGAGACGACGAAACACAATCCCTTCTCGATCGACCAGAACGTGTGGGGTCGTGCCATCGAAACAGGGTTCCTTGAAGACATCTGGAACGCGCCGACCAAGGACGTGTACAACTACACCGACGACCCGACCTACCCGCCACTTCCTGACGAGGTAGTCATCACCTTCGAGCAGGGTGTCCCCGTCGCCATCGATGGGCGTGCCGTGACTCCTCTGGAAGCCGTTCAGGAAATGAACCGCCGCGCTGGCGCGCAGGGCATCGGCCGTATCGACATTGTCGAGGACCGCCTGGTGGGCATCAAGTCGCGTGAAATCTATGAAGCACCAGGAGCCGTGGCCCTGATCGCCGCTCACCAGGAGCTTGAAAACGTCACCGTCGAGCGCGAACTGGCACGCTACAAGCGCCGCGTGGACGAACGCTGGTCCGAACTCGTCTACGACGCGCAGTGGTACTCACCGCTCAAGAATGCGCTGGACGCTTTCATCGAGAACACGCAGACCTACGTCAGTGGTGACATTCGCATGACGCTGCACGGTGGGCGAGCAACGGTGACAGGTCGACGCTCCGACTCCTCCCTGTACGACTTCAACCTTGCGACCTACGAGACGGGCGATACCTTCGACCAGTCCCACTCGCGCGGCTTCATTGAAATCTACGGAATGAGCGCCAAACTGGCAGCAGCCCGCGACGTGCGTTTCGGACGCGGCGTGAACTTCGACGAGGACGCGCACTAGTCGGCGCTTCCTCTCGTGATCGAACCGTAACCGGATCGTTTCTAAAGAGCGTCCGACTCCTCATCGAACCGATTAGGACTTACCCCCGGTTTTTCGTACCCTCGTATTCTGAGGCATCGAAGCCGGGGGTTGTCCCTGCCCACGGCACGAACCTCCGCTTCTTCATTTCACCACCAGGTTTTCGAGGGGACACATGGCGCACCACCTTGCGATCGCATCCTCCTCGTCACGGCGTCTTCTTGACCGGACAGTGACGAGGGAGGCTTCCTCGGATGTGCGCCATCGTGAGCTGCGCGTCACCATGTCGTCTCCGCTGCGAAACGCCGGCTGGGCGCTCAGCACCTTGACGTGGTCAATTCGCAGAGCACGCCTGAATGCAACACTTCGGTGGGGTGCTCACGCCAACGAATACCTCGAACCCATGATTGCCTGGGTCTTTTTCCTGACATTCAGCGGAACGGGATTTCGCGCGCTGATCGGATGGGTCGGATACGGCATCATCGTCGTGCTGTCCGCAGCAGTATTCATCGCGATGTTTGTCATTGCGGGGCGGCGCGTGACGATCCGCCGTGTCCCGTGGACGATCGCGGCATTCCTACTGGTGTGCTGGATGTCAGCCCTGTGGGCCGAGTATCCGGGGATCTCAGCGTTAGCATCACTGGGCAGCACACTGAGCGCTCTCATTGGAATCATGATCGCCATCGCGGTGCCGCTGGAGCGCCTCATCGACGCGTTCGCCGCAGCGATGCGATGGTCGGTGGGAATCAGCCTGGTGATGGAGCTATGGTGCGCCATCTTTGTCGGCCATCCGATCGTTCCTGTGTGGCTGCGCGGCCAGAGTAATGTAGGCGCCACGCAGCTGTGGACTGAATCCGCGCTGTTCAGAGGTGGCCCCATCCAGGGGTTTGTCGGCAACCGCAACCCACTGGCCGCAATCGCACTGTTCGGCATCATCTGCACGGTGATTCAGCTCCGCGCGCGACGCATGAGCTCCAGGCGTGCCCTCACATGGTTCGCCCTGTACGCGGCGACACTGGCGCTGACACGGTCAGCTACCGTTTTCGTGGCGCTGCTGGCATGCGCCGGAGTTTTCCTGGTTGGAACCGTTCTACGGCGCGTGCGCGCGCACAGGCGGCAGCGCGTCCTGCGAATTTCGGCGATGGCTCTGCTGATCGTCAGCGTCGTCGGAGCGCTCCTGTACGCCCCGATCGCTGAGTTTATCGGTCGCGACGCAGACCTGACGGGACGCTCTGACATCTGGCGTGCAGTGTTTGAGCTGTGGAAACAACGGCCCATCGGCGGGTGGGGATGGGTCATGCTGTGGCCACCGTGGATCCCGATGTATCGCGATCTGGTAATCCGTCAGGACGGCGCGCCCACGCCTCACGCCCACAACGCATTCGTGGACGTGTCATTCCAGACCGGACTCATTGGCCTGGCCGTCTTCGTCATTGCCATCTGCGTCATCGGTATTCGCGTCTTGCGCGTCGCCATTCGCCGTATCGACGGTGACGTGTACTCGCTGGCACCGGCACTGATGATGACGGCCATTTTGGTGCAGTCCCTCACTGAATCGCGCCTCCTATTCGAAGGCACATGGATTCTGTTCGTCGCCCTGGCCACATGGCTGGTCGTCAGGGTCGAACAGGAAGACAGTGAAGTGGGCGTGGGGGTATTGTCCCTGCCGGTCCCGCCTAGTCCTGGTCAACGGGGTCGCGCACCACAGGACACGACATACAGCGCGGACCGCCGCGGCCGCGTCCCAGCTCAGCCCCCTGAATCTCGATGACATCGATGCCTGCGCGGCGCAACGCAGCATTACACAGCGGGGAACGATCATAGGTAATCACCTTGCCAGGTGCAATCGCTAGCGCATTGAAACCGTCATTCCACTGCTCGCGATCCACGTCGGAGAAGGTGCCATCCGGACTGATGAAACGCAACGAGCGGCCCATCAGCACTTCCAGTGCGCGTCGAAGATCGTAATGCATATCCTCGACGATCGGAGCGCCCCCATCGGGGCCGGGTCGCAACGTCATCGTGCGCACGTCACCCAAGCGCGGATACAGCAAGAAAGCATCCCGGTCGACCTGCGTCAACACTGTGTCCAAGTGCATGAAGGTACGCACATGTGGCAATACGACAGCCAGGACCGTGTGGGCGTGACCGGCCTCGAACATTTTGACAGCCAAGCGCTCAACACCTTGCGGCGTGGTGCGTTCCGACACGCCAAACACACCGATCCCATCGCCCACCACCAGAGCGTCGCCGCCCTCGGCACTGCGAATAGCACCTGATGTGCCGCGCGACCACCAGTGGAAATCCCAGGGGGCAAAACGTGGATGGTACTGGTAGATAACCGAATAGTGCAGCGATTCGCGCTCGCGCGCCAGACGTGACATCGAATTGACGGCCACACCACCGTGAATCCACGCAGACGCATCCCTCGTGAACAGGTGGTTTGGCAGGGGACGAATCAGGAAATCTTCATCTTCGAGCGTGCGTGTCACCAGCGAGCGCACAGGCGACACACTCTTCCACTCATCGACCGTCAAACCGTCCACACACATGGCGGTCAGGCGATCTGCCGACAGATCCGCCGTCCATTCGCGCAGCGCAGGGGTGAGCACCGGTCCGAGCCGGCGTTCATTGAGCGTGCGATCCAGTACCGCCTGGCGGGCCTGCTCGTGGTGCAGTGTCTGCGACAACAATGTGCGCAGCTTGTGCACCTCGATGCCTTCGCCCTCCATGACTTCGACGAACTGATCGTGCTCAGCTCGTGCACGGCCCGGATCCATCAGATCATCGAAAAGAAGCTCAGCATGATTGAGGGGAGTGAGCCGTTCGACTTCCTGACCGGGGCGGTGCACGATCACCTCACGCAGCCGACCGATCTCGGAATCAACACGGGGATTGACGTCCACTGTTCCTCCTCACATTGCTGCCGTGCTGAGTATATGCATTTTGTCTGTGTCGATGTTGGCATCGCGGCGTGCGAACAGGCATCATGAAACTATGAGCGCAAAATCGAAATCTGATGCAGCACCACGCCAATCGTCTCTCGCCCGTCCCGTCGCATTGTGGGGTGGACGATTTTCAGGCGGCCCCTCTCAGGCGCTTGCCAGATTGTCCGTGTCAACTCACTTTGACTGGCGGCTGGCCCAGGCTGATCTGGCCGGCTCGAAAGCTCATGCACGCGCCCTAAACAGAGCAGGGCTGCTGACCGACGAAGAACTGGACGGCATGGAATCCACCCTCGACGAACTCAGCGCAGAAGTCGCATCGGACGCCCTCGTACCTGACCCTGATGACGAGGACGTGCACACTGCGCTCGAACGCGCATTGATCGATAAAGCGGGCGCTGAACTGGGTGGGAAGTTGCGCGCCGGCCGCTCACGCAACGATCAGATCGCTACGCTCATCCGCATGTATCTGCGCGACGAGGCGCGACACATTGGAGCGCTGACACTTGACGTTGTGGACGCGCTGCTCGAACAGGCTCGCCTGGCGGGGGATGCGATCATGCCCGGACGCACTCACATGCAGCACGCGCAGCCCGTTCTGGTCGCCCATCACCTCGGCGCACATGTGTGGCCCTTACTGCGCGATGTGGAACGTCTGCGTGACTGGGATCAACGAGCTGCCGTCAGCCCGTACGGATCGGGCGCACTGGCAGGAAACACGCTGGGAATGGACCCACAGACCATTGCCGAGGAACTGGGCTTTACCGACAGTGTCGCCAACTCTATCGACGGCACAGCTTCGCGCGACGTGGTTGCAGAGTTCGCCTTCGTCATGACGATGATCGGAATCGACCTATCGACCCTGTGCGAAGAAATCGTCATCTGGAATACCCGAGAATTCGACTATGTGACTCTGGATGATTCGTTCTCCACGGGCTCATCGATCATGCCGCAGAAGAAGAATCCCGACGTGGCCGAACTGGGACGAGGCAAGGCCGGGCGCATGATCGGTGACCTGACGGCGCTGCTGAGCGTCCTCAAGGGAATCCCGCTGGCTTACGATCGAGACCTGCAGGAAGATAAGGAACCTGTCTTTGATCAGATCGACACGCTTGACGTGCTGCTGCCGGCCATTGCCGGAATGGTCTCCACAATGCGCCTGAACTTCGAGCGAATGGCGCAGCTTGCACCACAGGGTTTCTCGCTGGCTACAGATATTGCCGAGTGGCTCGTCAAACAGGGAGTGCCCTTTAGAGTGGCGCACGAACTGTCCGGTGCGTGCGTGCGCCAGGCAGAGGCACGAGGCGTGGAATTGTGGGACCTGACCGATGACGAATTTGCTGCGATCAGTGAGCACCTGACACCTCACGTGCGCGACGTGCTCAGTGTTGAGGGATCGGTTGCTGCCCGCAATGCCCGAGGAGGAACGGCGCCGGACCGGGTGCGCGAGCAGTTGTCCGAGGCGACCCGTCTGGCCAGCACGCATCGCGCCTGGATTCAGGAGGGCGTGGCGTCGTCTCGTTCGTAGTGGACACGTGTGACGAGGGTGGCCCGACCCGACTAAGCTAACCGCAGTAGGTGAACGCCTGCCTGGCGCGCGCCTGAGAGAAGAAAGCCAAAACGACCGCGATCATAAGGAGAGCAGAGCGGTGACACAGGATTTAGTGGACGAACTACAGTGGCGTGGGCTGATTGCTCAGCACACGGATTTGGATGCGCTGCGTGCGCACCTGAACGCTGGTCCGGTCACCTTCTATTGCGGTTTTGATCCAACTGCCGCCTCTTTGCATCACGGTCACCTGGTGCAGGTGCTTCTCATGCGGCATCTGCAAAACGCTGGCCACAAGCCGTTGGCACTGGTTGGTGGCGCAACGGGCATGATCGGTGATCCGCGCCTGTCCGGTGAACGCCAGCTTCAGTCACGCGACGTGGTGGGACAGTGGGCGGACAGACTACGCGCCCAGCTTTCGCAGTTCCTTGAGTTCGACGGGCCGGCCGCGGCACGCCTCGTCAATAACCTTGACTGGACCAGCCAGCTGTCCGCGATCGACCTGCTGCGCGACGTGGGCCAGTACTTCCGAGTCGGCACCATGCTGTCGAAAGATATCGTCGCTCGCCGCCTGAATTCTGAAGAGGGAATCTCGTTTACCGAATTCAGCTACCAGATCCTCCAGGCGCATGACTACCTGCAACTGTTCCGGAACTACGGCTGCACCTTGGAAACCGGCGGAAACGACCAGTGGGGCAACATGATTGGCGGTGTGGAACTGATCCGCCGAGTCGAGGGCGCCACCACGCATGTGATGACCACACCGATCATCACGAAGTCTGACGGCACCAAGTTCGGCAAGTCCGAGGGCGGCGCGATCTGGCTGGATCCTCAGATGATGAGCCCGTACGCGTTCTACCAGTTCTGGCTGCAGGTCGCGGATGAGGATGTCGTGAAGTTGCTGAAGGTCTTCACCTTTGATTCCCGCGAACGCATCGAAGAGCTTGCCCAGTCGGTTGCCGAGCGTCCACATCTGCGCGAAGGACAGAAGGAGCTGGCCGAAAAGGTCACCACGCTGGTGCACGGTGCAGATGCAGTCGCTCGCGTGCAGGCTGCGACAGAAGCGCTGTGGGGCAGAGGAGATCTGCGTGAAGTTGACGAAGAGACGCTGGTTGCTGCGACTGGCGAACTACCATCCGGTAGCATTCGCGTTGGCCATGACACGATTGTGGATGCCTTGATTGCGTCGGGCCTGGAGAAAGGCCGCTCTGCTGCGCGCCGTACCGTCGCATCCGGTGGTGCGTATCTGAACAATGTCAAGGTCGAAGACGAAGACGCCCCGATTGAAGCATCAGACCTGCTCGCCGGCGGTCTGGCGCTCATTCGACGAGGGCGCCGCAACCTTGCTGTTGTGCATGCCAATCAGTGAACAAGTGCTGACTGAACCGAGGTGCGTGCAGGTGGCCGTGAACCGGCCTGAACGCGATGCTTGCCACTGACACGGCACGGCTTAGCGCACGTTGAGAATGTCGAGTGGCGAATCGACGATGCCAGCTGGCGTATTGAGAACATCGACCGGCGCGATGAGAACGTCAACGAGCGTGGTGAGAATGTCAATCGGTACGTGAGACCTGACGAAGGGCCGGGATCTGTGATGCAGATCCCGGCCCACTCATTTGACAGATCGCCCGATTGTTCGTAGAGTATTTTCTTGTCGCCCGGGCGGTGCTGATTGTTTGTGGTTGGTGTTGTTTGTGGTGGTTGTCCCGCGTTTGTGGCCTTTTGTTTGGGGTTGTGGGCGTGTGGGGGTGTTGTTTGTGAACTCGATAGTGTGTTTGTTTTGTTGATGCTTGTTTTTGTTTTTTGAGTTTTTTTGGTTGGGAT